>NZ_JBIBIC010000004.1:0-481958 GCF_042957385.1 Streptomyces sp. NPDC008079
GCGCCCCCCCGGGGCGGGGCGCCGCGCCCCCCAAACCCGCGGCCGGGCTGGGGCCGGCGGGGGACCGCTGGGGGGCGGGCCGGGGGGCCGGGGCCGCACCCCACTCGGTTGTTCTCTCACGGGCGGTGGTGCGGGAACGGGTGTGCCCGTCAGTGCTCGCGCGCTGTCAGCGAACGCGCCGTCAGCGTCGGGCGAGCAGGCGCACGCCGTCGCCGGTCGGCTTGTACGGCAGACCGTAGTGCTGGAAGATCGCCTCCTCGTCCTCGACGGGCAGGACGTCGTCCGTGCCGATCGAGGGGGCCGACTTCACCAATGCCTTGTCGTACGGGACCTTCACCCATCCGGGGCCCACGATCACGTCCGTGACGGGCGTGAAGGTGAGCCGGTGCCTGGTGGGCAGGCCGATCTGGACCGTGACCATCAGCGGCTCGTCCGTGCCGGTGTCCACATACACCGCTTCGAGGGAGCCGATCTTGTGTCCCTCTGCGTCGACCACGTCGTGGTCGCGCCATTCGCGGAGATCAGCGGGCTTGATCATGACGAGTCCTCCTGGTGACGTGCTGTACCCGTTCACTTTCCTTGTGCCCCGGTCCACGCGCCACACGCACGTGGCAGTCGGGTCAATCCGTGCTCACCTCCGAGCGGTCGCCGCCCCACAACGTGTGGAAAGAGCCCTCGCGGTCGGTGCGCCGGTAGGTGTGCGCGCCGAAGAAGTCGCGCTGACCCTGCGTGAGCGCCGCGGGCAGCCGCTCGGCGCGCAGCGCGTCGTAGTACGCCAGCGCCGCGGAGAAACCGGGCGTGGGCACGCCGTGGCCCACCGCGGTCGCCACGACCGACCGCCAGTCGTCCTGCGCCGCGCCGATCTCCTCGGCGAACTGCTTGTCGGACAGCAGGCTCGGCAGGTCGGGGCGGCTGTCGTACGCCTCCTTGATCCGGTCGAGGAAGGCGGCCCTGATGATGCAGCCGCCGCGCCAGATCGACGCGACCGCGCCCAGGTCGATGTCCCAGTCGTAGGTCTGGCTGCCCGCCTGGATCTGGTGGAATCCCTGCGTGTACGACACGATCTTGGACGCGTACAGCGCCTGCTCCACGCGGTCGGCGAAGGCGGCGGCCTCGGCCTCGCCGAGTACCGCACCCGAGGGGCCCGGCAGGTCGCGGGAGGCGGCCCGCAGTTCGCCGTGGCCCGACAGGGAGCGGGCGAAGACCGCCTCGGCGATGCCGGAGACGGGGACGCCCAGGTCGAGGGCGATCTGTACGGTCCAGCGGCCGGTGCCCTTCTGCTCCGCCTGGTCGGCGACGACGTCCACGAAGGGCTTGCCGGTGGCCGCGTCGGTGTGCGCGAGCACCTGCGCGGTGATCTCGATCAGGTACGAGTCCAGGCGCCCGGTGTTCCAGGTCTTGAAGGTCTCGGCGATCTGCTCGGGCGAGTAACCGGCGACCTCGCGCAGCAGGTGGTACGCCTCGGCGATGAGCTGCATGTCGGCGTACTCGATGCCGTTGTGCACCATCTTCACGAAGTGGCCGGCGCCGTCGGGGCCGATGTGCGTCGTGCAGGGCGTGCCGTCCTCGGCCTTGGCGGCGATCCGCTCCAGCAGCGGGCCGAGCGACTCGTAGGACTCGGCGGACCCGCCGGGCATGATCGACGGGCCGTTGAGCGCGCCCTCCTCGCCGCCGGAGATGCCGGTGCCGACGAAGTGGATGCCCTGCTCGCGCAGTTCCTTCTCGCGGCGGCGGGTGTCGGCGAAGTGCGCGTTGCCGCCGTCGATGATCACGTCGCCCGACTCCAGCAGCGGCGCGAATTCCTGGATCACCGCGTCGGTGGCCTCACCGGCCTTGACCATGATGACCAGCCGCCGCGGCCGTTCCAGGGCCGCGACGAACTCCTGCGCGGACTGCGCGGCGATGAAGGTGCCCTCGTCGCCGAACTGCTCCACCAGGGCGTTCGTCTTGGCGGTGGTGCGGTTGTGCAAGGCCACGGTGAAGCCGTGGCGGGCGAAGTTCCGGGCGAGATTGCTGCCCATCACTGCCAGCCCGGTGACGCCGATGTCCGCCGATCCGCTCATGCGATGTCTCCACACTTGTTGGTGTGCGTCTGCGTACGTCTTCCTGCCGTGCAACGGTGGCCGGGGCCGTGCGCTTCCCGTGGCCCCACTGTCGAGCCTGCCTCTTCCGGCGGCCGACAGCCACCCGTGCGGACCGCTCCGGCCGGGCCGGGTCGCTCCGGCTGCCCGATGATGGCAGAAGCGGGCCGTACGGAGAGGAGCCGTCGTGGCGGACGCCGACACCGACGCGAACAGCAACGCGAGGACGGGCACGGGCTCGGGCGACGACGAGGAAGCGGGCCAGGGCGCCGACCGGGGTACGGGCCAGGAGCGGGACCGGCTGGCGAAGTACCGCGGCATGCGGCGCTTCGACCGCACCGACGAGCCCGAGGGCGGTACGGCGGCCCCCGGCGACGACCCGTCCTTCGTCGTGCAGATCCATGACGCGACCCGGATGCACTTCGACTTCCGGCTGGAGGTCGACGGGGTGCTGAAGTCCTGGGCGGTCCCGAGGGGGCCGTCCACCGACCCGCGCGACAAACGGCTCGCGGTGCCCACCGAGGACCACCCGCTGGAGTACCGGGAGTACGAGGGCGTGATCCCCGGCGGCCAGTACGGCGCGGGGCCCGTCATCGTCTGGGACCACGGCACCTACCACCCGCTGACGGACGGCGGCCCCGAGGCGTTCGCGCGGGCCCTGGAGCGCGGCCACGCCTCCTTCGAGCTGCGCGGTACGAAACTGCTCGGCGCGTACGCGCTGACCCGGATCCACCAGGCCGCCGACGGCGGTCAGGGGGACGCGGCGGACCCGGCGTGGCTGCTGGTCAAGAAGAAGGACGCGCACAGCACGCCGGGCCGCGGGACCACTCCGGATCCGCGCAGGGCCCGCTCGGTCCTGACCGGCCGCACCCTCGCGGCGGTCGAGCGCGAGGAGCCGCCGGAAGGGCCCGCCGGGTCGGGGAATGCCGGATCGGGGCCCGACGGATCAGGACCCGCCGGATCAGGACCCGCGTGAGGACGGCCGCCGCGCGGACTACGGCTGGGTGAGGCGTTCCATCAGGGCCAGCGCCTCGATGACCGTCTCGCGCTCCTGCGGCGTGTAGCGGTCCTGGAAGGCGCGGGCCAGCCACTCCTCGCGGGCCACGCGGTTGCCCTGGACCCGCTCGCGGCCCGCGGCGGTGAGCACGATCAACTGCCTGCGGCCGTCGCGGGGATCGGGGTGGCGCTCGATGAACCCGTGCTGTTCGAGCGCCCCGAGCGCGACGGCCATCGACTGCGGGCGGACCCCCTCCGCGGCGGCCAGCGCGCTGGCGGTGGACTCCTCGCCCTTGCCCAGCCTGCTGAGCACCGAGGTCTGGGAGGGGGTCAGGTCCTGTGTGTCGGCGATCTCCCGCAGCCTGCGCAGCAGACGGCTGACCGTCACCCGCAGGTCGTGGGCCGCTTGGACCGCGGTCCGCGAGATGTCCTCGGTGCTCTCTTCCATACCCCTACCGTAAAGAGACCGGTGGCCGGGCGCGGCACGGGAGTCCGTACCGCGGGCACGTCCCCGCTCTCAGGTCCGGACCGGGGGCGACCAGATGTAGGGCGTCGTGGTCGTCACGGCGTGGAAGCCGAGGCGCCGCAGGATCGGCGCGCTGTCGTCCGAGGCGTCGACCTGGAGGTAGCGGATGCCCCGGGCGGCGGCGACATTGGCGCGGGCGGCGACCAGCGCGCGGTAGATGCCCCGGCCGCGCCACGCCTCCAGTGTCGAGCCGCCCCACAGCCCGGCGAAGTCGGTGCCGGTCCTGACCACCAGCCAGGCCGCCGAGACGACCTGGCCGTCGGCCTCCGCGACCAGGACGACGACCTCGGTGGGCGCGGCGGCGATCCGGCCGGCCAGGTCGTCGGCCAGCCACCCCCAGTCCTGGCCCCACACGGCCGACTCCATGGCGGCGATCCGCCGCAGGTCGGCGTCGGCGGTGACCTGGCGCAGGACGACGCCGTCCGGCAGTACGGGGTCGGCCGTCATCTCCTCGGCCCGCCCGATCACGACGGTCTCCCGCTCCTCGGGCACGAAGCCGGCCGCGAGCAGCCGCTCGGGCAGGTCGGCGGGCCGGTCGTGCGCGCGGGTCTTCCACTCCACGGCCTCGCCGCGCGCCGCGAAGAAGTCGCGCTGGCGGGCGATCAGCCGGTCGAGCTCCGCGCCCTCCACCCCGAGGTCGGGCGGTGTGCTCACGAAGCCGCGGTACTGCCCGCTGAGCCGCAGGACCGGTCCGTCCCACTCGCACCTGACCCCGGCGGGGAGGTTCGGCGGAGCGCCGCGCATCTGCTCGTCATAGGCCGCGAGCAGGCCGTCACTGTTCGTCATACGAGCCAACGCTACGAAGGCCCGCAAGTGGTTTTCGCGGACCCCGTACGGCGCCCGCGATGAGTTCGCGGTCCGCGGCCGGTCTACCGGGGCATGACCACTACCGGATACGTACCGCCCCGGATCGTCGACCGCGCCGCTCGCCCGTACGCGGCCGTCCGGGCCCTTGTCACCATGGAATCGGTCGACACCATCGCCCACCGCATCCCCGAAGTCATCGGGCGGCTGTCCGCGCTCGGCGTGGAGCCCGCCGGGCCGCCCTTCCTCAAGTACAACGTCATCGACATGGCGAGGCAGCTCGAGGTCGAGGCGGGGGTGCCCGTCGCGGGGGCGGTGGTGCGCGACGGCGACCTGTTCTCCGGCGTGCTGCCCGCGGGCCGCTTCGTGACGTACACGTATCTCGGCAGCCCCGCCGGGCTCGTCGGCGCCACGGCGCTGCTGCTCGACTGGGCGTTGGCGGCGGGGCTGCGCTGGGACATGAGGCCGACAGCCGAGGGCGACCGGTGGGGCTGCCGGATGGAGAGCTACCGCACCGATCCGCGCTCGCAGCCGGACACCGCGAAGTGGGAGACGGACCTGGAGTTCCGGCTGGCCGACTGAGGCCGCGCGGGCCTATCGCGGCTCGCCCGGATAGGTGCCGAAGTACCAGTGGTTGCCCTCGATGTCGCGGGCCGCGAAGTCGCGGGAGCCGTAGTCCGTCTCGAACAGCTCGGCGGTGATCTCGGCGCCCGCGGCCTTGGCGCGCGCGTGCAGCGCGTCGGGGTCCGCGGTGACGACGTAGGCGCCGAAGGAGCCGGGGGGCCGCTTGGCCCAGGTGCCGTCCGGGTCCTCGCGGACCGAGCCGAGCATGATGCCGCCGCCCTCGGGCCAGGCCAGTTCGGCGTGCGCGACGGTGTCGCCCTCGCCGTAGACCGCGGTTTCCTCGAAGCCGAACGCGTCCACGAGGAAGCGGATCAGGCCGCGGGCGTCGCGGGCGCGCAGGGTGGGCCAGACCTGGGGCGGCGGTGCGGTCTTCGCTCGCGCGGAACCGCCGCCGCTCGCGCCCTGCGCCGGGTTGTCGCCAGTGCTCTCGGTCATGGGGATCGGACCTCCTCAGTGCTGCCGGTGTGCTGTCGCGTCCAGCCTCACTCGGACGGGTGCTGCCCGGATTGGATGTTTCGGCGCTCCTCGGCGAGCCACAGTGTCGGCGGGCAGCCCGCCAGGGCCCGGAATTCGCGGTCCATGTGCGCCTGGTCGAAATAGCCGCGGTCGACGGCGATCCTGGCCAGCCGCCCCTCGGCGGCGCCGTAGGAGGCCAGGCCGCGGCGGGTGCGGTCGAAGCGGATCACCCGTGCGGCGGCCTTCGGACTCAGCCCCACCTCGGCCGCGAAGCGGTCCCGCAGCCGCCGGTCGCTCCAGCCGACCTCGGCCGCCAGCCGCGCCACGCCGATCGTGCCGCCGGTGGCCGCGAGCAGCCGCCACGCGTGCCGTACCTCCGGATGCAGCCGTACGCCCGCGCGCGGGTCGGCGCGTGCCCGGTCCAGCAGCCAGGCGTCGACGACGGCGAAGCGGCCCGCCCAGCCCGGGGCGGCCCGCAGCCGGTCCAGGACGTCGGCGACCGACGGTCCGAGCACGTCCTGCGCGGCGAGATCCGCTCCGGCCAGCGCGCCCGCGGGCAGCCCGAGCAGGACGCGGGCGCCCAGCGGGTCGAGGGCGATCTGCACGCCGGACTGGCGGCCGGGCACGCTGATCAGCGCGGGTGCGGTGTGCAGGCCGCCGACGAGCGCCGAGAAGTCGCCGGGCGGTTCCGCCGGGTCGGGGTGGGCGGCGATGGTGAGCGGTTCGTCGAGCGTGAGGATCAGCGTCAGGTACGGGGACGGCAGCCCCCGGTGCCTGGTCGGGGGCACGCCGCGCTGCCGGTAGCCGGAGTACCAGCCGACCAGGCCGCGCAGGGCGGGCGCGGGCCTGCCGCGTACCGCCTCGTCCACGACGCCCGTGCCGGTGACCGGCTCCGTACCCGTACCCGTGCTCACGCTCTCCGTCCTCCCGGCGGACGCGGCGGCCCGCCGTATGCGACGGCCCGATGTGTACGGCGACCGTAACGTCCGGCGACCGCCGCCGTCAGCCGCCGTCAGCCGCCCGCGACCATGCCCCTGGTGTGCTCCAGGATCTCCTCGCGCGTCAGGTACGTGTCGGTGTACTCGAAGTCGCGCAGGGTGCCGGCGCTGCGGGACTGGAAGTTGGTGCGGACGAAGTCGTCGCCCGCCACCGCGTTGAGCAGCCAGTTGGTCATGACGCGGGTCTTGGCGACGTTGGTGCGCAGCGCCGACCAGTGGTAGCCGCGGGCGACCGCCTGGGCGGGCAGGCCGCGCAGTTCGATGCCGAGCGGCTTGGAGACCGCGTCCTTGCCGCCGAGGTCGACCACCAGGCCGAGGTCCTTGTGCGCGTACGGCGTGAGCGGCCGGTGGCGCAGGGTGGCCAGGATGTTGTCGGCCATCGTGCGGCCCTGCCGCATGGCGTGCTGCGCGGTGGGCGGGCAGATCGCGCCGTCCTCGCCCTTCGTGACGTCGGGCAGCGCGCCCGCGTCGCCCAGCGCGAAGACGCCGTCGAGCCCCGGCACGGTCATCTCGGGGGTGACCGCGAGCCTGCCGCGTACCGTCTCGGCGTCGAGCGTGGCGACCAGCGGGCTCGCGGCGACGCCCGCGGTCCAGATCAGGGTGCGGCAGGGCAGCACCCTGCCGTCGGTGAAGGTGACCTCCTCGGGGCCCGCCTTCGCGATCGACACCCCGAGCGAGACCTCGATGCCGCGCTTGCCGAGGATCTCCAGCGCGCTCCTGCCCAGCTTGTCGCCCAGTTCCGGCATCAGCTTCGGGGCGATGTCGATCAGGTGCCACTTGATCAGCTTCGGGTCGAGGCGCGGGTAGCGCTTGGCCGCGTTGCTGGTCAGCCGCTGGAGGCAGGCGGCGGTCTCGGTGCCCGCGTAACCGCCGCCGACCACCACGAACTGGAGCCGGGAGGCCCGCTCGGCCTCGTCCTGGCTGGCGTCCGCGAGGTCGAGCTGCGCTATGACGTGGTCGCGGATGTACGCGGCCTCGGCGAGCGTCTTCATGCCGCGCGCGTTGTCCAGCAGTCCGGGGATGTCGAAGGTGCGGGTGACGCTGCCGGGCGCCAGCACGATGTAGTCGTACGGCTCGTTCAAAATCTCGCCCGTTATCTTGCGGATCACGCAGACCTTGGCCTTGGTGTCCACTCCCACGGCCCCGCCGGGGATGATCCGGGTGCGGTGCCTGCTGCTGCGGCGCAGCGACACCGCGATGGACTGCGGGGTCAGCACCCCGGAGGCCACTTGGGGGAGCAACGGCAGGTAGAGCTGGTACGAAAACGGTGTGACCAGTGAGACGTCCGCCTCGTCGGCGGCGAGCGACCGCTCCAGGCGGCGTACGCACGCCACTCCTGCGAAACCGGCGCCCACCACGAGAATCCTGGGTCGTGCCACGACATCCGTCCCTTCTCAGGTCTTCGCGTCCGTCTGCTCCCCTGCCCCGTGAACGCGGTCCGGCACACCTCCTGTCTTAGTACGCCGCGAGCGGGCCCGCCAGCCGGACGGCCGGTCACGGCGTACACCGCGCTGCACGGACGGCCGACTCGACGGAGCATGGTACGGACGACAAGCGGACAAAACGACGAAGCGACGGGACGGCGGATGAGTCGAAGGGGCCGTGGATGAACGATCGTGACGAGGGACCCCCGGCGGACGACCGGACGGCGGGGCGCGCCGCCGAGCAGGCCGCCGAACTGCGTCAGATCGATGCCCTGAACGAGACCGGCCCGCACGAGAGGACCCGCAGGCCCGCGCCGGGCGAGGACGGTGAGCGGGACGGCGCCGCCCGCGCGCCCACCGACGCGGGCAGGCACCGTGATGTGCGGATGCTGGAGGCGGGCCGCGCCCTGGCCGAGGCGACCTCCGTGGACGAGGTCTTCATGGCTCTGGCGTCGCTCACCTCGCCGGAGTTCCCGATGGACGGCACGGCCCTGTTCGGCGTCACCGAGCGGTCGCTGAACCTGATCGGGCGGTACGGGTACCGGACCAGCGGCAGCCGGACCGTCCGTATGACGATCACCACCGACTATCCGGCGGCGGAGGTGCTGCGCACCGGCCGCCCGGTGTATCTGCCGACGGTCGAGGAGTACCGCGACCGCTTTCCGACGACGTGGCGGCTCGCGGCCCGCAAGGGCAGCAGGTCGTGGGCGTTCCTGCCGCTAGTGAGCACGGGCCGGATCACCGGGGTGTGGCTGGTGGCGTTCCTGGACGACGTCGACTTCGACAGCGACACGCGCAGCACGCTGGTCACCCTCGCCCGGCTGATCTCCCGCGCCCTGGAGCGGACGCACACCGGCGAGGCGGAGCTGGCCCTGTCGCGCGGGCTGCGCAGCAGCATGGGGCGGGGCGCGTCGGTGTACCGCGGGATGACCGTGACCTCGCGGTACGTGCCGACCGGCGGCGGGCTGGTGGTGGGCGGCGACTGGTACGACATCATCGACCTGCCCTCGGGCCGTCTGGCACTGGTCATCGGCGACGTGCAGGGCCACGACCTGCACGCGGCGAGCCTGATGGCCCAGCTGCGGACCGCCGTGCACGCGTACGCCGCCGAGGGGCACGGCCCGGACGCGGTGCTGTCGCGGACGTCGCGCTTCCTGACCTCGCTGGACGGGGACAGATTCGCGACCTGCATCTACATCGAGGCGGACCCGGCGGCGGGCACGCTGCACGTGGCGCGGGCCGGGCATCCGCACCCCGTGCTGCGCATGCCGGACGGCACCTGCATGATCAAGCACATCAGGGGCGGGCTGCCGCTCGGCCTGATGCCGGACGAGGACGACTACCCGGTCAACGTACTGGAGCTCCAGGCCGGGGAGATCATGATGCTCTGCACGGACGGGCTCATCGAGACCGGCGGGCACGACATGTACACCGGCTGGAACCGGGTGCGGGACGCGCTGTCGCCCGGCCCGACCTCCGACCTGGAGGGGATGGCCGACCGGCTGATCCAGAGCGTGGTCGGCCCGGTGACCGAGAACGGCGAGGAGCGGCTGAGCCCGCGCAACGAGGACGACATCGCGCTGCTCATGCTGCGCCGCGACACCGGCGTCCAGCGCCCCGTGCGACCCGTTCGGCGCATCCTGACCACGATCGAGCAGGACGAGGCCGAGGGCCTGGCCGAGGCGCGCTCCGAACTGCGGGCGCTGCTGCACGACTGGGCGCAGCCCGACCAGGTGGACACCGCCGTGCTCCTCGCGTCGGAGCTGCTGGGCAACGTGCTGGTGCACACCGACCAGACGGCGGCCCTGATGGCCTCGATCTCGGGCGAGCCCGGCTGCCGCACGCTGCGCGTCGAGGTCTCCGACAGCGGTGACGAACTGCCCCACCAGCGCACCCCGGGCGAGATGGCGTCCTCGGGCCGCGGCCTCGTCCTGCTCGACATCCTGTCCGAGCAGTGGAGCGTACGGCCGGAGTCGGAGGGCAAGACGGTGTGGTTCGAGCTGTCGGAGGACGCCGACGGGGTCGCGGGACAGGACGTCTGAGGGGCGGCTCAGCCGTTGCGGGCTTCGGGCATGCGGGCCTCGGACGCGCGGACCCCGGCCGTATGGGCTGCGGCGGTCGTACGGGTGCGGTGGCGTACGGCGGCGACCGTGGGGGACGAGGTGAAGGCGGCCGTCACCTCCAGCAGCCAGGCCGCCTCGGCCTCCACCGTGCCGGGGACCGTGGGCGGGGTGTGGCCGGGGGGCGCGAACCGCTCAGCGGCGGTGCCCTCGCACAGCCGCCCGGCGCGTTTGTTCTCCAACGCCGCCGCGATCGTGGCCGCTTCGAGCACGGCCCGCCGGTCACGGCCGCGCTCGTCGGCCCAGTCGATCGCGTCGCCGCCGCCGGTCCCCTCGCTTCCGTCGTCTCCCCCGCGTCCGTCGGTCCAGGCCGTGACGCCGGACTCGAAGTACGGGCGCAGCGCGAGATGGCCGTCGCGGATCTCGATCACCCTGCGGTAGAGGGCGAATTCGGCCTGCCGCAGGCCCGGTCGGCGGTCGGCGGCCGACGGGTCGAGGGCGATCTCGGGCAGTTCGCTGTGCAGCGCCGACCACAGCGGCTCCAGCGCCCGGTGGCTGCGGTACGCGCGCAGCCACCGCATGGGGGCGCCGAGAGCGCCGACCCACAGCGTGGTGGTGGCCCCTCCGGTGGCGAGCGCCGCGGTGACCGCGCCGAGCACGGAGGAGACCACGTCCTCGGCGACGCCTTGGCTGCCGGTGCTCAGGTCCGCGATGACGTCGTCCAGCGCCCACAGCGTCCACACCGCGCCGACCGCGGCGGCGAGCAGCATCAGCCGCAGTCCCGTACGCAGCAGCCCGGGGGCGGTCCGAGCGGCGTGGTCGGCGAGTTCCCTGGCCAGGACGGCCAGACACCACGAACCGTAGAGGGCGAAGAGCGCGTTGTACGACGCCAGGGCCCACCGGTGGCCGGACGAGACGGTCAGCGTGTCGCCCGCGATGGCGGGGTCGGCCACCAGGTAGAGCGCGGTGGAGACGGCCAGTACCGCACCGGCCGCCCACATCTGGAGGCGCACCGCACGCGGGGCCGCCGCCGCAGGGGACTTGAGCGCGTACGCCACCAGGACGAGGAAGGCGAAACCGACCATCTTCACGTCGTGGATGCCCAGGTTGACCAGGTTGTCGAAGGTCGTGTCGGAGGACAACGCCTTTGTGAGGGCGGGGGTGTTGAACAGCATGCCCGAGCCCAGGCACAGCGCGAAGCCGTAGACGTAGCGCTGCGCGGAATCGGACCACGGCCGGCGGGTGATCACCAGCCGGTGGACACCGAAGACCAGGAAGAACGCGGCGGAGACGAACGACAGGAGATCAGCCATCACGGCGGCCCGACGCGCGGTCCTCCGGTATGCCGAACAACCTGTCCAGACGCGTTCGTTGCGGATGCGGCGGCGGCACGGGGACGGTGTTCCCCAACGGACGGGCGGTACGGGTCAGGATCAGCGAAGCGACCAACTCGGCTTCCTGCTCCTGCGGTTCGGTGTAGACACTGCGGCCGAGTACCCGCTGGACCAGGGACGACGATAAGTGCGGTAACAGGACCTGGGCGGCGGCCGACGCCGCGGGCGCGGTCTCGTGGTGGCCGCAGACCAGGTGGGCCGCCTCGTGCAGCAGGATGTGCTGCTGGTGCAGCGCGCTGGTGTCGGCGGCGTAGAGGATGCAGTCGCCGTGGTCGGTGGTCACCAGCAGGCCGCACGGTGTGTGGGGCCGGGAGGAGACGGGCACGAGTTCGATCGGACGGCCGCGGGCGACCGCGAGCATCCCGATGAAGACCGTCGCGTCGAACGGATTGGGCAGGTCGAGCCCGTCGACCGTCCGCTGACATCTGTGCCACAGAGCTCGGCTCCGGTCACGTCGCACACGTCTCACACGCTGTCCCCTTGTCCGCCGGGTGGAACCGCGAGATCTCACCGAAGAGTTCGCGCACTTCAAGCGCTGCGTGCACTTCAGGCGCTGTCAGGGTTCGCGGCTGGGAGAGCCACGCTCCCTGCGGGCGAGCACATCGATCATGTCGCTGATCGTGGCCGCGCCCTCAGGGGAGAGGTTGACCGCGCGCAGGGCCATGCTGCGGACGCCCGCGTCGCGCAGCGCGCCGAGCAGCTCAAGCTCCTTGGCGATGGCGGCGCCCTGCTCGTCGTCGAAGAAGTATCCGACCGGCACGTCGAAGAACTGTGCCAGGGCTTCGAGATGACGCTTGGTGGGATTGTCGCGACGGCCCGTGCGCAACTGCCACAGGTAGGTCGCGGAGAAGCTCTCGCCGGTGGCCTCGCGGCAGGCGCGGGCGACCTCTTCATGGCTGTACGGCTCACGGTTGGGCCGTCGCACGACCCGGAACAGCGCGTCGATCTTGTCGGCCAGCGTCGCCACGGAGGGGGCCCGCGACTCATTCTCGCCCATCGCCCGCCTCCCCTTCGTCGGTGCAGCCAGTATGGGTTCGTCCCGTGTCCGGCTTCATCCTAGCTGGTACACACAGCCGCCGGAATGGTCCGCTTGCGTGCGCCCATACGGCGGCGGCGGTGTCCGTCGTGCCGGACACCGCCGCCGATTGGCCTAAGAGGCAAGGGAGTTGTCGCCCGACCGGTGCGGTCGGGCGGGTCGGTCAGGCCGGGTTCAGCAGGCCGGGGCCCTGCGGCTCCTGCGCGATGCGCAGGGAACTGCCCCAGACGCAGTCCCATCCGCACACCACGCTGAGCGTGCTGCCGGCCACGCTGATCGGCTGGAGATTCGCCTTGCCCTGGTCCTTCTCGCTCCCCAGCGCCTGGAGCCTGAGCACCTCGTTCATGGGTGTTTCCTCGTCTCTCGTCCATGGGATTTCCGGTGGTCCGCCGCCGGACGGCGACGGGGTCTTGGGTCAAACGGAGGCCGGTGACGGCTGCGCCGCGTCGTGGGACCGCCGTGCGGCGCGCAGCGCGGACGGCAGACTCAGGGCCACGCAGCCGAGGGCGGTCAGCCCCATGACCCACAGCGCGCCGCGTACCCCGACCAGGTCACCGAGCAGACCGCATCCCACCGCCCCGATCAGGCCCGCCCCCGCCAGGCACACCTGGAGCGCGGCCATCGCACGGCCGAGGGTGTCCTCCGACATGTCGGCGACGAGCACGGAACTGACGGCCACATTGGCGACGGCGCCGAAGAAGACGGGCAGCCCGATGCCCATCGCGGCGCAGAAGGCGGCGAGGGGCAGCGGTCCCGCCGCCAGCGGCAGCAGCAGGCTGCACACCACCGCGCCGGTGAACGACATCAGCATCACCCGCCGGGGGTCGCGGCCCGGCGCGAGCAGCCGTGCGGCGACGGCGGAACCGCCCAGGCCCATCAGCCCCGAGAGCGCGAACAGGGAACCGTAGGCGGCGGTCGGCAGATGGATCACCCGCAGCAGGAACGGGCCGGTGAGGGCGGTCACGCCCGCCATCGTCGCGGCGGGCACCACGATGAACAGGCCCAGCGCGCGGTGGAAGGCGTCACCGGTGAAGACCCGCATGCCCGCCATGGCGCCGCGCATCATGGTGAGGACCGACGGTGCGGGCCCGCGCGGCACGATGTCGGGTGAGCGCATCGTCATCAGCGCGGTCGCGCTGAGCAGATAGCTCGCCACGTCGACCGACAGCGCGGCGGCGGCGCCCAGCACCGCGATGGCGGGACCGGCCAGCAGGCGTCCGACGAGCGCGGCGCCGTACTGTCCTGCCTGGAGTCTGGCGCGCGCACCGCCGATGCCTTCGGGGCCGACGAGTTGGCGCAGGTGCAGGAAGTAGACGGCCGCGGACAGGGTGGACGAGGCCCCCATGATCACGCAGAGCAGGCCGAGCCACAGCAGCGAGATGGCGCCGACGGCCAGGCCCAGCGCGACCACGCCGATGGCCGCCGCGCAGATCAGGTCCAGCAGGACGAGCGTGCGGCGAGGATGGGCGATGCGGTCGGCGAGCGCGCCCGCGGGGAAGCCGAGCAGCAGGATCGGCGCGGTCGTGGCGGCGCTGATCAGGCCGATGGCGCCCGGCGAGGCGTGGAGGTGCACGACGGCCACGACGGGCAGCGCGATGGCGGTGAAGGTCGAGCCGAAGGCGGAGGCCGTCTGCCCGCACCAGTAGAGACTGACGTCACGTCCGACGGCGTTGCCCGGGTCCCCCGGGCCGGCGCTCTCGGGCGCCTGCGCCGGCTCGGCGATTTCCTGGTGGCTCATCAGTTCACCTCAACGGGCCGCGACGGAACGGGAGTACGCGCCGGCGAGTGCGTCCACGGTGAACAGCGGGTCGGGCGCGGGGGCGAGGAGTTGCGACAGGAACAGCAGCACCCCTGCCGAACCGCTCCACAGATCGGCGCTGAACCGCATGAGCTGGTCGCCGAGGAAACGGATACCGGTCTCGTGCGGCACCGCGAATTTGAACAGGCCGCACGCCGCACGGATCGCGTCGTCCCGGCCCCGGCCGTCACCGGTCAGCCGCCCGTACTCCGCGAGACCGAGGCCGAGGCCGGACAGTCCCTGCCACAGCCCCGACATCACGGTGTAGGTGGTGCGCGTCGAGGTCAGCAGCCGGGGCAGCGCGTCGGCGAGCCGTTCGTCGTCCACCGACCGCGTGTAGCGGGTGACGGTGTGCGCCATCGAGGCGGAGCCGCAGTAGAGGTAGGGCAGGCTGCGGTTGTCGGTGGCCGAGATGGGAAAGGCGAGACCCGGCGAGTCCGGCTCGGTGGCACGGTCCAGCTCGGCGTGCAACAGCCGTACGCCGCGCGCGAGTTCGTCGTCCGCGCCGGTCACGGCGGCGAGCTGCTGGAGCAGCAGCGCGATCCCGGTGCGGCCGTGCACGAGGCCGGTGGCGTCGTTGGCGCCGAGGTACGGGGTGAGGTCGGCGTCGGCCGGCAGCGCCGCCGTCAGCTCCAGGGCCCGGTCGATGTGGTGCTCGTCGCGGGTGTGGCCGTACATCGCCAGGTGGGTGAGCGCGACCCCCGAGGTGCCGCCGTAGAGGGTCGCCGACGCTCCGGAGGCGATGATGGGGTGGCGGTCGGCGGCGGTGAGCAGATCCCTCGCCTCGTCCAGCATCCCCTGGTCGGCGAGCACCCATGCGATGCCCGCGGTGCCCGCGAACAGCCCCGGGGGCAGTTTCCCGACGCCGCCGAGCGCGTCGTGCCGCAGCCGCTCCAGCACGCCGTCCGGCAGTGCGCGGCCCGCCCGGGTCAGGGCGTGCACGACGCCCGCGGTGCCGAAGGCCAGGCACTGGGTGTTGCTCTGGTAGCCCTCGGCGATGGTGGGGAACACCCGGTCGGGGTGGGCCGGGTCGGCCATGGCCACCATGGCGTCGGCGGTACGGTCGCGCAGGTCGGCCAGGTGCCGCAGCGGGTCCGCGGCGACTTCCTCGGGCGTCGGGATGGGGGTGACGCCCTCCGCCGCGGGCCGCGGCCGGTGATACGCGACGGCCCGCTGCCACAGCGGCTCCGGCAGCGGCGCCCGCTCCAGCAGTTCGCGGCGCAGGTGCGCGAGGGTGTCGGGATTGCGCTGCGCCACCTGGTGGAAGGGCCCGATGAGCAGCAGGGCGAGGCCGGCCAGGCCGTACTTGTCGTGGATCAGCGGATCGTCGCCGACGAGTTCGGCGGGCGGGGTGTAGCCGGGCGTGCCCATCACCGGAGTGTCGTCGCTGTCCAGGCGCTGGGCGGCCTCGAAGTCGACCAGTCGGATGCCGTCGTCCTCGGTGACCATCACATTGCCGGGGCTGACGTCGACGAAGAGGTAGCCGGCCGTGTGCAGCCGGTGCAGCGTGCTCTCGATCTCCGCGAACAGCTTCTCGCACCGGCCGTAGTAGTCCCCGGCCGCTTCGGATCCGCGGTCGACGCCGAGCATGACCTGGTTGGCGACCATCCAGCGCTGGAGCGTCGTGCCCTCGATGAACTCGGTGACGAGGAAGTCGTGCTCCCACTCGCGGAAGTAGGCGAGCGGCTCCGGGGCGAGGCCGGGCGCCGTTTCGTGCAGCGCGGTCAACGTCTGCCATTCGGAGCGGAGTTGGTCGGGTGCGGTGGTATCGCCCATCGCCACGCCGGTGTGCGCGCGCGCCTCCTTGATGAAGACCTTGCGGCCGGTGGCCGTCTCCCGTCCCAGGTAGGCGCCGCCGGAGTTGGTGAACTGGAGCGCGTCTTCGAAGGCGAATCCGTGGAAGACGATCGGCCCGCCTCCCCCGGCGGCGGGCTCGTCCACGGAATCGGCGGCGGCATCGGCGGCGGCATTGGCGCCCGCCTCCGCCCCGGCCTTCGCGACGGCTTTTTCGGCGGACGCGGCAGCGGGCTCGGCCGGGGACTTCGGCGCCGGGCGCGTCTCGACGAAGGGGTCGGTCATGCCCGCCGGGAGGTAGAAGGAGAAGCCCCTGCGGTCCTCCTCCAACTCGCCGTCGGTGCCGCGGACGAGCAGGGTGTGGGTGCCGTCGGCGTTGACGCGCTCGCGCGGGGCGAAGGCCCCGTAGCGGTAGTGGACCGTGCGCGAGTCCCGGTACCGCCTGTCGGTGAGGATGAACGGGCCTTCCTCGTCGGCCAGTTCGGTGCGCAGCCGTTCCATGAGGTCACGGGCCGCGGCGACGCTGGTGGGATACGCGGCGATGAACTTCCCGCTCTGCTGCCTGGCGGCCTGCTTGTGGTGGGTCCACCAGTAGAAGAGCCTGCCGGCGAGGTGCTTGAAGGCGACGTCCTGCTCGAAGCAGACGGCCGCGACGGTGTCGAGGACGTACGGCAGGCGGTCGGGCCGCGCGGACACGTGCACCTTCCAGCCGTCCTCGACACCGCGGAGCTGCTTGCCCTGGTGCCACATGGTCCAGATCCCCGACGGGGTCTCGGTCCACCCGTCCGGTACCGGCCCGGGCCGGTAGATCTCACCGCGGTCACGGGTGGTCTCCAGCGGCGCGTAGAACTCTCTGTCCGCCACGACGAACGGGAAGGGGATCATGGGCCTCTCCGATGTGGGACGCGAGGGGGCGGCGGCTCAGCAGCAGACGACGACGCTGGTCGCGCTCATCGACGCGACGGGGCTGCTGATCACCGACGTCGTGGGGTCCATCTCCTGGAGGCTCAGGGGGGATTCGGCGTGCGCCTCCACCTCGAATTCGCCCTCGCCTGCGTCCGCGCCTTCGGGCGCGTTCTCCTCGGCGGCGGATTCGGCGGAATCACTCATGGTCGTCTCCTGTCGGTTCTCAGGTGTCGGAAGGGCCGCCCCGGAGGACAACGCGAGCGGGAAAGACGTGTGGGTGGCGCGTCCACGAGGACGCGCCACCCACCCAGCTCGGTCAGGCGCAGGCGGCCAGGCTGACCGTGCTGCCCGGGGCCTGGAGGCCGCCCAGCACACCCTCGCCCTGGTCGGGCTTGCTCACGCCCATCTCCTGGAGGTCCAGGGGGGATTCGGCGTGCGCCTCGACCTCGTTCTCGGGGGTCTCCGCGATGTCCTCGTTGGTGGGCTCGACGGAATCAGCCATGATCGTCTCCTCTTCTGGGCGGGGTACGAGCAGGTGGTGGGAACACCTCAGAAGCTAGGACCGGCCGTTTCGGAACCGGTGAAGCCGCGGTATAAGCGCGGTATCGTCCCAGGTGATGCGGGGTTGGTCCGAACTCTCACCAGCAGTCCCCGCATTGCCGGTTCGCCACAGGCACATCATCTGATATAAGTCGTCTGCCTGATGTCATTCATCTCAGCTCACGATCCCATCTCCGGATCAACGGGCGGGAAAGGTGAAACCGGATATGGCCGAACCAGCGCACGTCAGCCTGCGGCTCTCCGTCCTCGGCCCGCTGTCCGTCGGCACGGCCGAAGGCCCCTTCCCGCTCGGCCCGCTCAAACAGCGGCTGCTCCTGGCCATGCTGCTGTGCCGCCCCAACACCCCGGTCTCGCTGGCCTTGTTGACGGACACCTTGTGGGACGGCAATCCGCCGCGCACCGCGCGCAAGAACATCCAGGTGTACGTCTCCGCACTGCGCAAACTCCTCGACCGCGCGGGAGCGGGCGACCGGCTCGAGCACCACCCGGGCGGCTACCTGCTGCGGGTGCGCGACGACGAGTTGGACTCGCTGCGCTTTCAGGGCCTGGCCAGATCCGCCCGCGAGGCCGCCGGGCAGGGCGCGTTCGGCCCGGCGTCCCGGATGCTGCGCGAGGCGATGGGGCTGCGGCAGGGGCCGCCGCTGCACGACCTGAGATTCTCCCCCACCGTCAGATCCGAGGCGGAGCGGCTCGACAGCCGCTACCTCCAGGTCTACGAGGACTGGGCTGAGGCCGAGTTGCGGCTGGGCCGGGCCACCGAAGTCGCCGACACCGTCGCCGATCTGGTGGAGCGTCACCCCGAGCGCGAACGGCTCAGGGCCGTCCAGATGAACGCGCTGTTCGACCAGGGGCGGCAGACGGAGGCCCTGGCCGCGTACGAGGGGCTGCGCCGGCTGCTCGCCGTCGAGTACGGGCTCCAGCCGAGCCCCGCACTGGAGACGCTGTACCGCTCGATGCTCGACGGCGGCCCGCAGGAGCCCGGCGGCCCCTTCGCTCCGTCCGGCGCGCGGGCCGCGGCGCGGCGCTCCTGCGGAGTCCTCGGCGCCCTGCTCCCCCAGGACCTGGCCGACTTCACCGGCCGCGAACGCCAACTGCGCTTTCTGCTCAAGCTGTTGGGCAGTGACCGGCATCTGGCGGTCGTCACCGGGCCGGTCGGCACCGGTAAGACCGCGCTGGCGGTGCACACCGCGCACCGGCTCGCCGCGGAGTTCCCCGACGGCCGCGTACTGATCCGGATGCGCGACGCGGCCGGGCGTCCGCGTTCGGCCGCCTCGGTGGTCGCCGAGCTGGCCCGGATGGCGGACCTCCCCGGGCAGCGGGCGGCGGCCGTCGACGACGGGTCGGAGGACGCCGAGGAGGCCGCCGCCGCGTGGCGCGACTGGCTCGGGCCGCGCCGGATCCTGCTGGTGCTGGACGACGCGGCCGACGAGGCGTCCGTACGGCCGCTGGTGCCGGACTCCGGCGGCAGCGCCGTACTGGTGACCTCCCGCGCGCAGTTGGCCGGACTGGTCTCCGCCGACCGGCTGGAACTGGCGCCCTTCGACCTCGGCGAGAGCCTCGAACTGCTCGGCCGGATCGTGGGCCACGAGCGGCTGCGGGCCTGTCCGGAGGCGGCCCGGCGCATCGTCACCGCGACCGGCCTGCTGCCGCTCGCGGTCCGGGTCAGCGGTCTGAAGCTCGCGGTACGACGCCATCTGCCCCTCGGCGAGTACGCGGCGCGGCTGGCCGACGGCAGGACCGTACTGGACGAACTGGTCGCGGGCGACACGGATGTACGGCCGCGGCTGGCGAGCGGGTGGCGGGACCTGTCGGCGGCGGACCGGACCACGCTGTGTCTGCTGGGACACCTGCCGGAGGGGCCCTTCACGCTGCGGCAGGCCGCGGCGGCGCTCACCTGCGGCCAGGACGACGCGCTGCGCCGACTGGAGTCCCTGCTCGACGCGGGCGCGCTGCTCGCCCCGGACAGCGAGGTCACCGCGCACGCCGCGCGGTACGAACTCCCGCGCCTGACAAGAGTCTACGCGCGTGAACAATCCCTCCTGGGGATGCGGCCACTCCCCCGGGCCACCGCCTGAGGAGCCTTCGGCGCAGGGCACACGCGACGGAACACGCCACCAGGCGCGCCGGTGAGCTGCGGATTTACCGTTTCCCAACCGTCCATGACCCCGACCTCGAACCGGCCCCGCCGAGACTTCGGTGGACGAGGAAGGGAGCACGCGATGGAACTCGCCGAACTCATGACGCTGCGCCCCGAACCCGGCGCGGGACTGCTCCTGACCGTCACCGGCCGCTGCCCCCTGCACTGCGCGCACTGCTCGACCGCCGCCACGATGGCCGCGGACGAGCCGGACGCGGACCGGCTGCGCGCCTTCGTCTCCACCTTCACCCCGGCCGAGCACCCTGCGGTGCTGATGATGACCGGCGGCGAGCCCTTGCTGCGGCCCGAGTTGGTCACCGACCTCGCCGCCACGGCGCGCGCGGCGGGCACCAGGACGGCGCTGCTGACCGGCGCCTTCTTCGTCGGCCGGGCGGACCACGGCGCGGGACACCTCGCCTCCGGCGCCGACCCGCTGCCCGCTCCCGTGCCCGATTCCGTGCCTGTTCCCGCGCCTGTTCCCGAGCGGATCTGGCGGGCCGTCACCTCCGTCGACCACTTCTCGGTGAGCCTTGACGCCTTCCATGAGCGCGAGGTCGACCGCAGGTCCGTATTCGGCCTGATCCGGCGGGTGTTGGACGCCGGAGTGGCCACCAGTTTCCACCTGGTCGGCGCTGGCCCCGACGACCCGTACCTCGCGGACGTCACCGCCGACATCCGCCGTACCTTCGGCGACCGCGTCCCGATGCTCGTCAACTCCCTGCGCCGGGTGGGACGCGCCGCGTCCTGGGCCGCCGCGAACACGGCGCTGCCCGGTACCGCGGCGCCCGACCCCGAGCGGGCGCTGCCGTGCTCGATGGCCGCGTGGCCGGTGGTGGCCGCCGACGGCACGGTGGTCGCCTGCTGCAATCAGCGGGTCGTCGACCGCAGGCCCGCCCCGCGTCACCTGACGCTCGGTCACATCGCCACCGACGACTGGCAGTCGGTCGCCGTACGGGCGCGTACCTCTCCGGTCCTGCGGATGATCAGGACGGTCGGCCCGGCCCACCTCCTGCACCGGTACGGCGGCGCGGAGCAGGCGGCCGCGCGCCCCGACTACTGCGCGGGCTGCCGGGCACTCGGTGACCATCCGGAGGCGCTGGCCGCGGCGAGTGCGGCGGCCAGCGGGCCCGTGGGGGCGCTGCTCGACCGGTACGCGGCCCGCGGCCAGGTCGAGGCGGGCGCGGCCACGCTGGTGCGGCGGCACGGCTGCGCGCCCTACGCGGACCTGGTCGACCTGCCCGGAGCGCGGCGATGACCACGGTCGGTACGGCGGGCGCGGGCGCCGCGCTGCGGGTCCGGCTGCTGCTGACGGCCCCCGCCGTGCGGGCGACGACCGCGGCCGTGTGGCGACCGCCCGGACTCGCCGCACGCTACGCCACGTATCTGACGGCGATGCACGGAGTCGTCCGCGCCTCGGTGCCCCTGATGGAACGGGCGGTGGCGCGGCTGGCGGAATTCGGCCCGCGCGACCCGTTGTGCGAGCCGCTCACGGACTATCTGCGGGAGCACATCGAGGAGGAGCGCGGCCACGACGACTGGCTGCTCGGTGACATCACCGCGCTGGGCGGGGAACCAGCGGCGGTCCTCGCCGAGCAGCCCATATCCGCCGTCGCGCGCCTGGCGGGCGCACAGTACTACTGGATCGAGCACCACCATCCGGTAGCGCTGCTCGGCTACATCGCGGTGCTGGAGAGCAACGCGCCCGCGCCCTGGCTGGCGGACCGGATCGCCGCCGCGGGTGTGCCGGAGGCGGCGCTGCGCACGGTACGCGGCCACGCCGAACTGGACACCGGGCACACCGCCGCGCTCTTCGCGCTGCTCGACGCGCTGCCGTTGGACCAGGCCCAGGTACGCGCGGTCGTGATGAGCGCGCTGCACACCGTGGACGGACTTGTGGAGCTTTTCGCGCGCATCGGCCGGACAGCGGAGCCGGAACACCTCAGGGAAGGGACGTACACCTCATGAGTGACACGGCGGCGCGGGGCGGGGAGAGCGCGGAGCGGGCAGGCGACGGAGCCGACGACGCGCTGGTGGTGCTGGAGTCGCACGGCTTCGGCGTCGGCGAACTCACCGACGAACAGCGCGAGGTGCTGCGCGGGCTGAGCAGTCAGGAGCTGTCGATGATGCTCGACATCAAGGCCCGGCTGGACGAGGTGGGTCCCGAGGTGCAGGCCCACAGCGAGATCGCCGGCGGGGCGCTCTTCTGACATCTCCCCGCGACCGGGGTCCACACCATCGGGAAGACACGGGGAAGGGACGGGGAGACGAGATGACCACGCGCTGCGCCTCGTGCGACGGCGACCTGCCGCAGGACGCGCGCTTCTGCCCGTCCTGCGGCACACCGGCCGACTCCCCCGCACCCGTGACGGCGGTCGAGGAGCGCAAGGTCGTCTCCGTCGTCTTCTGCGACCTCGTCGGGTCGACGGCGCTGTCCGGTGTGCTCGACCCGGAGACGCTGCGCACGGTGGTGCTGCGCTATTTCGACCTGATGCGCGAGTGCCTGGAGCAGTTCGGCGGCACGGTCGAGAAGTTCATCGGCGACGCGGTGATGGCCGTCTTCGGCGTGCCGGTGACGCACGAGGACGACGCGGCGCGGGCGCTGGCCGCGGGCCTGGCGATGCTCGACGCCATACAGCGGCTCAACGAAACGGAGTTGGAGCCGACGCTCGGCATTCGGATCGGTGTCCGGATCGGCATCAACACCGGCCCGGTGGTGACGGCCTCGGATGTGTCGTCCCGTCAGGCGCTGGTGTCGGGCGAGACGGTGAACGTCGCGGCCCGGCTGGAGCAGAACGCCGGTGAGGGCGAGGTCCTGATCGGTCCCGAGAGCCGCAGGGCCGCGGCGGCGACAGCGGTCACCGAGCGCGTCGGCCCTTTGCGGTTGAAGGGCAAGGAGGACGCGGTCACCGCCTACCGGCTGCTGGACGTGGTCGAGGAGGAGCCGGAGCTGACCCGCCGCTTCGATGTGCCCTTCGTCGGCCGGGACCGTGAACTGGACGCTCTGTGGGCGACGTTCCGCGCCGTCGCGGACCGCGCCGGGCGCGGCCCGAATCTGGTGACGGTCCTCGGTGAGGCCGGGATGGGCAAGACCCGGCTGATCCACGAGTGGCGCAAACGGTCGGGCCGCGCCTTCCGCTACGGCTCGGGCCGCTGCCGCACGTACGGTGAACGCGGCAGCCTGGCGCCGCTGGCCGACGCCGTGAGCCAACTCCTGGACGCCTTCCCGGAGATCGCCCAGTCCCCGGCGCGCGCGGGAGAGCCCTCGCCCGAGCGCCAGGAGATCGACGCGGCGCTGGCCGTACTGTCGGCCGGGCTGCTGGAGGACGGCACACCGAATCCGTCGACCGACGACACCTGCGCGGCGCTGACCGGTCTGCTGGCCGCGCTCGCGCGCAGGCGGCCGGTCGTGCTGGTGCTGGACGACCTCCAGTGGGCGAGCGACCCGCTGCTGACGATGGTCAGCGCGCTCAGCGCCGAACTCACCGCGTCCGCTGTCCTGTTCGTCTGCGCGGCCCGCCCCGATCTGCTCGACCGCGGCGCCGGCTGGGGCGAGGGCGGCCCGCGCTCGCTCTCCTTGACGCTGCCCGGTCTGACGGCGACGGAGGCCGAGGCGGTGGCCGAGGCGCTGACCGAGGTCGGGGCGCACTGGGACGGCGGGGCGCCGTCCCATGAGGGGGGTACGGGCGTGCCGCCGCAGGTGCTGGAGTCCGCGGGCGGCAATCCGTTCTATCTGGAACAGCTCATCGCCGCTCTCGCGCAGCCCGAGTCCGGCTACCGCCCCGACGGCGGAGGCGATGTGCCGACCACCTTGCAGGCGCTGCTCGGCGCCCGGATCGGGGCGCTCGGCCGGGCGGAGCGCGCGGCGCTGGACATCGCGGCCGTGGTGGGACGGGAGTTCAGCGCCGACGAGGTGGCCGAATTGGTGGGCGGGGACCGGGAAGGCGCGCCCGGCGGCGCGCTGCACGACGCGGACCCGCCCTCGGCGGAGACCGGGTCCGGCGGCCCGGCGCTGGACGGCGCGGTCGGCGCGGCGCTCGGCATGCTCAGCAGTCACCGCCTGCTGCGGCCCGCGGACCGGCAGGGGCCTTCCCCGTACCGGCTGCGCTTCAGCAGCGGTCTCGTGCACGAGGTCACGTATCAGTCGATGGCCAAGCGGACGAGGGCGGAGCGGCACGAGCGGGCCGCGGCGGCGCTGTCCGCGCGGCTGGCGGGCGGCGGCCCGGCGGCGGGGAGCGCGGGGGAAGGCGCCGCCCCGTACGGCGGTGTCCTGTTCGGCGGTGGGGCTCCCGGTACGCGCGGCGCCGAGGATGCCGCCGCCGTGGCGGGTCACCTGGAGCGCGCCTACCGCTACCGCGCCGAGTTGGGCACGCTCGGTCCGCAGACGGACGAACTGCGCCTGCGGGCCGCCGCGTTGCTGATCGAGGGCGGTTCCAGGGCGCTCGCGCGCTCGGATCTCGCGTGGGCGGGCGGGCTGCTGGAGCGGGCGGTGGAGCTGACCGTCGAGGGCGAGCCGGAGTGGGCCGCGGCGGCCCGGCGGTTCGGTGACGTGCTGCTGGCGACCGGGCGGACGGACGAGGGCCGGGCGCTGCTGCTGCGCGTGCTCGCCGCCGCGGACGCCACGCCGGGGGACGCGGTGCGGCCTGTGGAGGCCGCGCACGCCGACCTCGCCCTGGCCGCGGTGTCGGCGGCCCCCGACGGGAGCAGCGCGGGGAGCGTCGCCCAGCGGACGCTGCCGGTCTTCGAGAGCGCGGGCGACGACCTCGGGCAGGCACGGGCGTGCATCCGGCTGGCGCAGGAGCGGCAGTTGCACGGCAGGCACGGCGAGGCCGATGTCCTGCTCTCCCGCGCCCTGGACCACGCGCGCCGCTCGGGCGCCGAGCCCGAACGGGCCCTGGCGCTGGGCGCGATCGGCGTCTCGCTGTGGCGCGGGCCCGAGCCGGTCCCCTCGGCGGTCTCGCGCAGTCGCCGCCTGCTGGCGGAGCACGGCGACCGTCGCCCCACCGTACGGCTGACCCTCAACTGCCCGCTGGCCGTGCTGTTCGCGCTCCAGGAGCGCTGGGACGACGCGCACGCCTGTCTCGCCGGGGCGGAGCGGCTGGCCGGTGAACTCGGTTACGCCGAGGGCCGGGTGGTGCTGCCGCTGTTCGCCGCGGCGGTGGCGACGCTGGCGGGCGACGGGAGCCGGGCGCTCGGTCTGCTGGACGAAGCGGACGGCGCCGCACGGGAGTTGCAGGCCGAGGCCCTGCGGGACGCGGTGGCCAGGGACGCGGCGCGGCTGCTGGTGGACGCGGGCCGTCACGACGAGGCCGCGGCCAGGCTGGCCACCGCGCCGGACCCCGGACACACGGCACTCGCCGCCTCGGACGCCGCCGACCTCGACGGGCTGCTGGCCAGGATCGCCGCGGCGCGCGGCGCGGCCGAGGAGGCCGCACCGCTGGCGGAGCGGGCGGTGCGGACCGCGTCCGGCACCGACTCGCCCGTCGTCCTGGCGGTGGCCTGGCTCGACCGGGCCGACGTGCTGCGCCTGGCGGGCCGTACCAAGGAGTCCGCGAGCGCCGCCGCGCAGGCCGCCCGGCACTTCGGCGCCAAGGGCCATGTGCCGGGGGCGCGCCGCGCCGTGCGATGGCGGGAGGGTCCGCCGTGAGGCGCCAGGACCGGGGGCACCGGAGCCGCGGGCGCCGACCGGCGCCCGTCCGCTCCCACCCCGGCCTCTCGGGCCACCACCGCATCGGAAGGCGACAACGCCAGAACGCGAAAGGCTGCTGATGAAAACCGCCGAACACGGCGCCGGCCCCGGACTCACCTGGACGCTGCGCGGCAAGCGCCCCGAGGACGTGCTGATCACCGCCGACGGCGAGCTGCCCGCGCTCGACCGGAGCTGGGACGACGCGCGCGGCGCCGGGGTGCGGGTGTGCGTGGTGGACTCGGGTGTCGAGGACGGCCATCCGCTGATCGGCCCGGTCGACGGCGCGTGGACGGTGCGCAAGGACGAGACGGGCACCAGCGTGGTCGAGACGACGGCGACCGACACCTGCGGGCACGGCACGGCCTGCGCGGGCATCATCCGCAGGACCGCGCCGGATTGCGAGCTGTACAGCGTGCAGGTGCTCGGCAAGGGGTTCGGCGGGACCGGCGACGTCCTGCTCGCGGGACTGCGCTGGGCGATCCGGCAGGGCTTCGACGTGATCAATCTCAGCCTGTCCACGACGAGGCCGCAGTTCGCCGAGGAGTTGCGGGTCCTCGCCGACGAGGCGTACTTCCGGGGGACGGCGATCGTCGCCTCCGCGCACAACACTCCGGTGGAGAGCTACCCGTGGCGCTTCGCCTCGGTGATCTCGGTGGGCAGCCACCAGGAGGACGATCCCGATCTGCACCTGTACAACCCGAGCCCGCCGGTCGAGTTCTTCGCGCCGGGCCAGAACGTCCAGGTGGCCTGGCTCGGCGGGGCGACGATCAGGACGACGGGCAACAGCTTCGCCACGCCGTACATCGCCGGGCTCTGCGCCCGCATTCTGTCCCGGCACCGCCGGATGACGACCTTCCAGCTCAAGAACGCGCTCTACCTTTCCGCGGCCAACGTCCAACTGGGCATCAGGGGTGCTTCGTGACACAGAGCAACACAGCGACGGATCCGCTGTCGCAGGAGTTGATGCAGTCGGTGGTCGACACGGCACGGGCCATCTTCGGCGCCCAGGCCAGTTCGGTGTTCCTGCTGGACGAGTCGAGCCACGAGCTGGTCTTCCAGGCCGTCTCGGGCCAGGGCGAGAGCTTCCTGGTGGGGCGGCGTTTCCCGGCCGAGAGCGGGATCGCGGGATGGGTGGTCTCCTCGGGTGAGCCGATGGTGGTGGACGACCTGTCGCACAGCGCGTCCTTCGACCGGGACTTCGCGGAGTCCACGGAGTACGTGCCCGATTCGCTGATGGCCGCGCCGCTGACGCATGGTGACCGGGTGCTGGGGGTGCTGGAAGTCCTCGATCCCGTGCCGCAGTCCAGGTCGAGCCTGGACGAACTGGATCTGCTGGCGCTCTTCGCCCGGCACGCGGCGGCGGCGCTGCGGGTGGTCGTGGACCGCGCGCGGCCCGCCGACAGCGGCTCGCTCGGCGGTGACGGGCGCGCGGCGGCGCTGCGGATGGCCGAGGATCTGCGGCGGCTGCTGGAGACCTCCGCCTGAGCCGGGGAGCCCTCCGCTCAGCCCGTGGGCGCCGCCCCGGACCCGCACCGACCTGCGACGCGCCGGAAGGGAGGGAGGGGAGATCTCAGGGTGTTCACAGGTGCGAGTTGTCCCCTGAACAGGTGACAATGAGTAGGGTGTGTTCCTCCGGCCCCGGATCATCTGCCTAGCCTGAGCCGGGGAGAGGGAGGTGGCCGTGACACGACGAATATCCTTCGGCCGCCGCCTCCCGACGCCCCACCCCGACCTCTCGCCGCAGGTGTCGGTCGCCGGGCGGACACCTCCGGTGCTCACCGCGCTGCCCTACGTGTTCATGGCCGTGGTCGCCGTGGTGGACGTGAGCGTCGGGACCAGTGTCGGCCTGCTGCCGCTGGTCTCGCTCGGCCCCGCCTTCTCCGGTCTGGTCGGCGGCTGGCGGCGGACCGCCCTGGTCGGGGCCCTGGCCGTCGCGCTCGTGTGCGCCCTGGGCGTCTACGACGGCCTGTTCGAGGAGCGGCGCGGTTTCAGCGCCCTCGCCTCGGTGATCGGCGTGACGGTCGCCGGAGTGATCGCCGCCGTGATGCGCCAGCGCCGCGAGACCGAATTCGCCAACGTACGGTCGATCGCGGAGGTCGCCCAGCGGGTCCTGCTGCGCCCCGTACCGCGCAGCGCGGGCCATCTGCGCACGGCCGTGTCGTACACCTCCGCCGTCGCCGAGGCGCGCATAGGCGGCGATCTGTACGAGGTCGTCGCGTCGCCGGTCGGCGTGCGGGTGATCATCGGCGATGTGCAGGGCAAGGGCCTCGAAGCGGTGGAGACCGCCGCCGTGGTGCTCGGCGCCTTCCGTGAGGCCGCGCACGACGAACGGGATCTGACGGGCGTCGGCGAGCGGGTGCAGCGGGCCGCCGACCGGGCGCTGAGCGGCGAGAAATTCGTCACCGCGATCATCGCCGAGATCAGCGAGGAGCGCGGCGCGACCCTCCTCAACTTCGGCCATCCCGCGCCGATGGTGCTGCGCCAGGACGGCGGCGCGTGCTTCCCCGAGCCACCGCAGTACGCGATGCCGCTGGGGCTCGGCGTGCACGGCGGTGACGCTCCCGAGCCGTTCGCCGTCCCCTTCGGACCCGGCGACCAGATGCTGCTCTACACCGACGGTGTCACCGAGGCCCGCGACCACACCGGCGCCTTCTATCCGCTGGGGCAGCGCGCGCACTTCCTCAAGGACCCGGATCCGGAAGCCGCGTTGGAGGCGCTGCGGACCGATCTGGTGCAGCACACGGAGGGTCCGCTGCACGACGACGCGGCGATGCTGCTGCTGCGCTTCCGCGACCCCGGCCCGGCGTTCGCCGCCTTCGACGGCGCCTGAAGGCCCGGACGGCACCGGCGCGGGTAAAGGGTTCGCAATGTGCGGATGCCTCGCCGTGCGGTCCGTGACGGGTTGTCCGCAATGAGCGACCGGCCCCACCCGAACACCCCTGCGAACACCAGTGTCGCGTCATAGAGTGTCGAGCCGTAGACGCGGGCGGAGGCACGCACCGTTTGCCGATCGCGGTTGGAGGAGATCCCGGTGACGCTGCGCGCGTCCAGAGGCGGACCGGTCCCGCCGGACCACCCGGCCGTGTCCGCGGCGCACCTCCAGCGCGACGAGGCGGCGGCGCTCACGCTCTACCGGACCCTGCGCGACATGGGCGAGGGACGGATCGCGGAGGTCGCGGAGGCGGCCGGTCTGGACGCCGCGGAATCCGCGGGCGGCTGGCGGCGGCTGGACGAGCTGGGCCTGATCCGGATCGTGGGCGCGGTCGTCGAACCGGTCGATCCGGACGCGGCCATGGCGCACGCGATGGACACCTACAACGAGAACACCGCCAGGCAACTGCGGGACGCGCACTCGTTGCGCCGGGTCACCGAGTCCCTGATGACCGTCTTCCGCCCGGCCGTCGCCCGTGACTCGGCCGATGTCGCGGTGGAGCGGCTCGGCGACCGCAAGCGCAGGACGCGTACGGTGCGGGACCTCAACGCCGCCGTCCTGGACGCCTGCGACTCGATGCACCCCGGTCCGATGCCCCCGGCCGAGGCGCTGGAGGCGTCGCTCGACGAGGACGCGAAGCTGACCGCGCGCGGCATCCGGGTCCGGGTGATCTACCCCGAGTCGCTGCTGCGCTCCCCCAAGTACACCTGGTATCTGCACCGGTTGCTCGACATCGGCGTCGAGGTGCGGCTCCTGGAGCACTCCCCCTTCGACATCCTGCTCTTCGACCGGCACACCGCGTGCGTGCCCGGCGACCCCGAACGGCCGGGCGAGTCCATGCTGTTGATCCGCGGCTCCGCCCTCCTGAAGGGCTACACCGCGCTGTACGAGGACTACTGGCTGCGCGCCTCCCCCGTCGTCCTCGCCGCGCCGCCCGCGCCCGCCGAGGGCCCGGAGGTCAACGACCAGGAGCGCACGGTCATCCGGCTGATGGCGAGCGGGCTGAGCGACGACCAGATCGCCCGGAAGATGGGCGTGCACCGCCGCACGGTCCAGCGCGCGGTCGCCAAACTGATGGACCGCCTCAATGCCTCAAGCCGCTTCGAGGCGGGTCTCAAACTCGCCCGCGACCCGGCCCTGATGAAGGTCTACCCGCTGAACTGACCGGCCTGGGTCACCCGTTGACGGCCGTGACGTACCAGCGGGGGCGCCACCAGGCCCAGGTGGTGCCCCCGCCGACTGCCTTCGCCGGCCTCCACACCAGGTGGAGTGCCGCCTCCGGCAGCCCCGGCCCGCGGACATTCGGGGGATCCACGGGCCGGAAGTCGTGTCGCCGCGGCGGTCCGGCGGTCGCCCGCGGCGGGTGGTGCGCACGCGGGATCTCCGCGTGATGGTGATCGGCCTGCCGACAACTCCCTCGCTACGCCTGAACGTTCACGAGCCCTCCCGGAGCCGACGGCATGCCGTTCCCCCCGAGGCCGCGCACCGGCCGAAGTCACCTTCGGCGCCGTACCCGACCACACCTCGATCTTTACCCACCCGACAACCGCTGGCTACGAACCCCCGAGTACGTAATGCCCGGTGAACGGCTTCGCGCAGGCCACCTGAGGTGTCCAAAAGGAGACAGCGACCCAACTGGACAATGGTGGCGGCGGCGTAGCGAGCGCGCTTGCCGACTGCCACTGGTCGGTACGTCGTCGCAGGTCAACGGCGTTGCCACGGACGGCGACCGACCACTGACGCGGGGCGGGATTCAACCGCTGAGGACGGGTTTGCGCAGGTGGTGGGGGCCGGCCAAGTCGGTTGACACCCCATGCGTCCAGCGAACACGATCGACTGGTAAGCGCATTCTGCGGCTGGGCACGCCACTGGTCAGTCCGGGCGCGGGCCGAGCATCCGGGGGGAACGGTCATGACGCGCGGCTCGAACAGCACCACCCCGCTCATCCGCGGGTTTCTGCGGCAGGCCCGCAAGGATTACGCGGGGCCGCCGGAGCCGGGCAGCGGGCACACGGGACACCGCCCCGCCGGGCTGAGCCAGCAGGCGGTGGCGCACCGGATGGACATCTCGCCGCGGCTGTACCAGGACTGGGAGGGCGGCGGCCGGCCGGTGCCGGTCCACCGGCTGGACAGCCTCGCGAGCACCCTCGGCCTCGACCCGTACCAGCGCGACGAGTTGTGGTTCATCGTGACCGGCGGCTTCGCGCCGACCGGCCCGGCCCAGCCGGACCTGGAGGCGATGAGCGGCTGGCGGCTGTACCTGCGCGCGCTCCAGGTGCCCGCGCTCGTTCTCGACAGCACGTGGCGGATCCACGAGGACAACGCGGCCTGGCGCGGCCTGTTCGAGCCCGAGGGCCAGCGGCCGCCGGCGAATCTGCTGCGCTTCATCCTCTTCTCGCCCTACGCGCGCCGCCTGTGCGGGGACTGGCAGGCGAGTTGGGCGGTGCCGTACCTGCGGCAGCTCAGGCTGGAGGCGGGGATCAGCGAAGAGCCGGAGCTGCGGCGTATCGTCGCGGAGCTGCAACTCGATCCGGAGCTGGGCGTGTTGTGGCAGACGGTCGGCCGGGGCGGACGGATGGCGCTGCACAACGACGGTCAGGTCCGGCTGCTGATCCCGCCGGGCGGCCGTGCCCCGTACCGCGTACGCACCCTGGTCTCCTCCCCCGCCCACAACCCCCGTGTGCGGATGGTGACCTTGCTGCCGACACCCGTCGAGGCGACCGTGATCGCCCACGAACCGCTGGTGTCGCTGCCGCCGACCGCCGCGTGACATCGGTGAGGAGAGCGGCGCGAGCGACGGGAACGGCGGGATCGGTGGCATCGGCGGGAGCACGGCCGCGGGCCCGGAGCGCATCTTCCGTACCCGCGGCCGAACGCCTCGCGACGCCTTACGGCTGTCGCGGTCCTCGCGGCTGACGCGACGCCTTACGGCTGTCGCGGTGCTCGCGCTGTTGACGCCGTGAGCGGCTTGCGCGCTGTTCGCGCTGTTCGCCGCGTCAGCGGATCGTGACCTTGACGACGTTGGAGATCCCGCCACCGCCGACGATGCGCAGGTTGTTGAGGCCCTTGATGCCCAGCTTGACCCGCAGGTTGTACGTGGCGTCGTGGTTGGTGTTCATCGACGCGGGCAGCGAGACCCAGCGCTTGCCCTGCATCTGCTGGAGCGTCACCCGCGTGCCGACCTTGATGTTCTTGGTCGCGCCGTAGATCCGGAACTGCTGCCATGCGTTGATCGCGCTGACCGTCGCCTTGGCGGTGATGGCGGGTCGGGCGACGGCGGGCGCCATGGCGACGCTGTCCGCCGCGACGGCCTGGGCCACGGGGGCGGTCAACAGCGTGAGGGCGGTGAGACCGGTGGCACAGGCTCGCGAGAAGCGAAGCATGAAGGCTCCTACGGGGTGAACTCTGACATTTCGTCACATCGTAGGAGCCTGTCGCCACTTCACCGGAGAGTGACGCGCCGGGGCGGGCACGGGATTCCGGTCAGGAACCGCCGGGCTCCGGACCCGCGTCCGCAGCCGTGCCGGTGCCAGTGCCAGTACGTGCGTCCGTGCCCGCCCCCGGACCCGCGCCCGCATCCAGACGGTCTCCTCACCGCGCTTCAGAGCGTGTCCTCACCGCGCTCCAGCAGCGTGGCCGCGGAGCCGACGATGCGCGGGTCGGGCGTACCGACCACCTCGTCGTCCCTGTCCGCGTAGTCGAAGCGGGCGAGGACGCTGCGCATGGCCTCGACGCGCGCCCGCTTCTTGTCGTTGCTCTTGACCACCGTCCACGGCGCGTAGGCGGTGTCCGTCTCACGGAACATCGCCACCTTGGCGGCGGTGTAGTCGTCCCAGCGGTCGAGCGAGGCGAGGTCCATCGGGCTGAGCTTCCACTGCCGCACCGGGTCGACCTGCCGGATGGTGAACCGGGTGCGCTGCTCGTCGCGCGAGACCGAGAACCAGAACTTCACCAGGTGGATGCCGTCGTCCACCAGCATCCGTTCGAAGGCCGGGGCCTGCCGCATGAAGCGGTGGTACTCGTCGTCCGAGCAGAAACCCATGACCCGCTCGACGCCCGCCCGGTTGTACCAGGAGCGGTCGAACATCACGATCTCGCCCGCGGTCGGCAGGTGGGCGACGTACCGCTGGAAGTACCACTGCCCGCTCTCGCGCTCGGTCGGCTTCTCCAGGGCTATCACCCGTGCGCCGCGCGGGTTCAGGTGCTCGATGAACCGTTTGATGGTGCCGCCCTTGCCCGCGGCGTCCCGGCCCTCGAAGACGATGACCAGCCGCTGGCCGGTCTCCTTCACCCAGCTCTGGAGTTTCAGCAGTTCGATCTGCTGGAGCCGCTTGTGCAGTTCGTACTCGGGCCGCTCCATCCGCGTGTCGTACGGGTAGTTCTCCCGCCAGGTGTCGACGACGCTGCCGTCCGCCCTGACCAGGACCGGGTCGTCCTGGTCGGTGTAGTCGACATGCATGCCCGCAAGGAGTGCGGAGCCGTCGGTGCCTGCGCTCATCGCTCGCCCGCCCTTCGCCGGTGGAACCGTCAGTGGACCCGGTGGTCCTCAGCCACCGCGGGTGGCCTCAGTGGAACTGCGGAATGATCAGATACAGCCCGTAGAGCACCGCGCACGCGCACGCCAGGAAACACGCCCCGGCGCCCGCGAACTGTCCCGTGCCGCTGCCGCCCGACGCCCGTACGGTGTCGCGGGCGGAGAGCGCGAGCACCCCGACCGCGAAGACCACGACCACGCCGACGGTGACGCCGAAGCTCACCGCGGCCACCTCGCCCAGCGCGTTCCAGTCCACACTCATACTGCTGTTCCCCTTTTCCCCGATGATGCCGGTGATTCCGGTGGCGTCGCCGCTCAGACGCCCGCGCCGGCGGGCGCGGCGGGACGGACGGAGGTGGTGTGGCCGTGGTTCACATTGTCGGCGTGGACCGGGTTGCGGCGCGAGAGGACGACGATGCCGCCCGCCACCGCGACGGCGATCAGCGCGATCACCACGACGCCCGGCGTACCGCCGTGCACGACGACACTCGCGGCCACCGCGCCGACCGCCGCGGCCGAGGGCAGCGTCACCAGCCAGGCGAGCGCCATCCGGCCCGCGGTGCCCCAGCGGACCTCGGCGAGCTTGCGTCCCATGCCCGCGCCGAGGATGCCGCCGGAGCAGACCTGCGTGGTGGACAGGGCGAAGCCCAGATTCGCGGAGGACAGGATGACCGCGGTGGACGCCGACTCCGCGGCGAAGCCCTGCGGCGACTCGATGTCGACCAGGCCCTTGCCCATGGTGCGGATGATCCGCCAGCCGCCCAGGTACGTGCCGAGCGCGATGGCCAGGCCGGCGGCGAGGATCACCCAGACCGGCGGACCGGCGTCGTGGCCGAGCGCTCCGCAGGAGATCAGCGCGAGGGTGATGACGCCCATCGTCTTCTGCGCGTCGTTGGTGCCGTGCGCCAGCGAGACCAGCGAGGCGGAGGCGATCTGGCCGATCCTGAAGCCCTTGGAGACGGTGTCCTTACGGGCCCGGCCGGTGAGCCGGTAGGCGAGGTACGTCGCGGCGAGCGCCGCGAGCCCGGCCACGACAGGCGAGGCCACGGCGGGGATGAGGATCTTCTCGACGACCTTGCCGAAGTGGACGCCGTGCCGGCCCGCACCGACCCACACGGCGCCGATCAGGCCGCCGAAGAGCGCGTGCGAGGAACTGGACGGCAGTCCGAGCAGCCAGGTCATGAGATTCCACAGGATGGCGCCCACCAGGCCCGCAAAGATCATGCCGGGGGTCACCAGCGCGTCGTCGACGATGCCGCCGGAGATCGTCTTCGCGACTTCCGTCGACAGGAAGGCGCCCGCCAGGTTCAGCGCGCCGCTGAGCAGGACGGCGACCTTCGGCCGCAGCGCTCCCGTGGCGATGGACGTGGCCATCGCGTTGGCGGTGTCGTGGAAACCGTTGGTGAAGTCGAAGGCCAGGGCCGTGACGATGACCAGTGCCACAAGGAATGTGATGTGGTCCATGTGCCCAGGGAAGCAGCCCCCGGCGTACGCACGGGGAAGGGCGGGTGAAGGACCGGAGTGAAGGAGTGGGCGGACCCGCGCCGGGCGGTGCTTGACTGGTCTCACGCGGGGAGGTAGGGAGATCCCGTCACCGCGCGGACGGTGCGAATGGGGGGAACCATGAAGCCGCTCGAAGCGGGTGATCCCACTTCCGTGGGCGAAGGCAGATACCGGCTGGCCGGCCGGCTCGGCCAAGGCGGTATGGGTGTGGTGTACTTCGGCCGGTCGCGGTCCGGCCGGGCGGTGGCGGTCAAGGTCGTACGCCCCGAGTTGAGCACCGAGCCGGGATTCCGGCGCCGCTTCGCCGACGAGGTGGCGGCGGCGCGCCGGGTCGGCGGCTTCCACACCGCGCCCGTGGTGGACGCCGATCCGCACGGCGAACCGGCCTGGCTGGTCACGGCGTTCGTGCCGGGGCCCACGCTGGCGGACGTGCTCGCCGATGTCGGCGCGCTGCCGACGGACACCCTCACGGTGCTGGCGGCCGGGCTGGCGGAGGCGCTGGAGACGATCCACCGGGCGGGGGTGATCCACCGCGACTTCAAGCCCGCGAACATCATCGTGGCCGAGGACGGCCCGCGCGTCATCGACTTCGGCATCGCCCGCGCCCTCGACGGCACGGCGCTCACCCAGACCGGGCTCCAGATCGGCACCCCCGGCTTTCTCGCGCCCGAGCAGCTGACCGGCGGTCAGGTCACCGCGGCGGTCGACATGTTCGCGCTGGGCGTGGTGCTCAGCCAGGCGGCGGGAGGTGCGCCCTTCGGTGACGGTCCGTCAGCGGCCCGGCACTACCGGGTCGTTCACGAGTCGGCGGACCTCAGGGCGGTACCTGACGAACTGCGCGCGCTGGTGGCCGCGTGTCTGTCGAAGGAGGCCGCCGCGCGGCCCACCCCTTCGGAGTTCCTGAGCAGGCTGACGGTACGTCACCCGGAGGACGGCGACTGGCTGCCCGCCGAGGCGACGGCGCTGCTGACGCGGGTGGAGCCGCAGGCCGTACCGCCCGCGGTCTCGACGCCCCCGCCCCCGCCCCACGCCGCCGGGCCCGCCGCCGCGTCCGCGCCGACCGCCTCCTACGCGGGGCCCCCGGCGGGGAGTTCGCCGTCGCCGCTCGCGTCCCCGTACGGTCCGGGGCAGGGATACGGCGGCCCGCCGACGCCCACGCCCACCCCGACGCCCGGTTTCGGTCCGCCGTCGGGGCCGCCGCGCGACCGGCGCAAGGGGACCGCGGCCGTGGGTCTTGTCGTGGTGGCCGCCGCCGTCGCGGGGGCGCTGGTCTGGCATCCGTGGACGTCCGGCTCCGCGAAGGACGACAACGCGGGCGCTCCCTCGGGCGGGCACACCACGACCGCCTCGTCGGCGCCGCCGACCCCGGCGCCGTTCCCCGATGTGCCGCTGCTGGTCCGGGTGGACACCGCCCCCGGCTGGCCCGCCACCTGCCACTCCTACATCGCGCTGCGCGACAGCACGACCGACCGCCTCAAGCGGCTCGCGTCGGGCAGCCCGTGCGACTTCCTCCCCAAGTGGTCGCCCGACCGCAAGACCGTCGCCTTCACCCGCAGGACCGCCCAGGACACCTCGGTGTGGACGGTCGGCGCCGACGGCACCGGCGCCAAGCGAATCGCCGAGACCTCGGGCGGCCGGGTCTCCTGGTCTCCCGACGGCGGCAAACTGGCCGTGCTGCGCAAGACCGGCGGCGTCCAGCAGCTCTACGTCGTGGACGTCACGGACGGCTCCGCCCAGCAGATGACCACCGGCAGCACCCGTATCGAGGACCCTTCCTGGTCACCGGACGGCACCCGTATCGCGATCTGCGTCGAGAAGGGGACGGGCAACTGGCAGATCAACATGGTCAATCCGACGACGCCGGGCGCCGCCCCGCAGCGGATCACCGACTTGCCCCGGCCCGCCCTCGACCCGGTCTGGTCCCCCGACGGCAAGGCCTTCGCCTACACCTCGGGCGACTACGGCAAGGGCACGCAGGGCGACATCCGCCTCGTCGGCACCGACGGCACCGGCGACCGGCCGCTGGCCGCCACCCCGGCGCACGAGATGGACCCCGACTGGTCTCCAGACGGCGCGTGGGTGGCCTTCGTCCGCGGCCCGCTCGCCACTCCCGAGATCTGGGCGGTCCGCGCCGACGGCACCGGCGAACGGCGGCTCAGCACCGACACGGCCACGGAAGGGCACCCCGCCTGGGCGGTCAAGGGCGGCGGCTGAGCCCGGGGTCGGGCGACCGGTCCGACTGATACGGCGACGAGCACGGTCGCCACCGCCGTACGCGACGCCCCGGCGGCGCCCTGATTCGACGATTCGACATCCCCCTGACCCGGCATGTCTCCTCGCGCGGCGAACCTCGCCGCGGGCCGCCACAAGCAGCGCGAAATGCGTGAGAGTTGACTCTCATACATTGTGAGAGGACACTCTCACGCCATGGAACCGGGTAACCGTTTGGGAGACATCGAGATCACCGACCCCAAGGCGATGCGCGCGCTCGCGCATCCGGTGCGGTTGGCGATCCTGGAGCACCTGCAACGCAACGGGCCCGCGACGGCCACCGTGCTCGCACCCCGCGTCGGGGCGACCCCTTCGGTGACGAGCTGGCATCTGCGGCATCTCGCGGGCTTCGGGCTCGTCCGGGACGCGGACCCCGATCCGGACGCCGGGGGCGACGGGCGACGGGACCGGCGTGAGCGGCGGTGGCAGGCGGTCGCGCGCGGCTTCCGCTTCGAGGTGCCGGAGGACGACGGGGACGAGGAGGGCCGCTCGGCGGCGCGGCTGCTCTCGCGTGAGATGTTCCTGCGCTCCGCCGATCTGCCGGCCCGCTGGGCGGCCACCGTGGAGCCCGGCCTCGATCCCGCGTGGCGGCGGCTCTCGGGACTCGCCAACACGCGCGTCATGGTGACGCCCGAGGAGGCCGCCGCCATCGAGGACGGGATCGAGCGCGTGCTCGCGCCCTATGTGACGCGGGACGCGGCGGACCGCCCGGCCGCCGCCCGCTCCGTACGCCTGCTGCGCTACACGCTCCCTGAAGGTGAACCTCAAGGTGAGGGTGAAGTTCCGGCTGAGGTTGAGGCACAGGGCCGCGCACCGGGCACGGAATCGGGCGCGGACTCGGACTCGGATACGGATACCGGTACGCGTAAGGACGACGACGGCGACGGCGGCGGCACCCGGTGACCGCCACAGCGACGCGACCGCCCCCGATATCCGTGGCACGCGACCGCCGCTTCGTCCGCTTCTGGGCCGGCCAGAGCGTCTCGCAGTTCGGCGACCGGATCAGCGAACTGGCCCTGCCGCTGATCGCGGTGAGCGCGCTGCACGCCTCCGCCAACCAGGTGGCGTGGCTGACCGCGCTGATCTGGACACCGAATCTGCTGGCGATCGTCCTGGGCGCGTGGGTCGACCACCAGGCCCGCAAGCGCGGCCTGATGGTGGCCGCGGATCTGATCCGCGCCGGGGTGCTGCTGTCGCTGCCCGTCGCGTACCTGGCGGGGGCGGTGACGCTCGGTCAGCTCTACGCGGTGGCGCTGCTGATCGGCGCCGCCGAGGTGCTGTTCAACACCTCCTATCCCCCGTTCTTCGCGCACCTCGTGCCGCGCTCGTCGTATGTGGACGCGAACAGCAAGCTCAGCGCGAGCCGGTCCGCGTCGTATGTCGCGGGTCCTGCCGTGGGCGGCGCGCTCGTGCAGGCGCTGACCGCGCCGGTGGCCGTCGTGGTCGACGCGCTGTCCTTCCTCGCCTCGGCCGTGCTGATCGGGCGGATCAGGATCGACGAGCCGCCGGTCGCCGCGGGCGCGCGGGACGCGCCGCTGCTGCGGCGGGCGAAGGAGGGGCTGGCGTTCGTCGTACGGCACCCGGTGCTGCGGGCCGGGCTCGGCACCTCGACCACCGTCAACTTCTTCACCTTCGTCTCCGGCAGCGGTCTGATGGTGCTCTTCGCCACCAGGAGCCTCGGTCTGTCGGCCGGCTTCATCGGCCTGGCCTTCGGCATCGGTTCCACGGGCGCGCTGCTCGGCGCGGTCCTGGCGCCGCGGATCTCGCGGTGGATCGGGATGGGGCGCAGCATCGGGATCGGCGCGGTGCTCTTCCCCGCGCCGATCGCGCTGGTGGCGGTCGCCGACGGGCCGCCGTGGGTCGGCGCCGTGGCGCTGACCGGCACCGAGTTCCTTTCCGGCCTCGGTGTCATGTTCTTCGACGTCAATCTCAATTCCCTTCAGGCGTCCGTGATCCCCGACGGGATGCGCAGCCGGGTCTCCGGCGCGTACGCCACGGTCAACTACGGCATCCGTCCGCTCGGCGCGGTCGTCGGCGGCGTGCTCGCGACCTTCCTCGGGCTGCGTACGACCCTGCTGGTCGCGGCGGTCGGCGGTGCGCTGTCCGTGCTGTGGCTGCTGCCGTCGCCGGTGCCCGGCATCCGTTCGATCGACCAGGACGAGCGCCCGGAGGACACCAGGAACGCCGAGGACACGGCAGGGACGGCAGACACGGCGGTCGGCGAGGAGGTGGCGGACACGGCAGCGGCCGACGGCGCGGTGGCCGCCGGCCGCCGGCGGGGCCGTCGAGACGAGCAGGATCAGGAGGTGGCGCCGTGACCGAGGGTCAGGGCGTGGCGCCGTACACCTGGACCTCGTAGAGCGAGTAGCCGTACGCCGTACCGCGCGCCGTGCCGTTGACGCGGACGTAGCGGCCGGTGCCGGCGAGGCCGGTCAGATCCTCGGTGCCGCCCTTGCCCGCGGTGGTCGAGTAGACCGTGGTCCAGGCGGCGCCGTCCGGGGAGGTCTGGACGGTGTAGCTCTTGGCGTAGGCGGCCTCCCAGCTCAGCTTCACCCGGCTGATGTGCGCGCTCGTGCCCAGGTCGACCCGGATCCACTGCGGGTCGGAGCCTTCCTTGCTGGCCCAGCGGGTGGAGGTGAGGTCGCCGTCGACCGCCTTGCTCGCGGGGAAGGCGGTGGATTCGGTGGAGGAGGCGGTGGCGGACCTGCCCTGCGAGAGCAGGGTGTCACCGCCGCCCGGTGGCGGTCCCGTGCCGCCGGAGGGGGTGAAGTTCCACTGGCTCGCGGCCCCGGAGCAGCTTCCGGCGGTGAGCGTCGAGCCGCTCGCCCGGAAGCACTTCTGCCCGGTCTGGATGTCGGAGACGGTGAGATTCGGGTTGACCGACCACTGCTGGTTCGGGCCGCCGTCGCAGGCCCTGAGTGTGATCGACGAGCCGGACAGGGTCGCGCAGAGATTGTTGCTGATCAGGAAGGCGCCGTGGAAGGTGAACGCCTGCGCTGCGGAGCCGGTGCAGGCCGCCGTGTCCAGCTTGGTGCCGCTGGCCGAGCTGTTCCCCGGATTGTCCAGGCACTGCCCGGTGGAGACGTTCTTGTACTGGCCGACGGTGGTGGTCGGCCGGGCTCCGCCGTAACAGGCGCCGGTCTTGGTGTTGAAGACGGGCGTGGCGTCGTACGGCTCGTTGGACGGCGGGTCCACGACGACGGATTCGAGCACCGGAGTGCTGTCGTCGTTGTAGTGGGTCAGCGCGTCCTCGCAGTCGATGGCGTCGAAGGCGTTGCCGCCCTGGCCGCCGAGCCAGAGGTCGAAGTGGTACAGATTCGGGCCGCCGTTGGGGCCGTGGCCGCTCCAGTCGGCGCCGCACTCCTCGCAGGAGTCCTCCATCACGAAGTACTTGCCGACCCTTGGCACCCAGATCCGCGTGCCCGCCGGTATCTCCTTGGTGGACGAGGCGAAGGTGATCGGGTCGGCGTAGGTCCCGGTGCCGCCGGCCGTGTCGTGCAGGCCGGGGTAGGAAATGTCGCCGCCGGGCGGGGTGTTGTCGTACCAGCCGTAGAAGGTGAGGAACGCCTGCCGGTCGGTGGAGGCCGCCGCCGCGGGGGACTTCGGGGCGGCCGAGGCGTACGGGGTCGCGCCGACGAGCGCGGCCATGACGGCCAGGACGAGGGCGCACAGGACGGCCGCGCCGCGCGGGGTACGGAGGCGGCTCATGCGGCCGGGCTCCAGTAGTCGCCCGCCATCACGATGTACACGAGCATCTTGATGGTCTCGCCGTAGTAGGCGTCCTCGAAGGGGTTGGAGGCGAGCTGCTTCCAGATCGCGTCGGTCCACGCCTGGTCGCCGGAGGCCATGGCGGCGGGACCGGCCGAGTCCCCGGCCTCCTCCGCCTCGGTGTCGCCCGAGACGTTGCCGTTGGCGCAGTTGAGCTTGATGTGCGGCTGGACCTTGGCCGGGTTGCCGCCGGACAGCGACTTCAGGCAGGCGGACTCCTTCTTCGCCGCGCCGTAGGCCACGGCGGCGATCGAGGAGCCGTTGACCAGGGCGTCGGTGCCCAAGTGCCAGGGCACGCGCAGGGAGTTGTAGCCGACGATGTTGTCCGGCTGGTCCTCCTGGTAGTCGGCGGGGGCGGGCTTGGGGCTGGTGGTGTTGGCGTTGACGACGAAGTCGGAGAGCAGTCCGGCGGACGAGGAGTAGCCCGCGGTGAACTCGCTGATCACGGCCTCGGTGCGGGTGACGACCTTGTTCCAGTCGTGCGCGGTGTCGTAGGCGGCGAAGGCGCGCAGGTGGTCGAGCATCATGTCGGACGGCCGGGTGTCCGTGGTGGGGCCGTCGTCCTCGCACTTGAGGTGGCCGTCGGGCGCGACGTCGTGGGCGTAGAAGGAGGCGAGCCACGCCTTGGCGTCCGCTGTGTAGCCGCCCCACTGCTTGTCGGCGAGGATCAGGCCGTAGCCGATGTCGAGGTCGCCGTCGGTGGCCGAGTCCGGGGTGCCGCTGTCGGTGTACTTGCAGGTCTTGCCGTCGAGTTGCCACTGCATGAGGCCGTCGGCGTCCTTGTGGTCCTTGACGAGCTGCCACAGGCCGTCGAACTCGGCCTTGGCGTCGCTGTCGTAACCGGCCATCAGGGGCACGATGTTCATGCCGTAGCCCTGGGCCTCGGAGACCGTGCCGTTGTGCGGGGCGTCGTCGTCGCCCTTGGTCGAGACGTAGTACTCGTTGGAGGCGCAGCCCTTGACCAGGTAGGCGCTCTTCCAGGAGTCGTACGCCTTCTTCACCGCCGCGTCGCGGGTGGTCTGCGTCGCGGAGGGCAGCACGCCCACCTTGTACGTGGTGTGCGCGGGGAACGGGTGCGCCGGGGCGGTGGCGGCGTCGGCCGTTCCGCCGCCCGCGGTCGCCAGCAGGCCGAAGGACGCGCAGGCGGCGACCGTACAGGCCGCCAGCCTCCTCGTCCTCATCTTCACGGGTCGTGGCATCTTCCAACTCCTCGTCGGTTGTGGGGTACGGCGCCGGGCACGGGAGCGCGCACCGGGCAGGAGAGGGTCGTCGCGATAGTTAGGAAAGGTTCCTAACCTGCTTGAGGAGTAAGAGTGTTGCTCCGGACGCGGCGCGTCAAGGGGTCGCGCGCGGACCTTGACCTGACCGGGATTCAGGTACGTGACGCCGTCGCGGACTTCGGCCCGGCCGACCGGCCCGGCACCGGCTCATGCGAGCAGGTCGGCGACCGCGGCGATCCCTTCCGTGACGGCGCGCTCGTTCACATTGCCGAATCCCAGGACGAGTTGGGCCGGGGACTGCGCGCCCGTCGAACGGAACGCGCTCATGCCGTAGAGGCCGACCGCGCGGCCACGGGCGGCGGCGATGACGGAGTGTTCGGTGACGCCGGGCCGCGCGGCGGCGTCGAGGTGCGCCACGGCGTGGAAACCGGCGGCCAGGCCGCTGAGCCGGATGGCGGGCGCGTGCGCGGCGAGCGCCGCCTTGAGTGCTTCGCACCGGGCCCCGTAGACCCCGCGCATCCGCCGCAGATGGCGGTCGAAGCGGCCCGATTCGATCAGCCGGGCCAGGGCCAGTTGGTCGAGGGTGGGTGAACCGCGGTCGCTGAGATGCTTGTCGGCCACGATCGCGTCGATGAGCGCGGGCGGGCAGAGCAGCCAGCCGATCCGCAGCGCGGGCACCAGCGATTTGCTGACGGTGCCGATGGCGACGACCCGGTCGGCGGCCAGGCCCTGGAGCGCGCCGACCGGCTCGCGGTCGTAGCGGAACTCGGCGTCGTAGTCGTCCTCGACGACCACGGCGTCCCTGCGCACCGCCCACTCGATCAGTGCCAGGCGCCGCTCGGGCGCCAGCACCACGCCGGTCGGCCACTGGTGGGCGGGGGTCACGACGACCGCGCGGGCGCCGGTCGCTTCCAGCGCGGTCACGTCGACGCCGTGCTCGTCGACGGGTACGGGGACGGCGGTCAGGCCCGCCGCCGCGGCCGCCGGCCCGATCACGGCGTGGGAGCCGGGGTCCTCGTACGCCACGGTGCGGACGCCGGACCGGGCGAGCGCGCGCAGGGTCAGGGCGAGGCCCTGGGCGTACCCGGAGCAGATCACGGTCCGCTCCGGGTCGGCCGCGGCGGCCCGTACCCGGCGCAGGTATCCGGCCACCACCTCGCGCAGCAGCGCGTGGCCGCGCGGGTCGCCGTAGTCGAGGGCCGAGGCGGGCATGGCGCGGACCGCCTCGCGCATCGCCCACAGCCAGTCGGCGACGGGGAACGCGGCCAGGTCGGGGACGCCCGCCTGGAAGTCGGCGAGCAGGCGCGGTGCGGGCGGCCTCCTCGGCTGCGGCGCGGGCGGCGCGCAGGCCCCGGCGGCGACGCGGGTCGCGGAGCCGACCCGCGTGACCAGATAGCCCTCGGACTGGAGCTGGGCGTAGCAGTCCTGGACGAGGCCGCGCGAGACGCCGAGGGCCGAGGCCAGTTCCCGGGAGGAGGGCAGTCGCTCGCCGACCTGGAGCCGGCCGGATCTGATCGTGTCCCGCACCCCGCGTTCGAGCTGCGACCGCAGCGGTTCCGTACTGTCCCGGTCGATCACAAGCAACAGTTCCGGCGACAAACCGGACCACTCCAGCGGCATGAAAATGGAGCTTACCCGGGTACCGGCCGCACCCCTAGCGTCAATGCCATGACGACCACGACGCGCGCCTCCGACGCCGCCGACCCCGCCGCGCAACCAGATGCCGACGACCCCTCGGAGCCCGCCACCTGCCGTGAGCCGACCCCGGCCCCGGAACCCGCCTCGGCCTCGGACCGAGATCCGCGCCTGGACGCGGGTCCTGCCCAGGGGCCCGGCTCGGGCCGGGATCCGGGCCTGACCTCGGCTCCCGCCGAGAGGCCCGGCTCGGGCGAGGAGACGGCTCTCTCCACGGGCCACGCACCGGAGCCCGGCTCCGGCAAAGAGGCGAATCCGGCTTCGGGCTCCGCCCAGGAGCCCGGCTCGCGCCAGGAGTCGGGGCCGGACTCGGGTCCCGCCCAGGGGGGCGGCTCGGGGCAGGCTCGGGACTGCTCGTCGGCCGCTCGCGGTCCGGCGGCGACCGGCTCGGGGGCAGGGGCCGGGGCGGGCGGCGTGCGGCCGACGCTGGTGACGCGGGAGTTGCTGTTGCGCTGCGCCACGATCGTCGGCGCGTCGGCGAGCTTCTTTCTGCTGTTGTCGGTGGTGCCGCTGTACGCGGAGCGGTCCGGCGCGAGTGGCGGGGCGGGGCTGGCGTCGGGGACGCTGATGCTGGCCACTGTCTGCGGCGAGCTGGCCACGCCTCGGCTCGTCGCCCGGTACGGGTACCGGCGGGCGCTGGCGGCCGGTCTCGTGCTGCTCGGCGCGCCCGCCCTGGTGCTGACCGCGTCGGACGGCATGGCGTGGATCGCGGCGGTCTGCTTCGTCCGGGGCGTGGGCTTCGCCCTGACCATCGTCGCGGGCGGCGCGCTGACCGCGACGCTCATCCCCGCCGAGCGGCGGGGCGAGGGCCTCGCGCTCGCGGGCGCCATGGAGGGGGTGCCCTCGTTCATCGCGCTGCCGCTCGGAGTGTGGTTCGCCGCGCACGTCGGATACACCGCCGTCTGCGTGGCCGGTGGGCTGCTGGCGCTCGCCGCCGTCGCGGTCGTTCCCGCCCTGCCGGGACACGCGCCGGCCGGGGACGGGCACAAGGCGTCGGTGGGTGTGCTGGCCGGATTCCGTACCGGCGCGCTGGCCAGGCCCACCGCGGTCTTCGCGACCACCGCGCTCGGCGTGGGGATCATCGTGACCTTCCTGCCGCTCGCCGTGCCCTCCGGCGCGACCGGCCTGGTCGCCGCGGCCCTCTTCGTACAACCCGCCGCGTCCACCGCGGCCAACTGGTTCGCCGGACGCAGCGGCGACCGGCACGGCTCGCAGCGCCTCGTGCTGCCCGCCCTGCTGCTGTCGGCTTCCGGGCTGCTGCTCACCGCTCTCACCGGCAGCGCGGTCGCGGTCCTCACCGGGGTCGCCCTCTTCGGCGTCGGCTTCGGCATGGCCCAGAACGCGACGCTGGCCCTGATGTACGCGCGCGTCCCGGAGTCCGGCTACGGCACGGTCAGCGCGCTGTGGAACTCCGCGTACGACGCCGGGATGGGTTTCGGCGCCCTCGGATACGGCGCGCTGGCCGCCGCCACGGGCTATCCGCTCGCCTTCACGCTCACCGCGGGCCTGATGCTCGTCGCGCTCGTACCGGCCCTGGGCGACCGGCGCCGCCCGTCCGTCGCCGCGCGGTGAGCCTACGGAGTCGCGGTGCCGACCCCGCCCAGGCGGTCAGCCCTCGCCGCGGGCCGCGGCCTGGCGGCGGCGCTTGCCGAGGGCGGCCTGCGACAGGTCCTCGGCGTTCGAGGTGAGGTTCTTCCAGCCGTAGCCGCGCTCGGTCAGCCAGCCGCGGGCGGCGGCCTCGGCGCGCTCCGTGGCCTCCAGGATGTCCTCCTCCGCCTCGCCCGAGTCAAGGTAGCGGAAGGTGAAGAAGGGGCGGGCCGCGAGGTCGTAGGTCAGGGTGCCCTCGGCGGTGAAGGCGGCGTGCAGGATGTCGTGCTCCGCCGCCCGCGCGAGCAGTGCGGTCCGCTGGTCCGCGGTGAGCGCGTCGAAGGCGCCGCGGACGGTGATCCGGAAGGTGCGTGTACTCATCCCCGGATCGTAGGCAGCCGGTCGGCGATCGGCGTACCGGTTTTCCCGGCGAACCGTGGCGGCCATGGTGATCGCGACGACCGCAGCGACCGCGGCGGCCGGGCGGACCGGGCGCCCGGCCGTCCGGTGCCGCCTCTCCCCCGCGGCCGGCCGCTCGTCCCGCCTTGTGCTTGACAGGCACTCCCGATGCTGATTTTTTAGCTGTCATACGCCCGAACCGAATGGTCGGTCGGTGCATCCACAAGGTGGTGGGCAGCGGTGACTCAGGGCAGCGACGCCAGGCTCGACACGGGACCGGCACCGGGTCCGCCCCCGGACGCGGTGCGAGCGGCCGCGCGAGGGACCACGGACGGGGCCGAAAACGGGGCCGGGATCGCGGCGGCGCAGGCGATGTTCTCGGCCGACCGGGCGTCGAACGGGCTCGGTGTCGAGCTGCTGCACCTCGGTGAGGGCGTCGCCGTCGTGCGGATGGTCGTCACCGCCGCGATGGTCAACGGGCACGGCACCGCCCACGGCGGCTATCTCTTCCTGCTGGCCGACACCGCCTTCGCCTGTGCCTGCAACACCGACGGGGCGGCGACCGTCGCCGCGGCGGCGGACATCGACTTCGTCGCCCCGGCCCATGAGGGCGACGCGCTGCTGGCCACCGCCCGCGAGCGGGCGCGGTTCGGCCGCAGCGGGATCTACGACGTACAGGTGCGGCGCGGCGACGAGCTGATCGCCGAATTCCGCGGCCGGAGCCGTACGCTGCGCGGCGCCGACGCGAAGGAGACCTCGTGAGCCACCTGGGCGGGACGACCCCGCGGGAGACCCCGGACGCGGCGGAGCGGATGACCCGCGCGGAGCTAACGGACCTTCAGCTCACACGGCTCCAGGCGACGTTGCGCCACGCGTATGCCCATGTGGAGCTGTACCGGCGGAAGTTCGACGAGGCGGGTGTCGTACCCGCCGACTGCCGGACGCTGGAGGATCTGGCGCGCTTCCCCTTCACCACCAAGGCCGATCTGCGCGACACGTACCCCTTCGGGATGTTCGCCGTGCCGATGTCCGAGGTGCGCCGGGTGCACGCGTCGAGCGGCACCACCGGTCGTCCCACGGTGGTGGGTTACACCGAGGGCGATCTGTCGATGTGGGCCGACGTGGTGGCCCGTTCGATCCGCGCGGCGGGCGGCCGTCCCGGCGACAAGGTCCATGTCGCCTACGGATACGGCCTGTTCACCGGGGGCCTGGGCGCGCACTACGGCGCGGAGCGTGCGGGCTGTACGGTCATCCCCGCATCCGGCGGCATGACGGCCCGTCAGGTGCAGATCATCCAGGACTTCGAGCCCGAGATCATCATGGTCACCCCGTCGTACATGCTCACGCTGCTCGACGAGTTCGAGCGGCAGGGCGTCGACCCGCGCGGCACCTCGCTGCGGGTGGGGATCTTCGGCGCGGAGCCGTGGACGGAGCAGATGCGCCGCGAGATCGAGGAGCGCTTCGCCATCGACGCCGTCGACATCTACGGCCTGTCGGAGGTGATCGGCCCCGGCGTGGCGCAGGAGTGCGTGGAGACCAAGGACGGTCTGCACATCTGGGAGGACCACTTCTATCCGGAGGTGGTCGACCCGCTGACCGACGACGTCATGCCGCAGGGCGAGAGCGGTGAGCTGGTCTTCACCTCGCTCACCAAGGAGGCGCTGCCGGTGATCCGGTACCGCACCCGCGACCTGACGCGGCTGCTGCCCGGTACCGCGCGGCCCGCCTTCCGCCGGATGGAGAAGGTCACCGGCCGCAGCGACGACATGATCATCCTGCGCGGGGTGAATGTCTTCCCGAGCCAGATCGAGGAGATCGTGCTGCGGACGCCCGGTGTCGCGCCGCACTTCAGGATCGAGCTGACCCGGCGCGGCCGGATGGACCACATGACCGTCTACGCCGAGGCCAGGGCCGAGGCCGGTACGGAGCTGCGGGACGCGGGCGCGGCGGCCATCGCGCAGGGCGTCAAGGACGGTGTGGGCGTGAGCGTCGAAGTGCGGGTCGTGGACCCGGAGACGCTGGAGCGCTCGGTCGGCAAGATCCAGCGGGTCAAGGACCTGCGGGCGAAAGAATGAGGGCGAAGGGCTGAGCGCGAAGGGCCGCGGACGAACGGTTGAGGACGAACGGTTGAGGGTGCAAGCCCCAGCCCCGGCCCGCACCTCACCCGCAAAAGCGGCGGGCGGACCTCCGTACAGGAGGTCCGCCCGTCTGTGCCGTGCGCACACGCCGTGCGGCCGCCCCGGCGGAGCGGCCGTACGCGTCCTACTCGATGTCGATCGGGCCGTCGGACGACGTGCCCTTGCCGCCCTTCCCCTTGCCGTTGCGGCCGTCGCCCGGGTGCGTCAGACCGCGCAGCGCGGGCAGGTGGTCCGAGCTGTCCGAGTCCGAACCGGAGCCGCCCTCGCCGCCGTTGAGGTTGTTGCGGACCGAGTCGAGGATCGTCAGCCCCTGGCTGACCAGGCCCGCCGCGATCTCGCTGAGCCCGTCGGCGCCGTTGAGCACGTTGACATTGGCACCGGCCAGACCGCCGGCCGCCTCCTTCACGATCAGCGGGAGCTGGTCGATCAGCATGCGGTCGAGCGCCACCCGGTCGTGCGAGGCCGCCGCGGCGGCCTGGATGCGCATCCGCTCGGCGTCGGCGACGGCGAGCACCCTGATCCGCTCGGCCTCCGCCTCAGCGGGTTTGACGATCTCCGCCACGAGCTGCTGCTGGCGCAACTCGGCCGCGCGCAGCGCCAGTTCGGTCTGCGCGGCGAGCACTTCCTGCTGCGCGTGCGCCTGGGCGAGCGGGCCCGCCTGCGCGGCCTCGGCCTGCGCGCGGTCGACCTGCGCGGAGTACTCGGCCTGAACGACGGCGGTCTGCCGGGCGTACTCCGCCTGGTTCCGGGCGGCGATCTGCTGCGCCTCCACCGACGCCTGCGTGGCCTGGGCCTGCGCGATCTGCGCCTGCCGCTGGATGGCGGCCTTGTGCGGCGCCGACATGGCGTCGATGTAGCCGGTCTCGCCGTCGTCGATGGACTGGATCTGCAACGAGTCGACGCTCAGGCCGATCTTCGCCATCTCCGTCTTGGAGGTCTCCAGCACCTCGGAGGCCAGCTTCTGCCGCTCGGTGACGATCTCCTCGACCGTCATCGAGCCGATGATCGACCGCAGGTGACCGGCGAAGATCCGGCCGGTCAGAATCGACATCTGGTCCTGGTCGGACAGGAAACGCTGTCCGGCGTTGACAATGCTCTCGTGGTCGTTGCCGACCTTGAACGCGATGACGGCCTTCACCGTCAGCGCGATGCCCTGCCGGGTCACACAGGTCTCGGCGACTTCCGCCTCGCACATCGCGAGCGTGATGAACCGGGTCTTGCGGAAGACCGGCAGAACGAACTTTCCGTGGCCGGTGACCACACGGAACGGCGCACCCCCCAGTCCACGCCGACCGCCCGAGATCAACATCGCCTCGTCCGGCGCGGGAACGCGGTAACCGAACATCCTTTGTCTCCTTCATGTGCGCCGGCTCAGTCGGCCAGCGCGTCCAACGGGTCGGCCCACTCGATGACGTCCACCTGGCGTGTGCCACGCGAGTCCACCACCAGCACGGTCGCCCCCTTAGGCAGGGGTTCCTCGGACCAGGCGAGGAAGGTCTCGCTGCCTCCTCTGACCCGCACGTAGACCTCACCGGGTCCGGCGAGGCCGCGCGTGCCGATGAGCAGCTCCCCCGTACAACCGATCACGGCTTCGTCCTGCGCCATTCCCGGCCGCCCCTCACTTCTCGTGTCCGTTCCGGTCCTGGAATCTCCGTCTCATTCATCCTCCCACCAGCGGCCTCCTCCGGTCCGTCACCGGTCCGTACCAAATACGGAACGCCGCACCGTACCGCTCATCCGTGGATGGCGATTGGACGCGCCACCGGGGTCCCGCTCGTGCCAGGGTGTGGGAAGACCGTTCCTCTGCTGGGAGGCTGGATGTTCCGGGGCTTCACCGCGCCCTTGTCAGGCAGGACCGAGCGCGACCGTACGACGGCCGCCTCCGCGTTGGCGTACATCCGTACCGAGACGGGCAGCGCGGCCGTGCTGCTCGCGGCCACCCTGGTGGCGCTGGTCTGGGCGAATGTCGCGCCCGGCGGCTACGAGTCGGCGTGGGCGACGCACCTGTCCTTCCGCTTCGGGGACCACGGGCTCGACCTGGACCTGCGGGAATGGGTGAACAGCGGGCTGATGACGCTGTTCTTCCTGGTCGTCGGCCTGGAGGCGCGGCGCGAGTTCGACATGGGCGAGCTGCGCGACCGGCGCCGTATCCCGCTGCCCATGCTGGCCGGGATCAGCGGCATGGCCGTACCGATCGCGATCTACCTCATGGTGAACGCGGGCCGGTCCTCGGTGCACGGCTGGGGCACCGCGATGTCCACCGACACGGCTTTCGCGCTGGGCATGCTGGCACTGCTCGGCTCGCGGTTCCCCGAACGGCTGCACACCTTCATCCTGACCGTCGCCGTCGTGGACGACTTCCTGGCGCTCGGCGTGATCGCGGTGGCGTACAGCGACCACATCTCGTGGACGCCGCTGATCGTCGGGATCGGCGTCCTGCTGGTGGTGTACGCGGTCCGCAGCGCCGGTGTGCGGCGCGGCGCGGTCTACGGGGTGCTGGGAGTGATCGCCTGGGTGGCGTTCCTGCATTCCGGGGTGGACCCGCTGGTCGTCGGTCTGATCATGGGCCTGCTCTCCTTCGCCTACCCGGCGTCGCGGGACGCGCTGGAGCGGGCGACGGGCCTGTTCCGGTCCTTCCGCGAGCAGCCGACCGCGGAGCTGGAGCGCGAGGCGCGGCTGGGCCTGGCCTCCGCGGTCTCCCCCAACGACCGGCTCCAGCGGTTGTGGCACCCGTGGAGCAGCTATGTGATCGTGCCGCTGTTCGCGCTGGCCAACGCGGGGATCGAGATCAACGGCTCGCTGCTGGCCGACGCCTTCACCTCGCCGATCACGCTCGGCATCCTGCTGGCGTACGGGCTCGGCAAGCCGATCGGCATCGTGGGCGCGTCCGCGCTGGCCACCAGGCTGAGCCGGGGCCGGATGCGGCCGTCGGTCGGCTGGGCGGCGGTGCTGGGCGGCGGTTCCATCGCGGGTATCGGCTTCACGGTGTCGCTGCTGATCGCGACGCTGGCCTTCGACGGGGACCAGCTCGCGCAGGCGAAGATCGGCGTGCTCAGCGCGGTCGTCTTCGCCATGCTCAGCACGACGGTGGTCGCGCTGGTCGCCGGGCGGCTGCCGGAGACGCGCAGGGCGCGTGCCCTGCTGGGCACCGCGGAGTCCGTCGTGGACCTCGTCGAGCCCGTCGACCCGGCCCGCGACCATGTCCGCGGGCCGGTGGACGCGCCGGTGACGATCGTGGAGTACGGCGACTTCGAGTGCCCCTTCTGCGGCCAGGCGGAGACCGTCGTACGCGAGCTGCTCGCCGACTTCGGCGACAGCGTCCGCTACGTGTGGCGGCACCTGCCGCTCAACGACGTGCACCCGCACGCCCAGCTCGCCGCGGAGGCGTCGGAGGCCGCCGCCGAGCAGGGCCGCTTCTGGGAGATGCGGGACCTGCTCTTCGAGCGGCAGGACGCGCTCAAGGTGCGCGATCTGCTGGACCACGCGCGGGAGATCGGACTCGACGTGGCGCTGTTCAAGGAGTCGCTGCACAAGCGGCACGGCGCGCGGCGGATCGCGAAGGACGTGGAGTCCGCCGACCTGAGCGGGGTGTCGGGCACCCCGACCTTCTTCATCAACGGCCGCCGCCACCATGGCGCGTACGACATCGACAGCCTGTCCGCGGCGGTGATCTCGGCGCGCGAGCGGGCGCTGGTGGAGCAGGGCGGGGCGGAGGCGTAGGGAACCCGCGGACGGGGCCTACGCCGCCGCCTCCGCGGGGGCTCGCGCGCTCCGGGGTCTCAGGGGTGGAGGGAGCGGACCGCGCGGGGGACGCCGGGGGCCTGGTGGCCGCCGCTGGCGATCATCCGCACCTCGCCGTCCGCGCTGATCTCGGCGCGGACGATCCCGGTCTCGTCCTCGTAGACCGGGTAGCCGCCCGCGCCGGATTTCTCGGTCCTGCGTACGACGACGACGTCGTCCTCCACCGCGGGGGCCTGGAACACCAGCTCGTAGATCTCCGGGTAATCCATATGGGACCTCCTGACCCGCCCATCATCTCCCGCGACGCCCCGGCCCGCCTCTGGGGACCCGGCGGGTACACCGTCGGTCACGGAGGTGGCGCGGAAGCGGACGGACACGGTCCCGGAGGGGCTCGGGAGGACGGGTCGAAAGGCGGACAGAGAGGTGAACGCGGACAGAAAGATGAACAACGTGTCACACCGGCCGGTCGAGGGCGCCGGTCCGCTGACACACCGGCCGCCGCTGTGGTTCCCTGGCGTCATGACCCCGCTGCTCGTGATGCGCCGCCACGTGGACTACGGGCGTGTCACGAACATGGCCTGTCCCGCCGTGCGCTGACGTCGCGCTCTCGACGTCCTGCCGCCCGCGACGGCCGCTGATCACCCCCTTTCACCACGCAAGGCGCGTTCCCGTGCCGCGCCGTGCCACCGCCGGGTGCCGTCCTCGCCGCCCGCCGTGCGGGTCGTCGCGGCGGCGGTCCGCGCGCCGGACACATCCGCACATCCGTACGGCGCGCTCCGCGCGAGCCGAGGGCCGTACGCCATTTCCCAGGGGAGAGCCATGACCCAGCCCATCGACTCCGTGACCGCGGGCACCACCGCGGAGGACACCGCGGCGCGGGACCTGCCGGGGTGGTCGTTCGAGACCCAGCAGGTGCACGCGGGCACCGCGCCCGACCCGACGACCGGCGCGCGGGCGGTGCCGATCTACCAGACGACGTCGTTCGTGTTCCGCGACACGCAGCACGCCGCCGCCCTGTTCTCGCTGGCGGAGCCCGGCAACATCTACACGCGCATCCACAATCCGACGCAGGACGCCTTCGAGCAGCGGGTCGCCGCGCTGGAGGGCGGTGTCGCGGCGGTGGCGCTGGCGTCGGGGCAGGCCGCGGAGACGCTGGCGATCCTCACGCTGGCGCGCTCCGGTGACCACATCGTCTCCAGCGCGTCGCTGTACGGCGGCACGTACAACCTCTTCCGTCACACGCTGCCGAAGTTCGGCATCGAGGTGTCCTTCGTGGAGGACCCCGACGACGCGGACGCGTGGCGGGCGGCGATCCGGCCGGAGACGAAGGCGCTGTTCGCCGAGACGCTGGGCAATCCGCGCGGCAATGTGCTGGACGTGCGGGCGGTCGCCGATGTCGCGCACGCGGCGGGTCTGCCGCTGATCGTGGACAACACGGTGCCGACGCCGTTCCTGCTGCGGCCGATCGAGCACGGCGCGGACATCGTGGTGCACTCGGCGACCAAGTTCCTCGGCGGGCACGGCACGACGATCGCGGGCGTGGTCGTGGACGGCGGGACCTTCGACTTCGGGGCGCACGCCGAGCGGTTCCCCGACTTCACCGAGCCCGACCCCAGCTACCACGGTCTCCAGTACTGGCCCGCGCTCGGCCCCGGCGCCTTCGCGGCGAAGCTGCGCGTGCAGCTCCTGCGCGACCTCGGCCCGGCGCTGTCGCCGCACTCGTCCTTCCTGCTGCTCCAGGGCGTCGAGACGCTGTCGCTGCGGCTGGAGCGGCACTCGACGAACGCGCAGGCGCTCGCGGAGTGGCTGGAGGCGCGTGACGAGGTCGCGGTCGTCCACTATCCGGGACTGCCGTCCAGCCGCTGGCACGACGCGGCCCAGCGCTATCTGCCGCGCGGGGCGGGCGCGGTGCTCGCCTTCGAGCTGCGGGACGGCGCGGAGGCCGGAAAGCGGTTCGTGGACGCGGTGTCGCTCTTCAGCCACCTCGCCAACATCGGTGACGTGCGGAGCCTGATCATCCACCCGGCGTCCACCACGCACAGCCAGTTGGACGAGGCGCAGCTCGCCGCCACCGGCACCTCGCCGGGCCTGGTGCGGCTGTCGGTCGGCATCGAGCACATCGACGACCTCAAGGCCGACCTGGAGGCGGGCTTCCGCGCGGCGAAGGGCGCGTCCTGAACACCGCTGCCACCACTGGGGTCCCCCTGCTGCCCGCCACGGGCGCCTGGCAGCCGGGGGACCCGCCGGGGCGCCGGAACTGGCACGCCCTCGACAGGCCGCTGGCCCTGGAGGCGGGCGGCGAACTGCCGGGCGTGCGGCTGGCGTTCGAGACCTGGGGGCGGCTCGCGCCGGACGCGTCCAACGCGGTCCTGGTGCTGCACGCCCTGACCGGCGACAGCCATGCGGCGGGCCCGGCGGGTCCCGGGCATCCGACCGCCGGGTGGTGGGACGCCCTGATCGGACCGGGCCGCGCGCTGGACACCGACCGGTGGTTCGTGGTCGCGCCGAACGTCCTCGGCGGCTGCCAGGGCAGTACGGGTCCGTCCTCGTACGGTCCCGACGGTCGTCGCTGGGGCGGTTCCTTCCCGTTTCTGACGCAGCGTGACCAGGTCGCCGCCGAGGCGGAGTTGGCCGACGCGCTGGGCATTGGGAGCTGGGCGCTGGTGGTCGGCGGGTCGATGGGCGGGATGCGCGCCCTGGAGTGGGCGGTCGGTCGCCCCGACCGCACCCGCGCCCTGCTGCTGCTCGCCTCCCCCGCCGCGGCGAGCGCCGAGCAGATCGCCTGGGCCGCCGTCCAGTCGCACGCCATCCGCTCGGACCCGCACTGGCGCGGCGGCGACTACCACGACGCGGGTCCGGGCCGAGGACCGCACGCGGGGCTCGGCCTCGCGCGGCGGCTGGCCCACGTCACCTACCGCAGCGAGGGCGAGCTGCGGTCCCGCTTCGGCCGCTCCGCGCAGGACGGCGAGGAGCCCTGGCGCGGCGGGCGGTACGCCGTCGAGTCGTATCTCGACCACCACGCCGCCAAGCTGGTGCGGCGGTTCGACGCGGCCAGCTACGTCGTGCTCACCGAGGCGATGAACGCGCACGACATCGGCAGATCCCGCGGCGGTACGGCGGCGGCCCTGCGCCGCGTGACCGCCACGACCCTGGTCGCCGGAGTCGACTCCGACCGCCTCTACCCCCTCCCCCAGCAGGCCGAGTTGGCGGCGGGCATCCCGCACTCCGACCGGCTGCGGATCGTCGAATCGCCGTACGGGCACGACGGATTCCTCATCGAGACGGATCAAGTGGCCGCGCTCGTCAGAGAACTGACGGCGTGAGGGGCATGGGGTGCTGACGGAAGAACTGCCACATCAGGGCGTCGGCGCTGATCTCACGCGTCGTCGTACCGTTGCCCGCGGAGTCCTGTGGTGATCCCGGCCAGGTGTGACCGCCGTCCGACACCGAGTACAGCTCGACGTCCGCGCCGTCGCGGCAGCCTCCGTAGACGGTCCGCTGGACGTGTGCGGTGGTCTGGGTGGTGGCCGGTCCTGTCGTGCAGCCGTTGAGGGAGGCCCAGCGCTGCTGGGCGGCGGGCACCGAGTAGTGCCAGGCGGCGCTGTCGCCGCCGCCGTAGTACGGGTTGGTGTTGTCCTGCTGCCCGTGGAAGGCGATCACCGGTACGGCTCTGCCGGGCGCGCAGGACGCGGCGTCCGGCCGGCTGCCGTCGGCGGGGTCGGGGCGCCCGGCGCGGATGCCCGCCACCGGGGCGATCGCGGCGACCTTGTCGGCCAGCGCGCACGCCAGCGCGGAGGTCATCCGGCCGCCGCCGGAGTAGCCGGTCGCGTACACCCGCGCCGGGTCGACGCAGGCGGAGGGCGTGACCGTGTCGATCACCTGGCGCAGGAATCCGACGTCGTCGCGGGTGCCCTGCGGGGTGACGGAGGGTACGTTCCAGATGAAGCCGCCGCCGCTGGGCACCACCCCGGTGGGCGCGGCGACGACGAAGCCGTTCGCGTCTGCGGTCGGCGCCATGTCGCTGTACGCGAGCTGCCCGGCGCCCGTGCCCTGGCTGCCGTGCAGGCCCAGCACCAGGGGCAGCAGCGCGCCTTGGGCGCGAGCCGGGATATGGACGCGGACCTGGTAGGTCGCGCCGCCGAACGACACCGGCGTGTTGTACTGCCCGCTGCCGAGCGCGGGCACGCACTGATCCGGCGCCGTCCCTCCCCCGCCGGGGAGGTTCCACTTCTGCCAGGCGTTGGTGTTGGAGTCCCAGATCTGCAGCCGGGTGCCGTTGGCCGTGCTGCCGCCCGGATCATCGAGGAAACGGCCCGACTGGGGATTCCTGAGCTGGCCCGACGCCTGGGCCTGCCACTGCTGCGCACCCGAACCGTTGCACGTCCAGAGCTGGACCTTCGTCCCGTTCGCCGTCCCCTGGCCCGTCACGTCCAGGCACTTGCCCAGCGCCCGGACCGTACCGTCCGAACCGACCGTCCACGACTGCGCGTTGGTGCCATTGCAGTCGTAAAGCTGCACAGGAGTGCCGTCCGCGCTGCTCGCCGACGCCACATCCACACACTTGCCGCCGACACCCGTGATGGGTCCCGTACGAGCGGACGGCGAGGTCGGAGGAGAGGTGGGCGGCGTGCCGGTGGGGACGGTGAACTGGCCCTGGCTGAGGACGCGGGAGGTGGTGAAGGTGGTCTGGAGACCGGCGGTGGTGTTGGCCGAGGTGAGGTAGTCGGACCAGATCATGAACCAGGTCCACAGCGGCTGGGCCGCCAACTGCGCGGGCGTGGGGACCGTACCGACCTCGGCGAGCGAAACCGGCTTGCCGTGGGCCTGGTTGACGATCGCCTGGTACCACTCGGTGCTGGCCGAGCCGTGCACCCACGGGTCGAGGCTGGCGACGTCCACGTACGCGTCACCCGGGTAGTAGTCGGCCACGTGGGCCGCTCCGCCGTCGATGTCCTTGACGTTCCAGACCCAGATGATGTTGTCCAGGCCCTTGGACTCCAGGTAGTCGTGGGTGATCTGGAACAGCCGGGCGCTCCCGGCCGCGCCGGTCTTGCCGCCCCACCAGGCCCAGCCCTCGTTCATCTCGTGCAGCGGACGGAACAGCACGGGGATGCCCGCGTCCTTCAACTGCTGGACGTACGGCACCACTTGGTCGAGCCTGCGCTTGTAGTCGGTGTTCAGCGTCGAGCCGTCCGTGACGAGTTGGCTCCACTCCGGGTCCGACAGGTGGCTGCCCTTGATGGGGTTGGGGCCGGTGTCGAAGTCGCAGGTCGCCACGTCGGGCCGGCACATGTGCCAGGTCAGGTTGATCAGTGAGCCGTTGGCCCACTCGGTCTTCGCCTGGTCGATCATCGTCTGACGATTGGCGACGTCGTCCGGCCGGAAGCCGAACTCCCCGCCCCACAGCCCGGCCCACTTCCCGGTGATCGAGTGGGCCTGGGCCGTGTAGGCCGAGGGCTGGCTGAGCGGTTCCTTGTTGTGGACGCCGCTGATCACATGGTTCCCGCTGATCTGGTGCAGGTAGCCGATCACCGCGTCGGGCGTCGAGGCACCGGTCGCCGACGCCTGCGGCGGCGAGGTCGCCAGCCACGCCCCGGCCACCAGCGGCAGCGCGGCGAGCAAGGCGGCCCGCCTGCGGGTGAAGATCTTCGCTCTCATCGGACCCTCTCATGTCTCCCATGGGGGTGGAACGTTGCATGCCGCGCGTCCGTGGCAGCGAGATGTCGCGTCATCGCGGCCACGGGAAAACGGCGGAAAGACCAACGCCTGGAAGCTAGAACTCTGGTCTAGGCCATGTCAATGAGTCCGGCACAGGTTTTCTAAAACGTGCCAGTGACTCATTAGTAACCAAGGAGGGATCGCGGGGCGCGGCCGGGCACGCGAGAGAGCGCGAGTGGGCCACAGCGCGGGAAGACGTACTCGCACGGACGAGGGACACGGCGCCGACAGCGGTGGGGCGGCGCGCCGTCACCGGCGATCCGACCTCAACAGCCCGACGACAGCGCGGTGTTACGGCCTGGGCGGCGGCGCTGTCGAACCCCTCGGGACGAGGCCGGGGATCTGGGCCGCGTGGGACGCGGGCTTCTGATGCGTCATCACATCGAAGAGCGTCTCGGTGACGTCGGCGCCGAAGGAGAAGATGTCGTGCCGCATCGCCGAGAGCATGGGCCGGGTGAGCTGGCACAACTGCGAGTCGTCCCAGGCGAGCAGGGACAGGTCCTGCGGTACGGACAGGCCGAATTCGGCGGCCACGCCCAGCGCGGTGACGGCCATGATGTCGTTGTCGAAGACGATCGCCGTGGGGCGCTCGGCGGAGAGCAGGAGCGTACGGCAGGCGCGGCTGCCCTGGTCGGCGGAGAAGTCGGCGACGACGGTCCGCGCCGACAGGCCCAACTCGGCCGCCGTCTCGGTGAACGCGCGGGTCCTGATGGCGCTGTGCCCCAGCTCGGCGGGTCCGCTCACCCGGGCCACCCTGCGGTGCCCGAGCGCCGCCAGATAGCGGACCGCCTCGACGGTCGCGGCGGCGTCGTCGGTCCACACGGAGGTGAACGGACCGGCGAGCGAGGGGTGTCCGACGGCCACCGCGGGCAGGCCGATCGCGGACAGCGCCGGGATGCGCGGGTCGTCCACCCGCAGGTCAACCAGGATGCTGCCGTTGACCCGGTTGCCCTGCCACCACTCGCGGTGGACCTCGATCTCGTCGTCGGCCTCGACCAGCCGCAGCAGGAGCGAGCAGGAGTGGCGGCCGAGCACGCTCTCGATACCGGAGATGAACTCCATGTAGAACGGTTCGAGGCCGAGCATCCGCGCGGGTCTGGCGATGGCGAGTCCCACGGTGTGCAGCGCCCGGCCGGACAGCGACTGCGCCGCCTGGTTCGGGCTCCAGCCCAGGTCACGGGCGGCCTGGAGGATGCGTTCCTTCGTGCTGGACGACACGCCCGGCTTGTTGTGCACGGCGATGGTCACAGCGGACGGCGAGACTCCCGCACGCCGGGCGACGTCCTTGATCGTGGCCTTGCGCCCGCCGCCCGCTGCTGCCGTCTGGCTCACCCGGATGTCCGCCTTCGTCTCGTGGTCGGGCCGTGCCGAGACGCGCCGCACCGGGGCCGGAAGTCGCGGGTCGCGGGGAGTCCCGGCCGAGGGGTGGACCGTACGAGCCGCCTCGTCGGCTCAGCGTACACTCAAACGTTGCATACGCGCCGGTCGGCGCCGGTCAGCGGCCCAAGCAGCACCGGAGCCGGTCGACAGGCCCGCGCCCCGGCCGTACGCCGCGACGCGGGCCCGTGGCTCAGCGCGCTCCGGCCGTGGCCGCTCCCGCGATGGCCGCCGCACCGACCAGTCCGGCGTCCCCCCGCAGCGCGGCCCGCTCCACGAGCACTCCGGCCGCGAACGGCAGCGCGGCGTATGACTCCAAGTGGCGGCGCAGCGGCGGGAACAGCACGTCGGCGGCCTCGGCGACGCCCCCGCCGATGACGGCGGCCTCGATCTCCACCAGGGTGGCGACCGCCGCGATGCCCGCGGCCAGGGCCCGCGCGGCGGAGTCGAAGGCCGCCAGCGCGACCGGGTGGCCCCGCCGGGCGCCGACGGCCACCGCCGCCGCGTCGGCCGGTCCCTCCTCGGGCCGCCAGCCCTGCTCCAGCGCGCGACGCGTGATGGACGTGCCGCTCGCCAACTGCTCGACGCAGCCCCGCGATCCGCAGACGCACGGCTCGCCGAGCAGGTCGACGGTGATGTGCCCCAGATGCCCGGCGTTGCCGGTCGGCCCGCTGCGGACAGCGTTGTCAAGGATGAGTCCGGCGCCGACGCCGGTCGAGACCACCATGCACAGCGCGTTCCGGTATCCGCGCGCGGCGCCGATCCAGTGCTCCGCCGCCGTCATCGCCACGGCGTCGCCGCACAGCACCACCGGCTTTCCCGCCACGGCGGGGTGCGCCCGTACGCGCTCGACGATGGGGAAGCCGCGCCAGGCGGGGATGTTCACCGGGCTCACCGTGCCCGCCGCGATGTCGACGGGACCCGCGCTGCCGATGCCCAACGCCGTGACCGCGCGCCAGTCCTGATGCTCGGTCAGCTCGGCCAGCACCTCGAGGACGGCGCCGAGAACCGCCGAGTCGGCGCCCGCGGGCGTCGGACGCCGGGCCCGGTGCCGTACGCGGCCCTCGGCGTCCACCAGCGCTCCGGCGATCTTCGTCCCGCCGATGTCCAGGGCGGCCAGCAGTCGCCCTCCGACCTCGGGCAGGAGCAAGGACGGCTGCGCGGCATCAGTGGCCATGGGGTGGATCTCCGTTCACGGCAGAGAGACGGGAGACGGGCCGGCCGTGGGAACTGGCCCCATTTAGGCGTGCGTCAGCGCAAAGGAGTCGATCTCGGACCAGCATGCTACTACAGCGTTTTATGGACGACGACACGCCATGCCGTGCCCGCTGCCCTCCTGTCGCGGTCCGGTCCGCGCCCGGTGTCCTCCGCACCGCCCGGTCCGGGCAGACCTCGTCGGCAACGGGAATCACCGCCGGCCGCGCGCCATGCGGCCGCTCACACGGGGTCCCTCAGACGCGAGGGCTTGGCGGCGCGAGGACGAGGGCCTGGCGGCGCTGATGGACGGTCAGGTAGCGCAGGCCGTGCGGACCCGCGGTGAACGCGCGCAGCGAGCGGCGCGGGAGCCACACCAAATCGCCGGGGACGAGGGGGACTTGGTCGAGTTCGGTGGTGAGGCGGCCGCCGCCGTCGAGGATGTGGACGAGCACGTCGAGGTCGGGGCCGAGGTGCGGTGCGATGCCCGCGTGCGGCGGGAGTTGGATGATGTTGGAGTCCAAGTCGCGGTCACGCATGCGCAGTTTCCACACCGCGCCGGAGGCGTCGGGCACGCCCGGCGATGCGACGGCCGGGGCGCCCGGACCGTCCGCGGCATCCGGGAAGGCCGGGGCCGCCGAAACCACCGCGGAGTCCGAGACCACCGGGGAGTCCGAGACCACCGGGGAGTCCGAGACCGCCGGGGAGTCCGAGACCGCCGGGGAGTCCGGTCGCCGCGCGCCGGTCAGGACGCGGGGCAGCGAGGTCGACGCGAGTTTGCGGATGCGGATCCGCCACTCCCCCGGCGCCTTGTCCTCGTACTGCCAGTCGTGGCCGCCCGGGTGCTCCGTGTCGAACTCCTCGCGCAGGTGGCGGGGGTCGTGGTCGTTGACCAGGACCAGCGAATCCCCTACTGCGAGGGCGTCGTACGCGGCGAAGACGGCGGGGTGCCTGCCGGGCTTGGGCAGCGGACGTACGTCGAGCTCGGGTCCTGGCACGGGCCGCACCTCCCTCTATTTCTACAAGTGGTGATTGTGTAAACTCTAGCGCATGACGCCTCCCTCCGATCCCACGGACGCCGTGACCGACGCGCCCGCCGGCCGTCGGCGGGACGTCCTCGACCTGCTCCGGCGATCGGCGGCGCCGCTGAGCATCGCCGACATCGCCCGCCGCCTCGAAGTGCACCCGAACACGGCCCGGTTCCACCTCGACACACTGGTGGGGCACGGGCAGGCGGAGCAGGTCACGGCCGCGCGCACCGGGCCCGGAAGGCCGCCGCTGCTGTTCCGCGCCGCCCCTGGCATGGACCGGACGGGACCGCGCAATTACCGGCTGCTCGCGTCGATCCTCGTCGAGGAGCTGTCGCACAGGCCCCGTCCCACGCAGGCGGCGGTCGCGGCCGGGCGCGCCTGGGGCGGGGAGTTGACCGAGGCACCGGACGCAACGGCCCCGTCGGGCACGGTCACCGAGGCGCGCACGACGGTCACCGAGGCGCGCGCGGTCGAAGGTCTCATCCGCCTGCTCGACGACCTCGGCTTCGCCCCGGAGCGCCCGCCGCGCGGCGCCGTCGACCGGATCGGCTTGCGGCACTGCCCCTTCCTCGACCTGGCGCAGGAGCGGTCGAAGATCGTCTGCCCGATCCATCTGGGCCTGATCCAGGGCGCGTTGGCCGCGATGGAGGCGCCGCTGACCGCCGAGCGGCTGGAGCCGTTCGTGGAACCCGACCTGTGCGTGGTCCACCTCGGCCGGGCGGCACGCCCCGTGGAAGGGAAGGGGCGTTGAGCGCTTCGGCGGCGGCCTCGGTGGCCCTGGTGTTCACCTGGCTCGGGATGGTCCTCGCCATCTCCTTCCTGGAGGCGCCGCTGAAATTCCGCGCCCCGGACGTCACCGTCCGTATCGGTCTCGGCATCGGCCGCCTGGTGTTCCGCGCGCTCAACTCCGTCGAAGGGGTCTTCGCGGTGACCCTGCTGACCGTCGCGGCCAGCGGACCCCTTTCCGCCCGCGCGACGGTCGCGCTGACCGCCGCCGTGGCTCTGCTCGTCCTCCAACTGGCCGTGGTACGGCCCCGCCTGACCCGCCGTTCGAACGCGGTCCTGGCCGGGCAGGACACACCACGCTCCCACGCCCACCACGCCTACATCGGCCTCGAAGCCGCCAAGGTCGCGGCCCTGATCACGGCAGGCACCCTGCTGCTGGCCGGTTGACGCCCGCGAGCCTGTCCCCACGGTGCGGAACCGGCCGATCAGAAGAGGGCGATCGGGTTGACCGGGACGCCGGTCATGCCGTGGATACGCGGCGGCGCGACGGAGAGCAGGAAGCTGTAGCGCCCCAACTCCGCGCACAGCGCGGCGAGATCGTCGAGCTGTGAGGCGTCGATCAGGGGCATGGCCATCCGGCCGAGTGCCACGCCGTGCAGCGGCGACGGCCCGTTCGGATCGAGCGGTGGGAAGGCGTCGCCCCGGTCACCGGTGTAGACGGCGACCTGGCGGTGGTGCATCCAGCGCACCGCGTCGAGGCTGATGCCCGGTGTCGGTGTGCCGGGGACGGGCGTGGCGGGCCAGCCGAGCCGGATCGCGAGGGCGTCGCCCGAGCGCACCTCGACGTTCTGCCGCTTCTCGGCCTCCTCCAGGTCGTGGGAGGTCACCGCGTGACCGGGCGCGAGCGGGCCGTCCACGGCCAGGTCGAGCAGCACCCCGCGTGTGACGATGCCCGCGGCGAAGGCCCCCGTCGAAGCGAAGGTCACGCCCGCGGCGGTCACGACCTGGTCCCTCGGACGTCCGGGGTAGACCTGACCGTCGGTCGACCAGTGCGCCAGCGCGTCGATGTGGGTCGAGCCCGCGTGGTGGTTCTGCGTCAGCGTCAGATCGGCCGCCACGGGAACGCCGGTGTAGGACATCATCTGCTGGACCGGGGAGACGTCCACCGTCGTCGGCGCGAACGGGCTGCTGACGATGGGGGTCGGCGTGATCGGCTGCGCCAACGACACCCACCGGCCGGTCCGCACCTCGGCGGCGGCCTGTGCGCGTACGGCGTCGGTGATCAGATTGAGCGTGCCGAGTTCGTCGTCGGAACCCCAGCGGCCCCAGTTGTCCGGAAGTTCCTGCTCGGTCGGATCGGTCACGTGAGCGCTTCCCCTCTTGCGATGTGCGGGAGCCGCGCGATGCGCCGAACTGCCCTTGTTCGCCCCGGCCGGCGCACCACCAGCGGCCAACAGCATACGGTCGACACCCTTTTCACACCTGCCACATCCGGGATCGGACGGACGGGGTGGCAGCGGCGGGAATCGTGACGCTTGCCGCAGCCGTTCCAGCCGGGACGCCACCCGCCTCCGCACGGCCCGCGCACCCGCCCGACGGCGGGAACGGGCGGCGGGCCCCGTGACATACCGTCACCCCGATGCGTGCCGTGACGTGCGCGGCCGGGTGTTACGGCGAAGGGTGGGAGGTTCAGGGCGCCGCGCCGGGCGGGGGCTCCGTACCGGAGGTTTGCGCACATGCGGTCCCTGCACCCGTCGCCCGCCCGCTCCGTACCGGCGGACGTACACCGGTCGTGACCGGGGAGGACACCGCGACACCGGCCGTGAGCGAGGACACCGCGACACCGGCCGCCGGGTCGCCGCCGCGGGTCGCCTGGGCGTGGCCCGGCTTCGCGCGCGGTCTGCTGTACGCGCTGCCGGGCGCCGCGGTGGCGCTGCACGATCCGGGCGCGGGCATGGCGCTGGCGGTGGGCGTGCTCCCCGCCGCCGTCATGCGCATGCCCGCCCGGCGGCGGGCCCGGTTCATGACCGTCGTGGTCGGCCTGTGCACCGGCCTGCCGATGGTGCTGGGGTCGCTGCTGGTGCAGGTGCGGTGGGTCGCGGTGCCCGGCGTGTTCCTGCTGGCATACGCGTCCGCCGTCGTCGCCGCACGGCGCCCGGCAGGGATGGTGCTGCTCGTGCTCAGCCTGCCCATGGTGGGCGCAGGGCTGAGCTATGACGACGTGTCCCAGGCGCTCGGCATCACCGGGCTGATCGTCGCGGGCTCCGCGTACGCCTGGCTGGTGTCGCTGCTGTGGCCGTCGGCCGCGCCGCCCCCCAGGCCGCCGGGCCCGCCGCACTCCGCCGAGCAGGCCAGGATGTACGGTCTGCGGCTCGGCGCGGCCGGGGCCGCCGCGGCGGGCTGCGGTCTGGCGCTGGCGCCGACGCATCCGGGCTGGCCGGTGGTGGCCGCGCTGATGGTCATGCGTCCGCGGCCCCAGATGCAACGGCTGCGGTCCTTCGGCCGGGTGCTGTCGGTGCTGGCCGGTGGCGCGGTCGCGCTCCTGCTGCTCCGTAACGACGCGCCGGACTGGGCGTACGCGGTGACCGCCGCGGCCACGCTCGCGCTCGCCGCGGCGACCCAGGGCAGCCGCTGGTATCTGACCCCCGCGTACTCGACGGTCCTCGTGCTGCTCCTGCTGCTGCACGCGGAGCCCGACCAGGCCCGCGCCCGGGCCGACGAGCGTCTGTGGGCCACGGTCGCGGGCGTGGCCCTCGCGTATCTCTTCGGTCTGCTCCTGCCGAGGATTCTGCGGCTGCCGGCGGTGTCGCGCCTGCTCGGGGCACCGGGACGCGGCTCCAGCTGAGCGCCGTGCCCCTCACCGCGCGGGCGCAGCCTGCTTCGTCTCCTGCGGCGCGGCGATCCGGCCGAGCGAGCGGTCGACCAGGGTGAGGACGAGGAAGACGGCCGCGGCGGCGAGCATGAACAGGGCGAGGCCGTGCAGTCCCGAGGTGGTCGCGCGGCGGCCGAAGAAGGCGCCGGTCGCGGAGGAGGCGACCATGGCGCCCAGATACATGAACGTCCGCAGCAGCCCGGACGACGCGCCCATGCGCGCGGGGTCGGCCTGGAAGTAGAGCGCGTTCTGGTTGGCGAGGCTGACCAGGCCCTGCGGCAGTCCGAGGACGACGGCGACCGCGACCAGCAGCCACACCGCGGCGTGGTCGCCCACGGCCAACAGCATGGCGCAGGCGACGAGTTGGGCCACGGCGCCGACGACCAGCTTGCCGCGCACGACGGCCTTGCGCCCGGTGAGGGTGGATACGACGATGCCGACCGCGAAGGTGGGCAGCAGGAGCAGCCCGGCCGCGGAGGCGCTCAGCCCCCTGCCGTCCTCCAGCCACTGCGTGAAGCCGTAGATGAAGGAGTACGAGACGGTGTACGCGACGAAGGTGCGGGCGTAGGTCGCCAGCAGCGGGATGTTGCCCGCGAAGACGCCGACGTCGATGAACGGGTCGGCGGCGCGCCGCTCGCGCACGGCGAATCCAGTGCCCGCGAGCAGGGTGAGCGCGATGAGCCAGGCCCGGTCGGTGCGGGCGTCCATGAGGAACAGCAGCAGCGACACGAGGGTGGCGGCGAAGAGCAGGACGCCCGCCCAGTCGAGGCGGTTGCGCGGGCGCGGCCCGCCGACGGGGAGCGGGGCGCCGTCGGGGAGCGGGGCGCCGTCGGCGGCGGCCGACGGCGCGATCGCGGTCCTGCCCGGCAGGTGGATCCAACCGAGGACGAGACAGGCGATCGCGAGCGGGATGTTGATGGCGAAGGTGCTCCGCCAGCCGCCGAGTCCGATGAGCAGGCCGCCGAGGGTCGGGCCGATGACGGCGACGGTCTGGCCGGTCACGGCGAGCGTGGTGAGCACGCCCGCCGGGCTCTTCATCCCGGTGCGTTCGGCCTCGCTGCGGATCAGGTACATCGCGGCCGGATAGCCGGCGCAGGTGCCGAAGCCGAGGACGACGCGCGCGGCGACGAGGACGGTGAGGTTCGGGGCGAGGGTGCCGATCACCCCGGCGACGCCGGTCAGCGCGGCCCCGGCGAGGAACAGCCGCTTGGGGCCGTACGTGTCGACCAGCCGACCGACGAGCGGTTGCCCGATGGAGGTGGCCAGGTAGAGCGCGGAGATGAGCCAGGCCGTCTGGGCGGCGTCGGCGCCGAGGGCGGCGCCGATCGGCGCCAGAGCGACGGCGATGATGGAGGAGTTGATGGGGTTGAGGATCGAGCCGATCATCATCGGCGCGAGCAGCCGCCGGTCGAAGGCGCCCTCGGCCGGTGCGGAGGAGGGTTCGGACCGCTCGGGCCGCTGGGGCCGGCCTGGAGCGGCCGGGCCGGCGTCCTGCGCGGCGGACCGCGCGGCGGGTTGTACGGCGGCTGGCGCACCCGACGCGGCGGTCCGTTCCGGCCGTACGGCGGCCTGCTCCGTTCGTACGGCGGGCACGGCGGACGCCTCGGGCTGCTCAGACGGCTCGGACGGCCCCGACTGCCCGGACTGTCCCTGCGGTATCGCGGCCATCAGTTCGTCAGCCTGCCCAACAGGCGCATCGCCTCGCTGATCGTGTGCCGCTCCGCGTCGTCGTACTGCTCCTCCATGGCGCGCGCCAGCCACTCCACGCCCGCCTGCCGAGCGCCCTCCGCGCGCTCGCGGCCCGCGGGGGTCAGCTCGACGATCTGGCGGCGGCCGTCGGCGGGGTCGGGGGTGCGGTGGATCAGTCCCAGCCGCTCGAGTGAGGACAGCGTCGCGGCCATGGACTGCTGCCGTACGTGCTCGGCGTCGGCCAGCGCGGCGGCGGTGACGGCGTCGCCCCGGCTGACGCGCATCAGCACGGACGACTGCGACGGGGTCAGATCCTCCCCGTCCGTCACCTGGAGGATGCGGCGGCGCAGTCTGCCCACCACCACGCGGACGTCCAGGGACGCCTGGAGCATGCCGGGAGCGACCGGCTTCGCTTCACTTTGCATATCGTCAGCCTACACTGTTTAATTCTCACTGTTCAGTTAAGACTGTCTACTTTCCGCCGAGAGGACCCGCCCCTCATGTCCGCATCCCGTACCGCCCTGCTGGTCATGGACTTCCAGAACGGCATCGTGCAGCGCATCGCCGACGACTCCGTCGTGGCCGCGGCGGCCCGCGCGGTCGAGGCCGCCCGCGCCGCCGAGATTCCGGTGATCTTCGTACGGGTCGCCTTCCGGCCCGGCTATCCGGAGACCGCCGCCTCGAACCTCTCCTTCAGCGCCCTCAGCCAGGCAGGGGACGCCTTCACCCAGGACAACCCGGCCACCCAGGTGGTCGACGCGCTCGCCCCGCGCGCCGACGAGCCGGTGGCCGTCAAGCGCCGGGTCAGCGCCTTCACCGGCAGCGACCTGGAGGTCCTGCTGCGCGGCGCCGGTGCGGACTCGCTCGTCCTCACCGGCCTGTCCACCAGCGGCGTCGTCCTGTCCACCATCCGCCAGGCGGCCGACCTCGACTACCGCCTGACCGTCCTGTCCGACGCCTGCGCCGACAACGAACCCGACGTCCACCGCATCCTCATCGAGAAGGTCTTCCCCAAGCAGGCCCAGGTCATGACCACCGACGAGTGGGTCACGTCCCTCTGAGCCGACGGCTGTTGCCCTACCCCGCGGCCTCACGCGCCGGTGCCCGGCCGCGCCGGAGGGTCGGTGTCCGGCGCCCGTGCAGCGCAGGTCACGGGAGAGGTCCGGCGTTCACGGACACGCTCTAGACTGAGCGCTCGCGCGGTCGGCGCGCAGGCGCGGTCCGGAGGGAGAGCGGTGGTGGCGAGGGGCGGGGGCGACTTCGAGGAGTTGCCCGCTGAGGTGCTGACACAGGCCGCCGCGGCCTTCGGCCTGCTGGCCTCGCCCGCGCGGCTGCACCTGGTGTGGACGCTGATGCAGGGCGAGAGCGATGTGACCGCGCTCGCCGACCGCGTCGGCGGCGCGCTGCCCGCGGTCAGCCAGCACCTGACGAAGCTCAAGCTCGCCGGCCTGGTGCGGTCGCGCCGTGAGGGACGGCACGTGGTGTACCTGGTGGACGACCCGGACGTGGAGACCATGGTGCGGTGGATGCTGCGGCAGCTCGCGGAACGCGGTGGGTACACGACAACGCCTGGGCGCGTCCGTGACCTGGGCGCCTGACAGCGGACCACGTCCCACCGCCTGGGCGGCGCCCGAGCCGGTCGACGGCCTGGAGCAGGGCGCGCCGCCCGGTCACCTCACCGCCCCCGACACGGCGGATCTGCCCACGCTGGAGTTCCTGCGCGTGGTCGGCAGCGGTCCGCGCGGGCTGCTGGAGTCGCAGGCCGACGACCGGCTCGCCCGGTACGGCGAGAACGTCCTTCCCGCGCTGCGCTCCGTCTCCTGGCCGCGCCGCTTCCTGCGCAGCCTGCGCGATCCCTTCACCACCGTGCTGTTCTGCCTCGCCCTGGTGTCCGCCGCCGTCGCCGCCTGGAACACCGCGTGCGTGATCATGGCACTGGTCACGGTCAGCTGCGTGCTGCGCTCCAGCGGCGAGTACCGTGCCGACCAGTCGGCGTCGGCGCTGCGGGAACTGGTCGCCGCGACCGCGACCGTACGCCGTCGAGCGGACGCGAACAGCGCGCCGGAGACCCGCGAGATCCCGGTCGACCAACTGGTGCCCGGGGATGTCGTCCTGCTCGGCCCGGGGGATCTGGTCCCGGCCGATCTGCGGCTGCTGCGCGCCACCGGGCTCACCGTGCACCAGGCCGCGCTGACCGGGGAGTCCGCGCCCGTCGCCAAGTATCCGGTGGAGAGTCCCGGCCCGAACGGCGACGCGTCGCCCGCCTCCGACGAGGAGCCGGGGGACGGGGCGTCCGGCGACCGCCGGCACCGGCACGGTTCGTCGTCCGCGCCGGAGGCGCCGCACCTGTGCCTCCAGGGCAGCAGCGTCGCCTCGGGCAGCGCGACGGGGGTCGTGATGGCGACCGGCGAGCACACCCGGTTCGCGCGGGGCTTTCGCGGTATGTCGACGCGGCGGCGGGAGAGCGCCTTCGACCGTTCCGTGCACGGCATCTCCTGGTCGCTCATCCGGTTCATGCTGCTGACGCCGCCGCTGGTGCTCATGGCCGACGCGGGTCTGCGCGGGCGCGGTCTGGAGACGCTGCCGTTCGCGGTCGCGGTGGCGGTCGGCCTGACGCCCGAGATGCTGCCGGTCGTGGTGACCACGACGCTGGCCAGGGGGGCGTCCCTGCTCGCCCGTGGCAGCGACGTGATCGTCAAGCGGCTGCCCGCGCTGCACGACCTGGGCGCGATGGACGTCCTGTGCACGGACAAGACGGGCACCCTGACCCAGGACCGGCCCGTCGTCGCCTGCCATGTCGACGGCGAGGGGCACGACAGTCCCGACGTCCTGCACTGGGCGGCCGTCAACAGTCTGTGGACCCTCCAACTCGCCGAGCTGCCCTCGCCCGACGCGCTCGACGAGGCGCTGCTGGACGCGGCGGAGGAGCGCGGCGACGACCTCGACCACGACGCGGTGGCGGCGCTCCCCTTCGATCCCGTACGCCGCCTGGCCACGGTGGTGCTGCGGACACCGGGCAGTCCCGGCACGCACGCGCTGGTCGTGAAGGGCGCGGCGGAGGCGGTGATCGCCCGGTGCGTGCGGCAGCGCGTGGACGGCCGGGACACCGACCTGGACGACGAGGCCCGCGCGCGACTGCTGTCCATGTGCGCGCAGCGGGCCGAGGGAGGTCTGCGGGTGCTCGCCGTGGCCGCGGCGGAGCGGCCCGCGAAGTCCGGCGCCTCGTCCGTCACGGCGTCGGACGAGTACGGGCTGACGTTCCTGGGCGTCGTCGGGCTGCGGGACGCGGCGGCGGACACCGCGGCCGACGCCCTGACGGCGCTCAGCGGGCGCGGTGTCACCGTGAAGGTGCTCACCGGCGACCATCCGGGCACCGCCGCGCGGGCCTGCGACGAGATCGGACTCGACCCCGGCCGGGTGGTCACCGGCGACACGATCGACGGCCTGGACGACGACGCTCTGGCCGAACTCGCCGAGACCACCACGGTCTTCGCCCGCTGCACCCCCGCGCACAAGGCCCGCGTGGTGCGGGCGCTGCGCGCGGGCGGCCACGTCACCGGTTTCCTCGGCGACGGTGTCAACGACCTGCCCGCGCTGCACGCCGCCGACGTGGGGATCAGCCCGCGTGACGCCACCGCCGTGGCGCGCGAGGCGGCCGACGTGGTGCTCGCGGCGAAGGACCTCACCGCGATCTGCCACGCGATCGTCGCCGGGCGCCGCAGCAGCGGCAACATCGCCACCTATCTGCGGATCGCGCTGTCCTCGAATCTGGGCAACGTCATCGCGATGCTCACCGCCGGGCTGCTGCTGCCCTTCCTGCCGATGCTGCCGATGCAGGTCCTCGTGCAGAATCTCTGCTTCGACGGCGCGCAGCTCGCCTTCGCCTACGACCGGCCGCCGGCCGCCGACATGGCGCGGCCCTCGGCCCTCGAACCCCGCGCCATCCTGCGCTTCGTCACCGGTTTCGGCATCCTCAACGCCATCGCCGATGTGGCGACCTTCGGCATCCTCGCCCTGTCCATCAGGGGATTCGGCACCAGCGCCAGCCAAGAGGCTTTCCAGTCGGGCTGGTTCACCGAGAATCTGCTCACGCAGGCCCTGGTGATGCTGCTGCTGCGCACCGGCCGCACCGCCGCGGAGGGCCGCGCGCCCGGCCCGATCCGGCTGACCACCAGCGCGCTGGCGGCCATCGGCATCCTCGTCCCCCTCTCCCCCCTCGCCCCCGCCCTCGGCTTCACCGCGCTCCCGCTCTTCTATTACGCGCTGCTCGCCGCGGTCCTCATGTCGTACGGGACGGCGCTGGTGATGGCGAAGACGCGGTACGAGGCGCGGACCGCCGCCCGTCAGGGACTGGCGGCGTCGAAGCCGTAGCGCAACGGCGTGTCCCCGGCGCGGGACGTGCGTCGATAGATGTGCAGCGCGTCCACCCGTACGCCCGTCGTGCCCGCTTCGTCGTCGAGGGGGCACGGACAGCTCACCTGCACCACTCGCGGCCGTCCGGCCACCCGTATCCGCACGCCGTCCGCCGGACCGCCGTCAAGGACCGCGGCTTCCCAGCCGTCGGCGCCGTTCCCTGCTCTCTCCATGCGCGACACTTTATCGATTACGCAATTGGGGAACTGTCGCGGGTGCGGACGTGGCGGGATTCAGGCGACGGGGGGTGGGACCGCCCCCAGGGGGGGTGGAAGGGGCGGCCCCGGCTCGGTGGACCTCAGACGTTGACGCCGAAGTCGGTGGCGATGCCCGCCAGGCCCGAGGCGTACCCCTGGCCGATGGCGCGGAATTTCCACTCCGCTCCGTTGCGGTACAGCTCGCCGAAGACCATCGCCGTCTCGGTGGAGGCGTCCTCGGTCAGGTCGTAGCGGGCGAGCTCGCGCCCGTCGGCCTGATTGACGATACGGATGAACGCGTTGCGGACCTGGCCGAAGCTCTGGCCGCGCTTCTCGGCCTCGTAGATCGACACGGGAAAGACCACCTTGTCGACCTGGAGCGGGACCGTCGCGAGGCTCACCCTGATCTGCTCGTCGTCCCCGTCACCGCCGCCGGTCAGATTGTCGCCGCTGTGCGTGACGGAGCCGTCCGGGCTCTCCAGATTGTTGAAGAACACGAAGTGCCGGTCGCTCAGCACCTTCCCGCCCGCGTCGCACAGCAGCGCGGACGCGTCCAGGTCGTAGTCGGAACCCGTCGTGGTCCGTACGTCCCACCCCAGGCCGACCGTGACGGCCGTCAGTCCGGGGGCTTCCTTGCTCAGGGAGACATTGCCGCCCTTGGACAGAGTCACACCCACGAGCCCTCTCCACCTTCCCGCTTGTTTTCGCGTCCTCTACTGAGAAGAACGAGGATCCGCGCGACGCGGTTCCTTGATTGCGCAATCTTTGAAGTGCTCACAGGTCCAGGCCCGGACCTGCGGCGGAGGTCGGTACCCCCTCCGCGACGCGGCGGACGCGCGTGTCGCGGGGCGAGTCCGTACGGTGGCACCGTGCGGTGACGGAAGGCGGCGGGACAGTGGCGGTGGACAAGCCCCGGAAGCGGTGGCCCTGGGTCGTCCTGGCGACCCTGGTGGTCGCCGGATGGGCCGCGGGCGGCCGTGGGCACAGTCCCGACGCCGCCGACCGGCCGGCGGCCGGCGGCTCCGCCCGGCCGAGCAGCAGCGCGCCGAGCACGTCCGCCGAACCCTCGGCCTCCGCGAGCGACGGTCTCGGGCGGTACGCGCCGCAGGTCAAGCGGTACGCGGCCCGCGCCGGGGTCGACCCGCAGGTGCTGATGGCGATCCTCTACAACGAGGACTACAAGCCGCACGACCCGGCCTTCCAACGGGCCTGGCAGAAGCTCAAGCCGGACGCCGCCTTCGGCATCGCGAACATGCACAAGGCCACCTTCGACGAGACCAGGCGGGGCCGCGACTTCGCCGGCCGCGACTGGGACGAGCTGCCCGACGACACCGGCTTGGCCATCGAGTCGGCGGCCTGGTATCTGCACGACCTGGCCGCCCAGCTCCCCGCCCACCGCTCCACCTCACTGACGGTGAATCAGCTGATCGCGCTCGGCTACAACACCGGCGCGGGCAACATGCTGGCCTTCGCCCGAGGCGTCACCCCCGGGTCACAAGCCCAGTCCTATCTCGACCAGTTGAGCTCGAACTGGGCCGCCGCGGGACGGGACGTGCGCGGCTCCGGCTGACCGCGCGGCGGACGCCGAGTGCCCGATGCCTCATGCCTGGTGGCTGGTGCCTCATGGCTGGTGGCTGGTGGCTGGTGCCTCATGGCTGGTGCCGGACTCCGGGTGTCGCGGCTCAGGACACCGGAGGCGTGGCGGGCGCGGTCGCCCGCGACGACCAGGCCGACCACAGCTCGGCGTACCGGCCGCCCGCGGCGACCAGTTCGTCGTGCGGGCCCTCCTCGACGATGCGGCCGTCGTCCATCACCACGACCCGGTCCGCGGTGGCGGCCTGCGTGAGCCGGTGCGCCACCACCAACGCCGTGCGTCCGGTGAGCACTTCGCGCGCGGCGGCCTCCAGCGTGCGGGCGCCCTCGCTGCCCGCCTCGGCCGCCGACTCGTCCAGCACGGCGATCGGCGGATCGGCCAACGCCAGCCGGGCCAGCGCCAGTTGCTGGGACTGCACGGCGGTGAGCGCCATGCCGCCCGACCCGACCAGCGTCGCCGTCCCCCGGGGCAGCGCGCGGACCCACGCCAGGGCGCCCGCCACGTCGAGAGCCGCTGTCAGCGCCGCCTCGTCCGCGTCCGGCCGGGCCAGCAGCAGATTGTCGGCGACCGTACCGGCGAAGACGTGGGTGTCCTGGTCGAGCAGCAGCACGGCGGGCCGCCCCGCCCGCCCGGTGGCCCGGACCGACACGTGACCCGACGTCGGCGGGTGGACGCCCGCGACGATCCTCGCCAGGGTGCTCTTGCCCGCGCCGGTCGTGCCGACCAGCGTCACCTGCTCGCCGGGGGCCAGCCGCAGCGAGACGCCGTGCAGCACGGGCCGTCCCGGCAGGTAGGCGTGGTGGATGTCCCGCGCGTCGAGGAGATACGCCGGGCCCTGTGCGGCGTCGGCGGCGGGCTCCCGCGGCGCGGGTACGGGCGTCGCGCTGGGCTCGGCGGCGGGCTCCCGCGGCGCGGGTACGGCCGTCACGCCCGGCTCGGCGGCGGGCTCCGGTGCGAGGTCGGCCGCTCCGACCAGCCGGGCGAGTCCCGCCGCCGCCTCCTGCGCGGTCGCCGCGAGCCCCAGCAGCACGTTGACGGGGTCGAAGAGCCGGACGAACAGCAGCGCGGCGGCGGTGGCCTCGCCGACGCCCGCGTGGCCGGCGTGCACCAGCCAGTAGCCGGTGCACAGGATCAGCCCGAGGCCGGTGAACTCGGCCGCGTTGAGGCGGCCGTAGAAGCGCGAGCGCAGGGTGACCGCGCGCAGGGCGTAGCCCATCGCGGCGGCCGAGCGGTCCGCGACGCGCTTGGTGTGCCGTTCGGTGAGCCGGAAGGCCCGTACCGTCTCGACGCCCGACACCGATTCGAGGATCTGCCGGGTCCGCTCGCCGCCCGCGACGCGCTGGGCCGCGTAGAGGGGACCCGAGTGGCGCAAGTACCAGCGCATGGTGGCTGTCTGGATCGGCATGGCGCACAGCCCCGCCAGGGCGAACCGCCAGTCGAGGGCGGTCAGTCCGACGACGGTGAAGCCGATGGTCAGCGCGGCGCCCGCGACACTGGGCAGCACGCCGCGCAGCGCGCCCGCCACCAGGGAGGCGTCGTCGCCGATCCGCGCGGCGAGGTCGCCCGCGCCGACCTGTTCGACGCGCTGCGCGGGCAGGGCGAAGGCGCTCTCGATGACGCGTTCGCGCAGCCGGGCCAGGGCGGTCTCGCCGACCCGCGCGGTCAGCCGCAGGCCCATCGCGGTCAGTAGGGCCTGGGCCAGCACCGCGGCCAGCAGCACACCCGCGGCCACGTAGACCGGTCCCTCGCCGCGCCGCTGCTGCACCACGTCCACGATCCGGCCGAGCGCCAGCGGCCCGACCAGGCCGACCAGTGCCTCGGCGACGAAGACCGCGGCGGTCAGGAGGGCGAACGCCCTTTGCGGGCGGACGAGTTCGAGCACCGCGCGGCCGGTTCGCGCCGGGGTCGCGACGGGCAGCAGGTCGGCGACGGTGGTCGCTTCCCCGGTCCGCTCGGTCTGCGCGCTCATGCGAACACCGCCGCCCGGTAGGCCGGTTCGGCCGCCGTGAGGTCGGCGTGCCGCGCGCTGGCCACCACCGCGCCTTCGGTGATCAGGACGGTACGCGCGCAGGCCGCGAGCAGCGCGGGGGACGTGGTCACGATCAGTGTCGTACGGCCCGCCCGCTCGTCGGTGACCGTGCGGGCGATCCTGGCCTCGGTGACCGAGTCGATCGCGGTGGTCGGGTCGTCGAGCACGAGGATCGGCGGGTCGGCGGCCAACGCCCTTGCGAGGGCGACGCGTTGGCGCTGGCCGCCGGAGAGGAAGGCGCCGCGCTCGCCGACGCGGGTGTCCCCCGCGGCGGGCAGCAGGCCGTCGGGGGCGGGCCGGGGAAGGGTTCCCTCGGGCCCGGAGCCGAGGTTGTCGAGGATCGTGCCGTCGAAGAGGAACGGGTGGTGCGGTGCGACGAGGACGCGTTCGCGTATCGCGGCCCCGGTGAGGTCGGTGGCCGCCGTGCCGTCCAGCAGGACGGCGCCGCTCTCGGGCTCCGCCTGTCCGCGCAGGCACGCCATCAGGTCGGCGACGGCGGCCGGGTCCGGCACGACCAGCCCCACGTGCTCCCCGGCCGCGACGCTCAGTTCGACCCCGCGCAGCCGCCCGTAGGTGAGGGCGCGCAGTTCGAGCGCGCCACGCGGGCCCGCCGGGGAGTCGGCCACCGGGGCGTCCTTGGCCGCGGCGGGAGCGCCGGGCGCGCTCGACGTGTCGAGCACCGCCGTGACGCGTCCGGCGGAGGCGCGGGCGCGGGCGAGGTCGGGGCCGACGGCGATGAGGCCCTGAGTCGGCCCGAGCAGGAACTGGCACAGGCCGGTGCAGGCGATGAGGTCGCCGAGGCTGATCCGGCCCTGGAGGGCGAGCCGCCCGCCGACCAGGGCGACCGCGGTGACCAGGACTCCGCCGAGCAGCACGGCGGCGGCGTCCATCAGCGCCTCGAAGCGGGCGGCGGAGATCGTGGCGCGCAGGCTGGTCCGGTTGGCCTCGACGTAGCGGGCGTACGCGGGGCCCTCCGCGCGCAGGCCCTTGAGGACCCGCAGTCCCGCGACGAAGTCGACCGCGGTGCCCGACGCGCGGGCGGCGGCGGCCTGTTCCGCCGCGCCGCGGCGCTCCAGGGGTCGGCCGAGCAGATGCACCGCGACGAGGACGGCGGGCGTGCCGAGCAGCACCAGCAGGCCGAGCGTGACGGACATGCGCAGCAGCAGGGCCGCGCCGAGGACGAGCGCGAACACGCACGCGATCGCCTGGACGACGGACGTGGTGAATCTGCCGACGTTCTGCGCGTCCGAGACGGCGACCGACATCAGGTCGCCGGGCATCCGGTCCCGTACGGCCGTCCCGTCCGGCGCGAGCATCCGGTCGGTGAGCCGTACGCGGACGGCGTGCGCGGAGCGTTCGGCGGCGGCGACGGTGGCGCGGGAGCCGAAGCGGAAGCACAGTGACAGCGCGAGGAAGTCGGCGGCGAGCACGGCGAGCCAGGCCGCCAGCTGCCGGCCGGAGCCGCCGTCCACCGCCCGGTCGATGACGACGCCGACCACCACCGGCACCAGCGCCTCACCGGCCAGATGTCCGCTGCGCAGCAGCACCGCGGCGGTGAGGCTGCCGCGTACGTGGAGCGCCGCGGCGCGCAGCGGGCCGGGGTCGGCGGCGGGGGTGACGGCGGCGGTGGGCGGTGTCTGGGGCATGGCGAGGTGTGCGCTCTTTCCAGGCCCGCGGGGACCTTGGCCGGTGGGTGGTGCGTCGTGCGTACGGCCGCCGGACGGTGGTACGTGCGGCGGCCACCGCGAGGTTACGGGTCGGTCCGGGCTGTCGTAAATGAGCTACGCTGCTGACTTATGTCGCTGAACAGCCATGCCGTCGCCGAGGGTTCGACGCCGCCCGCCCGCGCCGAGGCGCTGCGCGTCGTGAACTTCGACATGGCGCGCGGCCAGCGCTTCGGCGAGCACGAGCACGATGTGCACCAGCTCGTGTGGGCGCCGACCGGTGTCCTGGCCGTGGACATCGGCGCGCACTCGTGGGTGCTGCCGCCGACCTTGGCGCTGTGGATACCGGCGTGGGTGCCGCACACGACGAGCGCGAGCCGCACCGCCCGGATGCGCAGTGTGTACGTGCATCCCGAGAGCTGCCCGCTGGCGTGGTCGCAGCCGACGGTGGTGGCGGTGGGGCCGCTGCTGCGCGAGCTGATCACGCACCTGGCGGACCCGGATCTGGAGCCGGAGCCGAGGGCGCGGGCGGAGGCGGTGATGTTCGACCTGCTGCGGCCGGTGGGGGTAACGACGATCGACCTCCCGATGCCGGTGGACGGCCGGGCCCGCAAGGTGGCCGAGGCGCTGCTGGCGCTGCCCGCCGACCACCGGCCGCTGGAGGACTGGGGGCGCGAGGTCGGGGCCAGCGCCCGTACGCTCGCGCGGCTGTTCAGCTCCGAGACCGGGATGTCGTTCGGCCGCTGGCGCACCAGGGCACGGCTGCGCGCCGGGCTGGAGCACATGGCGGGCAACCGGCCGCTGGCGGCGGTGGCGCTCCAGGTCGGGTACTCCACGCCCAGTTCGTTCATCGCGGCCTTCCGCCAGGAGACCGGCCGCACACCGGGCGCGTACTTCTCCGCTTCGCCCCGCTGAGACCGGTCCCGCGGCAGCGTCGTCACAGCGAGGTCAGCGCCTTCTCGAAGTCGTCGAGCACGCCGAGCGCGTCCTCGTAGCCGCCGGGCAGGAAGTAGTCGCTGCCGTAGAGGTGGTGGGCCTTGGCGGCGGCGAGCTGCTTGAAGGACTTCTGGGCGAAGAGCTTGGGACCGAGGTTGGCGGGCTTCCCGTCGTTGGTCGTGTAGTAGAAGATCGCGTCCGCGTCGGAGAGCTTGGCGGTGATCAACTCGTAGGAGACGGGCTGCTGTTCGGCCAGCCGCTGGGTGGCGGTGGCGAACTGCGCGCCCGCCTCCTTGAGGATGCCGCCGATCGGCGACCCCACGCCGTACAGCCACCACTGGCCCTCGTCGAATCCGCCCTGGAGCAGATCCCAGTGGACGCGGCCGAGGACGTCCGCGTGCTTCTGCTTGATCTCGGCGACGCGCTGGGTGTAGCGGCCCTTGAGCTTGTCGAGAGCGGTCGGTACGCCGAGGACCGCCGCCGTCTGGTCGGACATGTCACGCCAGGGCGCCTTGGACTTGGAGAAGGGCAGCAGGACGGTCGGCGCGAGCTCGCTGAGCTGGCTGTACGGCAGGTTGGCCTGGACGTCGATGCCGATGATGAGGTCGGGGCGCAGGGCTGCGACCTTCTCCACCTCGATGGCGCCGCCGACGCCGTTGGAGACCTTGGGGATCTTTCTCCAGCGCTCCAGGTCGCGCTGCGGAACGTACTCCTCCCCCGCGTTGAACAGGCCCGCGGGCGTCAGGCCGAGGTCGAAGATCGCGGACATCGGGAAGTCGTTGATCGCGACGACGCGCTGGGGCTTGTCCGGGATCTCCAGCGGGCCCTTGGCGGAGTCGACGGTACGGGTCGCCTTTCCGCCGCTCTTGCCGCCGCCCTTGGTTCCCGCCGAAGCGCTGTCCGAGGAGCCGGATCCGCCGGATCCGCAGGCGGCGAGGCCGAGGAGCGCGGCGCCCGCCGCGCCCGCGCCGAGCAGGGTGCGGCGGGTCGGACGCGCGAGGCGCGACGAGGAAGGGCCGGGCGGCAGGGACGACATGAGGACCTCCGAGCAGAACTTAGGTTTACCTAACTTTGGTTACCCTAAGCGCGGCTTTCCGGGGTGGATTCTGGCCTCGGCCAGTCGGTGTCGGCAGAAGGTCACCCGCAGCCTCCGGCCGCTCCCGCCGCCGTACAGACGCGGTCTCGCCAACTCCCCCGCGCGGCACGGAATTCCGCACTCCGGTGCGACGACGGAACGGCCGCACGGAGCATCGGCCCGATCGGACAGGGCCGCTCAGGAGTGTCCGTTCGGCGACACAAGATGTCTTCCTACGTCCCGTCCGCCGCCGCCGGGCGGCTCGATTCCCCCCAAGGGGCGGCAGAACGACCGCACGGCTTAAGTTAGCCTGCCCTTACTTTCCGCCCGGGTGAGTCCGCCGAGGAGTTGGCCCATGAACGTCTTGCGAGCCCGCAGCGGGCCCGCCCCGGTACCGGCCGACGGGACTCCTCCCGTCCCGGCCGCGACCGGCTCCCCCGCGAACGCGCACGGTTCACCCCGCCGTGATCGTACGGCCGCGCTCGGCGCCGGCCTGATCGTCGCCGCGGTCGTGCTCGCCCTCGCGGTCGGCGCGAGCCTGGCGATCGGCGCCAAGTCCGTCCCCCTGGGCACGGTCCTGGACACCGTCTTCCACCACGACTCCGGCAACGACGACCAGACCATCGTCACCTCGCTGCGGCTGCCGCGTACGGTCGTCGGTCTGATGGCCGGTGCGGCGCTGGGCCTGGCGGGGACGGTGATGCAGGGTCTGACCCGCAACCCGCTGGCCGATCCCGGCCTGCTGGGCGTCAACGCCGGGGCCTCGCTCGCCGTCGTCACCGCGATCAGCGTCTTCGGGATCACCTCCTTCACCGGCTACGTGTGGTTCGGCTTCGTGGGCGCCGCGGCGGCGGCCCTGCTGGTCTACTCGGTCGGCTCGCTCGGCCGGGAGGGCGCGACACCGGTCAAGCTGGCGTTGTCGGGCGCCGCCGTCAGCGCGGGGCTGACCTCCCTCACCACCGCCGTCCTGCTCACCGACACCGCGACGTTCGACCGGTTCCGGTTCTGGGAGGTCGGCTCGCTGGCCGGGCGCGATCTCCCGGTGGCCTACCAGGCGGGACCGTTCCTCCTGGTCGGCGCGGTGTGCGCGCTGGGATCGGGACGGCTGCTCAACACCCTGAGCCTCGGCGACGACACCGCCCGCGGGCTCGGCGCGAACATCGCCGCCGCCCGGATCTTCTGCGCGGTGTCCGTGGTGCTGCTGTGCGGCGCCGCGACCGCGCTCGCCGGTCCCATCGGCTTCGTCGGGCTGACCGTTCCGCACGTCGTCCGCTCCTTCACCGGCCCCGACCACCGCTGGATCCTGCCGTACTCGCTGTTCATCGCCCCGGCTCTGCTGCTGGTCTCCGACGTCCTCGGCCGCATCGTGGCCAGGCCCGGCGAGATCCAGGTCGGCATCGTCACCGCGGTGCTCGGTGCGCCGGTGCTCATCGTGCTGGTCCGGCGCGGAAGGCAGGCGGGGCTCTAGTGAGACCGACCTCCCACCCGCAGACGTCCGTGCCGCCCGGACCGCGGACCCCCGAACCGCCGACCCCCGAACCGCCGACCGGCCGCGCCGGATCGGACAGCGCCGTTGCGGACGCCGCCACTTCGGACAGCGCCGCTTCGGACCGCACGATCTCGACGACGGTGCCTGCCGACACCCTGCGCGCGATACGGGCCGCGCGGCGCCGGCCGAGGGCGCGTACCAGCGCCGTCGCACTCGTCCTCGTGCTGTGCGCCGTCGCTCTGCTGTGCGCCTCGCTGTGCGTCGGCAGCTACTCCGTCCCGCTGTCCGACGTGCTGCGCTCGCTGGCCGGGCGGGGCGACGCGGCCACCGACTTCATCGTGCTGAAGGTGCGGCTGCCGCGGGCCGTCACCGCGGTCGCGGCGGGCGCCGCGTTCGGCCTGTCGGGCGCGGTGTTCCAGACGCTGATCCGCAATCCGCTGGCCAGCCCCGACGTCATCGGGATCACCTCCGGGGCGAGCGCGGCGGCCGTGGTGGCGATCGTCGTGTTCGGGCTCGGCGGCGCGACGGTGTCGGGACTCGCCGTGGCGGGCGCGCTGGCCACCGCGCTGGCGATCTATCTGCTGGCCTGGCGGCGCGGGGTGACCGGCTACCGGCTCGTACTGGTCGGCATCGGCGTGGCCGCGGGGCTCTCCAGCATCGTGTCCTTCCTGCTGACCAGGGCCGACATCTACACCGCGCAGCAGGCCCTGCTCTGGCTCACCGGCAGCCTCAACGGCGCGGACTGGCCGCTCGCCCGCGCCCTGTTGCTGTGCCTGCTGCCGCTGCTGCCCGCGGTCTGTCTGGCGGTGCGTTCGCTGCCGGTGCTCGGGCTCGGCGACGACAGCGCGACCGGCCTCGGGGTACGCGTCGAGCGCAGCCGCCTGGTGCTGATCGGCCTCGCGGTCTGTCTGGCCGCGGTCGCCACGGCGGCGACCGGGCCGGTCGCCTTCGTCGCCTTTCTCTCCGGTCCCGTCGCCCGCCGTCTGGTGCACGGCCGGGGTCCCGCGCTGACACTGTCCGCGCTGACCGGCGCGGTCATCATGCTCGGCTGCGACTTCGCCGGGCAGCACCTGCTGGGCCCGACCGAATTCCCGGTCGGTGTGATCACCGGGGTGCTCGGCGCCCCGGGTCTGCTGTGGCTGCTGGCCCGGGCCAACCGGGTCGGGCAGGGAGGATGAGGACACCGCGATGACGGACACGACAGAGCAGGGCGCGCCCGCGCGGCCGGCCGCCGCGACGGACGGCGTATCCGGCGCGGCGGAGGCGTACGGCAGGGGGGGCGACACGTACGGGAAGCGGGAGGCCGAGACGTACGGGAAGCGGGAGGCCGACACGCGGGCCGAGACGTACGGGAAGGGCGCGGTGGACGCGCCCAGCACGCTCGCCGCCCGTGACCTGCGGCTCGGCTACGACCAGCGGCCCGTGGTCACCGGCATCACCGCCGACATCCCCGCCGGACAGGTGACGATGATCGTCGGCCCCAACGCCTGCGGCAAGTCCACCCTGCTGCGCGGCCTCGCCCGGCTGCTCGCGCCGACCTCGGGCGAGGTCCTGCTCGACGGACAGGACATCCACCGCCTGCCCACCCGTCAGGTCGCCGCCCGGCTCGGCATCCTTCCGCAGACCCCGGTCGCGCCGGACGGCATCCGCGTCATCGACCTGGTCGGGCGCGGACGCTATCCGCACCAGGGCTGGTTCCGGCGCTGGACGGCCACCGACGACGAGGCCGTCGCCGAGGCCCTGACCGCCACCGACACCCTCGACCTGGCCGAGCGCTCGGTGGACGAACTGTCCGGCGGCCAGCGGCAGCGCGTGTGGATCGCCGTCGCCCTCGCCCAGCGCACGGGCGTCCTGCTCCTCGACGAGCCGACCACGTATCTCGACCTCCCCCACCAGGTCGAGGTCCTCGACCTGGTCACCGACCTCAACCGGCAGCGCGGCGCCACCGTCGTCACGGTCCTCCACGACCTCAACCTCGCCTGCCGGTACGGCGATCACCTCATCGCGATGAAGGACGGCCGGATCGCCGCGGAGGGCCCGCCCTCGGAGGTCGTCACCGAGGACACCGTCCGCGACATCTTCGGCATGGAGTGCCGCATCGTCACCGACGAGGTCTCGCGGACCCCGCTGATCCTCCCGATCGGCCGCCACCGCGTACACCGGCCGACCGCTACCGACTGACCGCTACCGGCTGACGTACGCGGGCCGGAGCTTCTGCCGGGACGGACCTTCTAGCGGCGGGGCGCGGCGGTCGGCGTACGGGCGGGCGCCACGGGGATGACCGGCGGTACGGGTGACAGCCGTGCCGCGGGCGGGAGCGGCGCGTGCTGCGGGGACGCCCGGAACGCCTGGATCGCGAAGGCGGCGAAGCGCCGGGAGGCCGCGACGCGGGCCGCGGGTGACGGCGCGTGGATGCCGCTGTTGGCCATGAGGACGAGGATCAGGTCGTCCAGCACGAAGTCGGGGCGCAGGCGGCCGGTGGACTTGGCGCGGGCGGCCAGTTCCGCGACCGCCTTCAGCGCGTACTCGCGGCCCGCGTCGAAGTCGACGGCGTGCGGGAACGTCGACATGAAGGCCGCGGTGAAGCCGCGGTCGCGGGCGTGCAGCTCGCAGATCCTCTCGATCACCAGGCAGAGGCCGCGCCAGGGATCCGGGTCGGCGAGCCCTTCGTCCACGATGTCGTGGCAGGCCCGCAACTGACCGGTGAACGCCTCGGTGACCAGCGTCTCCTTGGTCGGGAAGCGGCGGTAGAGGGTGGCGGGGCCGACTCCGGCGCGCCGGGCGATCTCCCGCATCGGCACATTCAGCCCTTCGGTCGCGAACACCTCGCGGGCCGCCTCGAGGATGCGCTCGCGGTTGTCGAGGGCGTCGGAGCGCAGGGTGTGAGGCAATTCGTCGGTCACGCTCTCACTTTAGCCAAACGGACGGCGGCGTCCGTTACCGTCCGAAGCACCAGGTCCGCGGGCCGCCGGGTTCCGGACGGGCGCGGACCACGAGGGCCGGGACCGGCCGTGGACCAGCGCAGGGAGCAGACGGTGAAGGCAGTCGCGATCGAGACGTTCGGCGGCCCCGAGGGCATGGCGGTCGTCGACCTCCCCGCCCCGGCGCCCGCCGCCGGGCAGGTGCTGATCGGCGTCGAGGCGAGCGGTGTCGGCGGCGTGGACGCCGTGATCCGCAGGGGCACGCTGGCCTCGTACGGCTTCAAGGAGGGGCACATCCTCGGCAGCGAGGCGGCCGGTACGGTGACCGCGGTCGGCGACGGCGTCGACACGTCGTGGATCGGGCGGCGCGTGTGGGCGTTCACCGGGCTCAGCGGCGGTTACGCCGAGCAGGCGGCCGTCCCGGTCGAGGCGGTCCTCGCGCTGCCCGACGGGCTGTCGGCGGTGGACGCGGTGACGCTCGGCAACTCGGGCGCGGTGGCCCATTTCGCGCTGGCCCACGCCCGCTTCGCCCCCGGCGAGTCGGTTCTGGTGCGCGGCGCGGCGGGCAGCATCGGGATCATGACGGTCCATCTGGCGTCCCGCGCGGGCGCCGCCGCGGTGGCGGTCACGACATCGTCGGCCGAGCGGGGCGAGCGGCTGCGCGCACTCGGCGCGACGCGTGTGCTGGACCGCTCGGGCGACACCATGGGCAGCGGTTCCGGTGCCGACGACATTTCCGACGACGCTCCGGGGGGATACGACGTCATCATCGACATCGTCGCGGGCGCGGACCTGCCGTCCTTCTTCGGCCGGCTCCGGCCGAACGGCCGCATGGTGGCCGTGGGCGTGGTCGGCGGGCCGCCGCCCGCCGACTTCGGCATGGCGATGATCGCGGCCTTCCAGAAGTCCCTGTCGTTCGCCACCTTCAGCACCGACACCGTGGCCGCGGCGGATCTGACCGCCGTGCGTACCACGCAGTTCGCCGCCGCGAGCCGCGGCGAGCTGCCTCTCGCGGTGCACGAGGTGCTGCCGCTGGAGCAGGCCGCGCTGGCGCACCGGAAGATGGACGCGGGCGAGGTGTTCGGCCGGATCGTCCTGACGCCGTAACCCGAACCGCCGTCCGGAGCTGGGCAGTCGCTCGCGGCGCGGGCTCCCCAGGCCGCCCGTCCCGTTACGCGCTCATCGGTTGATGCGCTGATCCGCCCAACCGGGCGTGGGAGAGCCGGTTCCGCGCCGCCGCCGTGGCCAGTGGCAGGATCTCCTCATGCAGCATATTTCGTTCGCTCTGCCGCTTTTCGATCCCGGTGCGGGCCAAGGGGCCAGGCAGTTCGCCGAGTTGGGCCTCGCCCTGCTGCTGTCCACCCTGATCGGCGCCGAGCGCGCCACGCAGCAGAAGAGCGCGGGACTGCGCACCCACACCCTCGTCGGTGTCGGCAGCGCGCTGTTCATGGAGGTGTCCCAGCACGGGTTCAACGCCGTGCTGGGCTTGCAGGCCGTCTCGTTCGACCCGTCGCGGGTGGCCGCCCAGATCGTCTCGGGCATCGGCTTCATCGGCGGCGGCCTGATCTTCGTACGGCGCGACGCCGTCCGCGGCCTCACCACCGCGGCGACGGTCTGGCTCACCTGCGCGGTCGGCATGGCCTGCGGCGGCGGTCTCCCGCTGCTGGCCATAGGAGTCACCCTCGCGCACTTCCTGGTCGTCCAGGGCTACCCGTGGCTCACCCGCCGGGTCCCGGTCCTCGCCACCCCCGAGCGCACCCGCATCCACCTCGCGTACCGGATCGGCACCGGCGTCCTCACCCGCGTCCTCGAATACACCGCCACCCAGGGCTTCCGCGTCGTCCAGGTCCGCGTCGACCGCGCCGCCCAGCACCCCGACGACGAGAACTGGCACCCCACCGAGGGCGGCACCGCCCTGGTCGCGGTCGACGTCGAGGGCACCGGCAGCCCCGAACACCTGGTCGCGGGCCTGTCCGAGTTCGAGGAATTGCTGAGCGTCTCGTCGGTCGCCGACGAATCCGACGACTGACCGGGGACGCGCCCTCGTCCCTGCCCCAACAGCGTGGTGCCCGGCGCCCGTGGACGGTGCCGCCGGGCCGACTCCCGAGCTGAGCCATCGGGCCCACGTCGCTGGCCCGCACCACTGCCCTCGCCACTGACCTCGCCCCTGACCTGCGTCGTTGACAATAGGCAGGCAGATACCTGCATAATGGAGAGGTGAGCCCAGAACCGAGCGAGATGGACCCGGTCTTCAAAGCACTGGCCGACCCGACCAGGCGACTCCTGCTGGACCGGCTGCGGGAACAGAACGGTCAGACGCTGCGTGAGCTGTGCGAGCGTCTCGGCATGGCCCGCCAGTCGGTGACGCAGCATCTCGACCTGCTCGGGCAGGCCAATCTCGTGACCGTGGTGCGCCGTGGGCGGGAGCGGCTGCATTACCTGAATCCGGCACCCATCCACGACATCGAGGAACGCTGGATCTCGGGGTTCGACAAGCCCCGGCTGCGGGCCCTGAGCGCCATCAAGAACCTGGCAGAGGAGAACGCCATGACCGACGAATCCGTATCCGTACCGACCTATGTCTACGTCACCTACATCCGGGCGACGCCCGAGCAGGTGTGGCGTGCCCTCACCGACGCCGATCTGACCGCGCGGTACTGGGGACACGCCAACGTCTCGGACTGGCGGCCGGGCTCGGCCTGGGAGCACCGCCGCGCCGACGGCTCGGGCGCCGTGGACGCCGTCGGCCAGGTGCGGGAGGCCGAGCCGCCCACGCGCCTGGTCCTCACCTTCGAGGACTCCGTCGGCAAGGAGCCGCCGCGCGAGCCGTCGGAGGTCACCTTCCTCGTCGAGCCGCACCAGGACATCGTGCGGCTGACCGTGACCCACGAGAAGCTGGCCAATACGGACATGTTCAACGGCATCTCGCGGGGCTGGCCCGCCGTGCTGGCCAACCTCAAGTCGCTGCTCGAAACCGGTGAGGTGCTGCCGCAGGCGCCCTGGGAGATGTCCCCCACCGCCCGCGCCTGAGCACACCGGGCGCGGGGCCCCGGCCACCGGGCCTCGGGCCCCGGCGGGAAAGGGCCGGTCACGAGGGCGGCGCGGGACCGGTCAGGAATGGAGAAGCGAATCCCGGCGCCCGCCCGTAGCGTGAATCGCATGGACGCCGAGCCCCAGAACGTCTGGGGACCTCGGCACGGAAACACCGGGTCCATGCGGCCCGCGACCACAGGAGCGATCATGACCGGCACCACCACCCAGGGCATCAAGACCGTGCTGCACCCCGTGTCCGACCTGCCGAAGGCGAAGGCGGTGTACTCGGCGCTGCTCGGCATCGAGCCGCAGACCGACGAGTCGTACTACGTGGGCTTCGAGACCGGGGACCAGCACATCGGGCTGGTGCCGGGCGGCGGCCCGCAGGGTCTGACGTCCCCGGTGGTGTACTGGGAGGTGTCGGACATCGAGGCGAAGCTGGCCGAGCTGACCGCCGCGGGCGCCACCGTGAAGGACGCGGCGTCGGACGTGGGCGGCGGCCGGCTGGTGGCCACCGTCACCGACCCCGACGGCAATGTCCTCGGTATCCTCCAGGACCGATGACCGCCGACCCGCGCGAGTCCGGCCACGCGCCGGGTGACGACGCCCGCCGGTCGACCTGACGTCATGGAGAGACGATGAGCACGGCGAAGAAGACGGCCAGGCCGACAGCCGCGGCAACCACCAAGACCGCCAGGACCGCCAAAACCGCCAAGCCGGCCAGGATCGCCGCACCCGTCGGCGCGGACGAGACCGCGGAAAGCGCCGGGACGACCCGGGCGTCCGCGGTGCGTCCGGCCGACAGCCACGACCTGATCCGTGTGCACGGCGCGCGGGTGAACAATCTGAAAGACGTCAGCATCGAGATCCCCAAGCGCCGTCTGACGGTGTTCACGGGGGTCTCCGGTTCCGGCAAGAGCTCGCTGGTGTTCAGCACGATCGCCGCCGAGTCGCAGCGGCTGATCAATGAGACCTACAGCGCCTTCGTGCAGGGCTTCATGCCGACCACGGCACGCCCCGACGTCGACGTGCTGGACGGGCTGACCACGGTGATCACCGTCGACCAGCAGCGGATGGGCGCCGACCCGCGGTCGACGGTCGGCACCGCCACCGACGCGAACGCGATGCTGCGGATCCTCTTCAGCCGCCTCGGCAAGCCCCACATCGGCCCGCCCGGCGCCTACGCGTTCAACGTCCCCTCGGTCAGCGCGAGCGGCGCGATCACCGTGGAGCGCGGCTCGAAGACGGCGGTGAAGGCGACCTTCCACCGGACCGGCGGCATGTGCACGCGCTGCGAGGGCCGGGGCACGGTCTCCGACATCGACCTCGCACAGCTCTACGACGACACGAAGTCGCTCTCCGAAGGCGCGATCACCATCCCCGGCTACGGCTCGGACGGCTGGAACATGCGGCTGTACAAGGAGTCCGGCTTCGTCGACCCGGACAAGCCGATCCGCAAGTACACCAAGAGGGAGCTGCACGACTTCCTGCACCGCGAGCCGACGCGGATGAAGATCGCGGGCATCAACATGACGTACGAGGGGCTGATCCCCCGGATCCAGAAGTCGATGCTCTCCAAGGACAAGGAGGCGATGCAGCCGCACATCCGGGCGTTCGTGGAGCGGGCGGTCGCCTTCGCCACCTGCCCCGAGTGCGACGGCACCCGGCTCAGCGAGGGCGCCAGGTCCTCGAAGATCAAGCGGATCAGCATCGCCGACGCCTGCGCGATGCAGATCAGTGACCTGGCCGAGTGGGTCCGCGAGCTGAAGGAGCCCTCGGTCGCCCCGCTGCTGACCGCGCTGCTCCGGACCCTCGACTCGTTCGTGGAGATCGGCCTCGGCTATCTCGCGCTCGACCGGCCCGCGGGCACGCTGTCCGGCGGCGAGGCGCAGCGCGTGAAGATGATCCGGCACCTCGGGTCGGCGCTCACCGACATCACGTACGTCTTCGACGAGCCGACCGCCGGTCTGCACCCGCACGACATCCAGCGGATGAACGACCTGCTGCTGCGGCTGCGAGACAAGGGCAACACGGTGCTCGTCGTGGAGCACAAGCCGGAGACGATCGCCATCGCCGACCATGTGGTCGACCTGGGGCCCGGCGCCGGTACGGCGGGCGGCGCGGTCTGCTTCGAGGGCGGCCTCGACGGGCTGCGGACCAGTGGCACCCTCACCGGGCGGCACTTCGACGACCGGTCCTCACTCAAGAAGACGGTCCGCGAACCGGCCGGCGCGCTGGAGATCCGCGGCGCGACCACGAACAATCTGCGCGGTGTCGACGTCGATGTCCCCCTCGGCGTGCTGGTCGTCGTGACCGGTGTCGCGGGCTCCGGCAAGAGCTCGCTCATCCACGGCTCACTGGTCAAGGGCGCGCAGGTCAAGGGCGCCGACAGCACGGCGGTGGTGTCGATCGACCAGGGCGCGATCCGCGGCTCGCGGCGCTCCAACCCGGCGACGTACACCGGGCTGCTCGACCCGATCCGCAAGGCGTTCGCGAAGGCCAACGGGGTGAAGCCCGCGCTGTTCAGCGCCAACTCCGAGGGCGCCTGCCCGACGTGCAACGGCGCGGGTGTCGTCTACACCGACCTGGGGATGATGGCCGGGGTCGCGACCACGTGCGAGGAGTGCGAGGGGAAGCGGTTCGAGGCGTCGGTGCTCGACTACCGCTTCGGCGGGCGCGACATCAGCGAGGTGCTGGCGATGTCGGTGGCCGAGGCCGAGGAGTTCTTCGGCGGCGGCGAGGCGCACACCCCCGCGGCGCACGCCGTCCTGCGGCGCCTGGCCGATGTGGGCCTGGGCTATCTGGGCATCGGCCAGCCGCTCACCACGCTGTCCGGTGGCGAGCGGCAGCGGCTGAAGCTGGCCACGCACATGTCGGACAAGGGCGGTGTGTATGTGCTGGACGAGCCGACCACCGGCCTGCACCTCGCCGATGTGGAGCAACTGCTGGGCCTGCTGGACCGGTTGGTCGACTCCGGCAAGTCCGTCGTCGTCATCGAGCACCATCAGGCGGTGATGGCGCACGCCGACTGGATCATCGACCTGGGCCCCGGCGCGGGTCACCACGGCGGCCGGGTCATCTTCGAGGGCACCCCCGCCGACCTGGTCGCGGACGCCTCGACCCTCACCGGGGAACACCTCGCGGCGTACGTCGGCGCCTGACGTACCCGCCGCGGACGCCCGACCTTGCGGTGCGCTCACGCCAACGACGGCCAGGCGCACCGCGGCTGGCCGAGGACACGCTCAACACCCGCGATCGAGGCCCGACTCAGCGCCCTTCGCCGGGAGCCGGGCTCGACCCCCTGGACCCGAGCCCGGCACAACGCCCTTGCCCGCAGCGCGGCTCAGCGCCCCTCGCCGGAGAAGGTCTCGCCGAGGATGTCGAAGGCCGAGCCCAGCAGGGCCGGCAGATCCGCGTCCTCGTCCTTGAGCCACTGCTCGTAGGCCGACAGCGAGGCGGCCAGCGCCGCCCAGGCGATCACCTGCGGCCGCATGTCGTCCTCGTCCACCCCGAGCCTGCGGGCCGCGTACTCGGCGATGGCTTGCCGCCAGGTGGCGTACCGCAGCGTGGAGTGCGCGACCAGCGTCGGCACGTTCAGCAGCAGGGACATCCGCAGCCGGTGGTCCTGGACGACGCTGGCCGGGAAGCGGTTGAACTCCACGATGGCGCCGCGCAGCGCCTCGGCCAGCGCCATGTCCGGCGGGGTGCGCTGGAGGTAGCGGCGCATCCGTTCCACCAGGGCGTCGAAGTCACCCCAGGGCACGTCGTTCTTGGACGGGAAGTAGCGGAAGAACGTCCGGCGGCCGATGCCGCAGGCGGCGGCGATGTCGTCCACCGTCGTCTCGGCGAAGCCGCGCTCGGCGAACAGCTCCAGCGCCACATGGCTCAGCTCGTCCACCGTCGTGGAGGGCTGACGCCCCATGCGAGTGCTGGTCGACGGCGGTTTCGGAGAGTCGGCTGGGGACCTCACGGATTTTCCTTCTTCCATTTGGCACCGGGTGCCATTAGTCTGAACATTATTGAAGGCACGGCGGACGACAACAACCCCGCCTGCGACCATCGCCCGACTGAGGAGCCATGGTATGGAAGAGCTTCAGCTCAAGGAGCCCGGCGAGCCGCGTGCCGCCGACGCGGATGTCACCGCGGATTCCGTGATCGAGGCCGACGACCTGGTCGAAGAGGTCTCGATCGACGGCATGTGCGGCGTCTACTGAGCCGCCCCGCCATGAGCGGCACGGACCGTCCGGTGAACGCCCCGGACCCGGCGCCCGGCATGGATCTCGACCGCCCCTGGGATCTGCACCCGCAGGTCTCGGTCCGGCCGGAACCGTTCGGCGCCCTGCTGTACCACTTCGGAACGCGCAAACTCTCGTTCCTCAAGGACCGGCGACTGCTGTCGGTCGTCCAGTCCCTCAAGGACTCCCCCACGGCACGGGCCGCCTGCTCGGCGGCCGGGGTCACCGAAGCCGACGTGCCGCGGTACGGCCGCGCCCTCGCGACCCTCGCCAGGTCGTCGATGGTGGTGGAAAGGACCCCGTGAGCCCCATGACCACGACGACCACGGATGCCCCCGCCCGCGCTCCCGGCGCCGAACGGCTGGTGGACCTGTTCGAGTACGGACTCGACGCGCCCATCTGCCTGACCTGGGAACTGACCTACGCCTGCAATCTGTCCTGCACGCACTGCCTGTCCAGCTCCGGCCGCCGCGATCCGCGCGAACTCACCACGGCCGAGGCCGAGGCGGTGATCGACGAGCTGGAACGCATGCAGGTCTTCTACGTCAACATCGGCGGCGGCGAGCCCACGGTCCGCCCCGACTTCTGGGAGTTGGTCGACTACGCCACCGCCCACCACGTGGGCGTGAAGTTCTCCACCAACGGCGTCCGGATCACCCCGGAGGTCGCGGCCCGGCTGGCCGAGAACTCCTACGTCGACGTGCAGATCTCCCTCGACGGCGCGACCGCCGAGGTCAACGACGCGGTCCGCGGCCCCGGTTCGTACGACACCGCGCTGCGCGCCATGGCGAATCTGTCCGCCGCCGGGATGAGGAACTTCAAGCTGTCCGTGGTGTGCACCCGGCACAACATCCCCCAGATGGACGAGTTCAAGGCCATCGCCGACCGGTACGGGGCCCAGCTCCGGCTGACCCGGCTGCGCCCGTCCGGGCGCGGCGCCGACGTCTGGGACGAGCTGCACCCGACGCGTGACCAGCAGCGCGAGCTGTACGACTGGCTGGTGGCGCACGGCGACAGCGTGCTGACCGGTGACTCCTTCTTCCACCTGTCCGCCTACGGGCAGGCGCTGCCCGGCCTGAATCTGTGCGGCGCCGGACGCGTGGTGTGCCTGATCGACCCGGTCGGGGACGTCTACGCCTGCCCGTTCGCGATCCACGAGGAGTTCCTGGCCGGGAACATCCGGCAGCCCGGCGGCTTCACCGAGGTATGGCGCGAGTCCGAGCTGTTCCGCGGCCTGCGCGAGCCCCAGTCGGGCGGCGCCTGCACCTCCTGCCAGTTCTTCGACACCTGCAAGGGCGGGTGCATGGCGGCCAAGTTCTTCACCGGCCTGCCGCTGGACGGGCCGGACCCGGAGTGCGTGCAGGGCTACGGCGAGGAACTGCTCGCGAACCGTACGCAGCACACACCCGTCCCGAAGTCGTCCGTCGACCACTCACACCGTACTTCCCCCGCACCGCGCCGGGGACCGGTCCCGCTGACCCTCACCCGTCGTGAGGATCTGGACCGGCCGCCCGTCAGCGACTGCGCGGAGGATCCGCTCGCCGGTTTCCGTCCGGTCTGAGCACTCCGGGACCGCCCCACCGGCCCGGCCGCCGGTTCCGGTCACGGAGCCCGGCCACCGTATCGATTCGGCACACCTTGGGGACATCACTCACAGTAATCAACCCGTAACGAAAGGTGCACGCAATGGGGCGTGTAGAAGGAAAGGTCGCATTCATCACCGGAGCCGCGCGCGGTCAGGGCCGCAGCCACGCGGTGCGGCTGGCGCAGGAGGGCGCGGACATCATCGCGGTGGACATCTGCGAGGACGTGCCGAGCGCCGGTTACCCGGGCGCCACCGACGAGGACCTGGCCGAGACCGTACGGCAGGTGGAGAAGCTGGACCGCCGGATCGTGGCCACGAAGGCGGACGTCCGTGACTTCGGGGCGCTGAAGGCCGCCGTGGACGACGGTGTGGCGCAGCTCGGACGGCTCGACATCGTCGCGGCGAACGCCGGGATCGGCGTCATACCCGACACCCTCGACGTACTGGACGCCCAGCGCTGGCGCGATGTCATCGACATCAATCTGACGGGCGTGTGGAAGACCGCGAAGGCGGCGATCCCGCACCTCAAGGCGGGCGGGCGCGGCGGCTCGATCATCCTGACCAGCTCGGAGGCGGGCCTGCGCGCGTATCCGCACGCGGGTCACTACGTGGCCGCCAAGCACGGCGTCGTCGGCCTGATGCGCACGCTCGCGCTGGAGCTGGCCCCGGACAGCATCCGGGTCAACAGCATCCATCCGACCCAGGTCGACACGGCCATGATCCAGAACGAGATGACCTACAAGCTGTTCCGTCCCGACCTGGAGCACCCGACCGCGGAGGACTTCGCCGAGGTCTCGCGGTCGGTCATCGCGCTGCCCATCCCGTGGGTGGAGCCGGTGGACATCTCCAACGCCCTGCTGTGGCTGGCCTCGGACGAGGGCCGGTACGTCACCGGGGTCACGCTGCCCGTCGACGGCGGCAACTTCCTCAAGTAGGGCCGCGAGCGGGGCGGTTCGCGGCAGAACGCGACACGGCTCACGGGGATCAGCGGGGGTTCACGGGGGTTCGCAGAACGACAGCGTCATCGAAAGAGAAAGAGGTGAGCACGCAATGGGGCGTGTAGAGGGAAAGGTCGCACTCGTCACCGGGGCCGCCCGTGGTCAGGGCCGCAGCCACGCGATACGCCTGGCGCAGGAGGGCGCGGACATCATCGCCGTCGATGTCGTGTCGCAGATCGACTCGGTGCCGTACCCGATGGCGACGCCCGACGACCTCGCGGAGACCGTACGCGAGGTGGAGAAGCTGGACCGGCGGATCGTCGCCGCACAGGCGGACGTCCGTGACTTCGAGGCGCTGAAGGCAGCCGTGGACACCGGGGTCGCGCAGCTCGGACGGCTGGACATCGTCTCGGCGAACGCGGGCATCTTCAGCTTCGGCACCATGTCGGAGCTGGACGAGCAGGTGTTCCAGGACATGATCGAGGTCAATCTCACCGGTGTGTGGCACACCGCGAAGGCGGCGATCCCGCACATCAAGGCGGGTGGCAACGGCGGTTCGATCGTGCTGACCAGCTCGACGGCCGGGCTGATGGCGATGGAGAACATCGGGCACTACGTCGCCGCCAAGCACGGTGTCGTCGGCCTGATGCGCACGCTGGCGCTGGAGTTGGCCCCGGACAGCATCCGGGTCAACAGCGTGCACCCCACGTCGGTCGACACCCCCATGATCCAGAATTCGGCGACGTACGAGCTGTTCGCGTCCGACCTGCCGGTGGCCGAGCGGACCAAGGAGAATCTCGGCCCGCGCTTCGGTTCGATGAACGCGCTGCCGATCCCGTGGGTCGAGCCGGTCGACATCTCCAACGCGGTGCTGTGGCTGGCCTCGGACGAGGCGCGGTACGTCACCGGCGTCACCCTGCCGATCGACGCGGGCCAGACGGCCAAATAGCGGGTCTGTCAGCCACGTCGAGCGTAGGGAGCGCGAACGATGACCACACTGCGGACGGTACGGGACGCCGGGGCCGGCTCCGGCGTCGCGGCGGCCGGGGAGCGGATCGCCTCGCGCATCGTCGGCCGCGAGCGCGAGCTGGAACTCGCGCTCGCGACCGTCGGCGCCGGGCGGGATCTCGTCCTGGAGGGCCCGCCCGGCACCAGCAAGACCACCATGCTCAAGGCGATCACCGAGGAGTGGGGCATCCCGCTGGTTTTCGTGGAGGGCAACGCCGATCTGACCCCGGCCAAGCTGGTCGGGCACCACAATCCCGCACGGGTGCTGCGGGAGGACTACAGCGCCGACAACTTCGTGGCGGGGCCGCTGGTCCAGGCGATGCGCACCGGCGGGTTCCTCTACATCGAGGAGTTCAACCGCGCCCCCGAGGACACCCTCAACACCCTGCTGTCGGCGATGGCCGACCGCGCGGTCGAGGTGCCCAGGGTCGGCCTGGTCACCGCCGAGCCGTCGTTCCGGGTCATCGCCTCGATGAACCCCAGTGACGACATCGGCACCACCCGGCTGTCGGCGGGCGTCAGCGACCGGCTCAACCGGATCGTGGTCGGCTACCAGGACGCCGCCGCGGAGGAGGACATCGTCAGGCTGCGCGCCGCGCTGTCCGGTCCGCTCGCGGACCGGATCGTGCCCGACGCCGTCGCGGTGACCCGGGCCACCCGCGCGCACCCGGATCTGCGTCAGGGCAGCAGCGTGCGGGGCGCGATCGACTGCGCGCTGGTCGCCGACGGCCTGATGACGATGCGCGGCCTGAGCGGACCGGACGACGACCGCTACCCGGAGAGCTTCTACGACGCGATGACGGTCTCGCTGTCCGGCCGGATCCGGCTGGACGACGCTGCGGAGACCACCGCGGAGCGCGTCCTGCGGGAGATCTGGGAGGACCGCTTCGTGCTGGATCCGGCGCGGGCGGAGCCCGGATGAAGAGCGGTGGAGGCCGACTCGCCCGTACGGCGGCGCGAACCGGCGTCCACGGACCGGTCGCGGCGACCGCTGCGCCGTATCCCCAAGACACTCGACGAGGAGCCGAAGGTGTTCGAAGCGGTGGCGGGCACGGGAGGCACGGTGCTGCGCGCCCGCTCGCGCGGCGCCGGTCCCGCGCGCCCGCGGCCGACCCGCTCGGCGGCCGACTTCACCGACGAGCGGGGGGAGCTGCTCAGCGGCTCGGACGACACCGAGCCGGTGGACCCCGCGGTGCGGGCGCGGGCCCGCGAGATCGCCGCGCGGCTGTCCCTGCCGAAGCCGAAGCGGGCGCGCGGCGGACGGCCGGCCGCTTCGGGGCGGCTGGCCAGCCTCCCGTACCGGCAGCGGGGCAGCGACATCGACCTGGATCCGACGCTGGAGCGGCTGGCGGAGCGGCCGGTCCCCGACGACGAGGACGTCTTCGTCTTCGAGCGGGTCCGCGCGCCCCGCTCCGTCGTGCTCGCGGTGGACCTGTCGGGGTCGATGAAGGGCGAGCGGGTACGTACCGCGGCGGCGACCGTGGGCGCGCTCGCGGCCGAGCTGGAGTCCGAGGCACTGGCCGTCGTCGCCTTCTGGTCGGACGCGGCGGTCCTGCTCGAACTGGGCGACCCGGTCAGGCCGATGGAGCTGCTGGACGCGATGCTGCGCATCCCGGCCAGGGGCCTGACCAATGTGGCCTTCCCGCTCGAACTCGCCGCCGCCCGGCTGGCGTCGGTGCCGCGGCGCGGCGCGCGGGTGCTGCTGCTGTCGGACTGCGTCCACAACGCGGGGCCGGACCCGCGCCCGGCGGCGGCCCGGCTGCCGCGGCTGGACGTGCTGCTCGACACGAGCGGTGAGAAGGACGTCGAATTGGGCGCGGAACTGGCCAGGGCCGGGCACGGCACCTTCCACCGCATCCGCACCCACCACGACATCGCACCGGCTCTCAGGGAGGTCTTCCGCACATGAACGGCGCGTGGAGGCACATTCGCCCGGGGCACGTGAGGAGCGGCTGACCCGCGCCTCAGCGGCGCACGGGCGGCACCTGACGCTCACGGACATGGACCGGCCCCGAAGGACCGGCTCCGAGACGAAGAGGAACACGCAATGAGCAGGAATCCCTGGTTCGAGACCGTCGCCGAGGCGCAGCGCCGGGCAAAGAAGCAACTACCGAGTTCGGTCTACGGAGCCCTGGTCGCGGGCTCGGAGCGCGGCCGGACCGTCGACGACAACATCGAGGCGTTCGCCGAACTGGGCTTCGCGCCGCGGGTGGTGGGCCATCACGCCGAGCGCGACCTGTCGACGACGGTGCTGGGGATCCCGACGTCGATGCCCGTGGTGATCTCGCCGACCGGTGTGCAGGCCGTGCACCCGGACGGCGAGGTGGCCGTCGCGCGGGCCGCCGCGAACCGGGGCGTGATCATGGGGCTCAGCTCCTTCGCCAGCAAGCCGGTCGAGGAGGTCGCCGAGGCGAACGAGAACACCCTCTTCCAGATGTACTGGACCGGCACCCGCGAGTCGATGGTGCAGCGGATGGACCGGGCCAGGGCCGCCGGGGCCAAGGCGCTGATCTCCACGCTCGACTGGTCCTTCTCCAACGGGCGCGACTGGGGCAGTCCTTCGATCCCGGAGAAGCTGGACTTCAAGACGATGCTGAAGTTCGCGCCGAACGTGGCGCCGCACCCGGCCTGGCTGATGCGGTTCCTCAAATCCCGTCGGCTCCCCGACCTCACCGCGCCCAACCTCCGCCCGCCGGGCGGCGCGGCGCCCACCTTCTTCGGCGCCTACTACGAGTGGATGCAGACGGCGCCGCCCACCTGGGACGACGTGAAGTGGCTGCGCGAGGAGTGGGGCGGCCCGTTCCTGCTCAAGGGCGTGACGCGGGTGGACGACGCCAAGCGCGCGGTCGACGCCGGGGTCAGCGGGATCTCGGTGTCCAACCACGGCGGCAACAACCTGGACACGACGCCGGGCACGATACGGATGCTGCCGTCGATCGCCGAGGCGGTGGGCGACCAGATCGAGGTCGTGCTCGACGGCGGCATCCGGCGCGGCGGCGACGTCGCCAAGGCGCTGGCGCTCGGCGCCCGCGCGGTGCTGATCGGCCGCGCCTACCTGTGGGGGCTCGCGGCCAACGGCCAGGCCGGGGTGGAGAACGTCCTGGACATCATGCGCGGCGGCCTGGACTCCGCGGTGCTGGGCCTGGGCCACTCCTCGGTGCACGAGCTGTCCCCCGACGACCTGGTGATCCCCGACGGCTTCACCAGGACACTCGGCGGCGGGCTCGTCGGCCGCGCGGACCGCGCGGGCGCCGCGGAGGCCGCGCCGCGCTCCAAGGACCCGATCCGCTGACATGCCGTCGACACCCGCGAACCGCGCGGGCCCCGGGAGCACGGCAGGACCCGCGGCCCCTTCCGACCTGGCGCACGCCGTCTGGCCGACGGTCCCGTTCGCGCCGCTGGTCCTGGTGCCGCTGGGCTCGACCGAGCAGCACGGGCCGCATCTGCCGCTGGGCACCGACGCCGCCATCGCGCGGGCGGTCGCCGAGCGGGTGGCGGCCGGGGCCCCGCCCGAGTGGCACACCCTGGTCGCGCCGACCATGGCCTACGGTTCGAGCGGCGAGCACGCGGGCTTCGCGGGCACCGTCTCGATCGGCCGCGAGGCCCTGAAGGCGGTCCTCGTGGAGTCCGTGCGGTCGCTGGCGATGTGGGCCGGGCGGATCGTCTTCGTCAACGGGCACGGCGGCAATGTCGCCACGCTCGCCGAGGCGGTCGTCCTGCTGCGCGCCGAGGGCCACCACGTCGCGTGGGTGCCGTGCGTGGCGCCCGACGCGGATCCGCACGCCGGACGGTGGGAGACCTCGGTCATGCTCCACCTGGCGCCCGGGGACGTGCGGACCGCGCAGGCCGTCGCCGGGGACACCCGGCCGCTCGCGGACCTCATGCCCGACCTGGTCGCGGGCGGTGTGCTGGCGGTCTCGCCGTCCGGGGTCCTCGGCGACCCGGCGGGGGCGTCCGCCGAAGAAGGAGAGAAGGCGATGACGTACATGGTCACCACGGCCACCCGGCTGATCGCCGAAGGGTCCGCGGACACCCGCGGCCGACTGGTCGACGCCGAAGCGGTGGACGGGACGGTGACCGAATGACCGCGGAACCGGCGGGGCGCGCGCCCGAGGGCGACGGCGGTACGGGTGCGCCGGACGGCAAGCGCGGCGCCGGCGCTCCGGACGGCAGGAGCGGTACGGGCGCGCCCGGCGGGACCGCGCGGCTGCCCGGCGGCTTCGTGGTCGCGCTCAACCGCCACACCCGCGTCATCGACGGCGGCCGTGCCCTGCTCGGCGGCTTCCCGACCCGGCTCGTCCGGCTGACCCCCCGCGCCCGCCCGCTGCTGGCCGACGACCGGACGGTGCGCGTCCGGGACGCGGCGAGCGGCGTCCTCGCCGACCGGCTGCTCGACAACGGCATGGCGTACCCGGTCGTTCACGACCTGCCGCAGAATCCCGACCCGCGGCACACCTTCGTCGTGCCCGTCCACGAGCGGGCGGCGCAACTCGACCGGCTGCTCACCAGCATCGGCCCCGGCCAGCGCGTCGTCGTCGTGGACGACGGATCGCGGCACGCCGACGACATCGAGGACACCGCCGCCAAGCACGGCGCCCAACTGGTCGTGCTGGAGCGGAACATGGGCCCGGCCGCGGCCCGCAACGCGGGGCTGCGGCTGGTCCGCACCCCCTATGTGGTCTTCGTGGACTCCGACATCGTGCTGCCCCCGGAGACCGTCCCCGTCCTGCTCCGGCACTTCACCGACCCCAAGGTCGGCATGGCCGTGCCGCGCATCACCGGGCTGCCGACCGCCGCGGCCACCGGCTGGATCGGCCGGTACGAGGCCGCCAGGTCCTCGCTCGACCTCGGCCGGGACCCGGCGGCCGTCCGCCCGGGAACCCCCGTCTCCTGGGCCTCCACCGCGTGCAGCGTGGCGCGGGTGGACGCGATGGCGGACGGCTTCGACGCGGCCATGCGGGTCGGCGAGGACGTGGACCTGTGCTGGCGGCTGATCGAGGACGGCTGGCGCGTACGGTACGAGCCGTCGGTCCGCGCCGAGCACGAGCACCGCGTACGGTTCACGGACTGGATGCTGCGCAAGGCCGCGTACGGCACGGGCGCGCATCCGCTGGCCGAGCGCCACCCCGAACTCATCGCCCCCGCCGTCCTCGCCCCTTGGGCGGGCGCGCTGTCCCTCGCGCTGCTGGCCCAGCGCCGCTGGTCGCTGCCGGTGGCGGGCGCCGTTTGCGGGGTCACGACCGTACGGATCGCCCGCAAACTCAAGGGCGCCGACCACCCGGTACGGCTGGCCACCCGGCTCACCGCCAACGGCGCGGTCAGCGCCCTGTCCCAGACCGGCGCCCTGCTCACCCGCCACTGGTGGCCGCTGGCCGCCGTCGGCTGCGCGGTCTCCCCCCGGATCCGGCGCGCGGTCGCCGTCGCGTCGGTCGCCGACGTCGCCCTCGAATACCGTCCGGGCGAGGTCGGCCTCGACCCCCTGCGCTACGCCGTCGCCCGCCGCCTGGACGACCTCGCCTACGGCACGGGCGTCTGGCTCTCCGCGCTCAAGGGCCGCTCGACAGCGGCGCTGCGCCCGCGCCTGGGGTCCGGCAAGGGTGCCTCGGGCTGACGCTCACGCGCGGTCGTGGCGGATCGCGTCCGCGACGACCTCGCCGATCAGGACGGCGGTCGCCGCGGGACCGCGCAGGGGAGCGGCCGGAAGGATCGAGGTGTCCGCGACCCGCAGCCCCCGCACCCCGTGGACCCTGCCGTACTGGTCGACCACGGCGTGCCGGTCGTCCGCCGGACCCATGGGCGCGCTCGCGCAGGCGTGCACCGAGGTGCCGATACGGGCCCGGATCCACGCGTCGAGCAGGCCGTCGTCGGCCAGCGTCTCCTGGCCGGGCCCCGCCGTCGAGTCCGGCGCGACGACGGTACGGAAGGCGGGTGCGGCGATCAGTGCCGCGGTCGTCCTGACGGCCTCGCGCAGCCGCCGCCGGTCGTCGGGCGTCCGCAGATAGCCGTAGTCGACGGTCGGCGGCACCGCGGGGTCGGCGGAGACGATCCGCAGGCGTCCGCGCGGTCGCGGGGCCTGCGCGGAGACGAGGAAGGGCAGCGGCGCGCCGGGCAGCGACGTGCGGGCGCGGATCAGGGCCGCCATCGGCGTGAGCGACTGGAGGATCTCCAGGTCGCCCGCCGCGGGGCCGCCGCTCGACACCAGGTGGAGGGCGCCGCCGAGCCAACCGCCGTCGGCGGCGGGCACGTCGCGTACCGGGGTCCACTCCACGACGATCTGCGGGTGGTCGCTGAACGACCCGCCGACGCCGGGGGCGTCCCGCAGCACGGGGATGCCGAGGCGTTCGAGGTCCGCGCGCGGGCCGATGCCGGACAGCGCCAGCAGGTGCGGTGACCCGAAAGCGCCCGCGCACAGCACGACTTCACCCGCCGTGACGGTCTCCCGTACGCCGTCGCGTTCGGTCTCCACGCCGACCGCGCGGCCGTGCTCCACCAGGACTCGGCGGACGGTGCGGTCGCCGAGGACGGTGAGGTTGGGGCGCGCGAGCGCGTCCTGGAGGTAGCCGACGGCGGTGTTGGCGCGTACGCCGTCGACCGCGTTCGACGGCACCGGGCCGAAGCCGGGCGCGCCCTGGTCGTTCTTGTCCGGCTCGGCCGGGAACCCCGACTCGCGGGCCGCCGCGCCGAACGCCGCGGCGGCGGGGTGGTCGAGCGCGGTCCGCCGCACCCGGACCGGGCCGTCCGCGCCGTGGACGGCGGACGCGCCGTAGTCCAGGTCGGCCTCCATCCGGCGCAGGAACGGCAGCATCCGGTCGAAGGACCAGGCGTCGTTGCCCGCCGCCGCCCACCGGTCGAAGTCGTCCCGCCGGGCCCGTACGAAATACCCGCCGTTGACGGTGGTCGAGCCGCCCAGGATCCTGCCGCGGCCGATCGTGTGGGGACGCTCGGGTGTCAGACGCGCCGGATACAGCCACAGCGGCGCCCCCCGCGCCCACGCCCCCGGTACGAGCCGCGCGTCCAGCAACTCCGGCGCGAAGGTTCTCGGCGCGGGCCCCGCCTCGATCAGCGCCACCGTCCGCCCCGCGTCCTCGCTCAGCCGCGCGGCCAACGGCCCCCCGCTCCCGCCTCCCCCGACCACCACGACATCGGCCCGCGCCACCCCGCTCGTCGGACCCACGCCCCGCCCCTTTCCCACCGGTTCACAGCCACCCTAGGCGAGCCCCCCTCCCGTTCCCGGTCGGCGCTCCCGCCGGGCCCGGTCAGGCGGACGGGCTCCGCGCCGGGGTCTCGCCGAGGGCCGGACCTTCAGCGGTGGGGAGCGGGCGCAGGCCGGGGGCCAGGGCGAGGGTGACGGCTACGGAGGCGGTCGCCATCACGGTCATGGCGGTGGCGGGTGAGGTGCGCTGGGCGACAGCTCCCGCCAGGGTGGCGCCGACGCCCTGGAGGGTGAGCGTGCCGGAGGAGTGGAGGCCGAGGGCGTGGCCGCTGAGGGCGTCGGGGGTGAGGGACATGAGCCGTTCCTGGAGGAGGAGGCTCGCGGAGTAGCCGACGGAGGCGAGGACGACGGCGGTCACGGCGAGCGGCAGGGCGGGGTGGAGGGCGAAGGCGAGGTAGGGGGCGGCGAGCAGCAGCCGCAGCGGCGCGCCGAGGCGTTCGCGCCAACGGCGGGGCAGGAAGCGGCCGGTGAGGGTGTCGCCCGCGAGCATCCCGAGGGCCGCGCTGGCGAAGAGGAGCCCGGCGTGCCGGGGCGCGTAGGGGACGTAGAGGGATTCGCAGCCGACGATGAGCCCGTTGGGCACCCACAGGGCGAGGTAGACGTAGCGGCGGGGCACGGACGACCAGAGCAGGCCGTTGGTGCGCCAGGTGTCGGCGACCGAGGGGCGTCCCGCGGTACGCGGCGGGCGACCGCTCAGGCCGAGCCGGGCGACGGCCGCGGCGACCAGGTAGAGCGCGGCGCCGGCCAGCAGGGTGCCGCGCGGGGACAGCACGGTGACCAGGACCCCGCCGACGGCGAAGCCGCAGATCTGCGTGGCGCCGACCGACATGTTGAGCACGGACCTGCCGAGCAGATAGCCGTCGCGCTCAAGGATCTCGTTGAGCAGCCCGTAGCGCACTCCCCCGCCCAATGAGGCGATCAGCCCCTCGCCGAGGAGTACGGCGAAGGCCGCCCACACGGGCAGTCTCGGCATGGCCTGGGCGGCGGTGCACAGGCCGAAGAGCAGGGCGAGCCCGGCCGTCGCGGCGCGCGGCGGCAGCCGGTCGGCGGCCGACAGCAGTGTGGTCGCGCCGACGACCTGGACCAGCGCCGGGCCGAACATCGCCAGGGCGGACAGCAGCGGCGAGCCGGTCGCCGTGTAGATCAGCGTGCCCAGCGCGAGACCGCTCACCGTGGACGCGGCCGTCGACAGCGAGCCGGTCGCGAACAGCGGCGTGAACTCCGGGGCGCGGAAGAGTTCTCGGTAGGTGCGCATGGACGGGGAGTCTCCGCGGCCCGGCCGGCCCGGCGTTAGAGTTTCGCGGGGAGGCGAAACGATGGGCTGGTGGCTGGTCAACGCGGACACCCTCGCGGGAGGCCGTTTCGTCGTCTCCCCGCTGGCCGAGACCGTCGCGAGCCTGCTCGACCTGGCGGGCGGCACGGCCGCGCACCCCGGCGAGAGCGCGTGGCTGCGCGCCCACCGGTCCGCGTACCGGCGCCGCCTGGCCGAGGACCCGGTCGCCGCGCTGATCGTCGGGGCCGGATTCCGGCCGACCTGGATCGCGGACTTCCTCATCCCCCCGCCGCGGGCCGAGGGCGAGCCGTCGATCGAGGCGGAGCTGGACCGTATCCGTACGACCCCGGCCGACGTCGCCCGCGCCGACCTGGCGATATCGCTGGGCGGACCGCTGCCCGCCTGGCTGCCCGAGGCCGAAGTGCCCCGGCGGGCCGCGGATGTGATGCGGTGGGTGTGGACGGAGACGGTCCTGCCGTACTGGCCACGGCGGCGCCGCGTTCTCGAGGCCGACATCGTGGCGCGCACCCGGCAGTTGAGCCAGGGCGGCTGGACGGCGGCGCTGGACGACATGCGGCCGGGGATGCGCTGGCTGGGCGAGGGACGGCTCCAGATCAACGCGTACGACAATCCGCCGCGCGAGATCTCCGGGGCGCGGCTGCTGTTCGTGCCGGTCACCCCGCGCCGCAGCTGGGTCTCCTGGGACCGGCCGCACCGCTACGCCGTGATCTACCCGTGCGCGGGCGTACTGGCCGAGCCGGACCGGCCCTCGGCGCCGGACGCCCTGCGCGCGCTGCTCGGGCCGGGGCGCGCGGCCGTCCTCGTCCTCCTGGACTCCCCCAAGAGCACCACCCAACTGGTCGCGCTCACCGGCCAGGGACTCGGCTCCGTCGGCCGCCATCTGAAGGTGCTCTTCGACGCCGGTCTGATCCGGCGCCGTCGCGCGGGGCGGTCGGTGCTCTACTACCGGACGGACGCCGGGGAGGTGCTGGTGCGCGCCCAGCGACACGAGTGAGCCGTCGTCGCGGAGCGGGCGGGGCGCTCAGGAACGCGTGGCCGTCGTGTCGATCTGTTCCTCGGCCGGGCCGGGGGACGCGGCGGCGGCCGGGAGCGCGGCGCGGCGGCGCGCGTACGGGCCGATGGCCTCGGTGAGTTTGCGGGCGATGGGCTCGGTCCAGCGGGCGGTGAGCGGGCCGAGGACGACCAGGATCAGCACATACGCGGTGGCCAGCGGTCCGATCCGGGGCTCGACGCCGACCGCGAGTCCCGCGATGACGATGGAGAACTCGCCGCGCGCGACCAGCGTGCCGCCCGCCCGCCACCGTCCGGCGGGCCGGATTCCGGCCCTGCGCGCCGCGTACCAGCCGGTGGCGATCTTGGTGAGGGTCGTGACGACGGCCAGGATCAGCGCGGGGACCAGGACCGGCGGGATGTCGGCGGGGATGGTGCTCAGGCCGAAGAAGACGAAGAAGACCGCCGCGAACAGGTCCCGCAGCGGGGTCAGGAGATTGCGGGCGCCTTCGGCGACCTCACCGGAGAGCGCGATGCCGACCAGGAACGCGCCGACGGCGGCGGACACCTGGAGTTGCTGGGCGACACCGGCCACCAGCAGGGTCAGGCCGAGCACGACCAGCAGCAGCATCTCGGGATTGTCGGAGGAGACGGCGCGGCTGATCAGCCGCCCGTGGCGCAGCGCCACGTACAGGACGATCCCGACCGTGCCGAGCGAGATCAGCAGAGTGAGGGTGCCGCCCGCGAGACTCACGCCCGCCAGCAGGGCGCTGAGAATCGGCAGATAGACCGCCATCGAGAGGTCTTCGAGGACCAGCACACCCAGAATGAGCGGGGTCTCACGGTTGCCGAGACGGCCGAGGTCCCCGAGGACCTTCGCGATCACACCCGACGAGGAGATCCACGTCACGCCCGCCAGCGCGACGGCGGCGACCGGACCCCAGCCCAGCAGCAGCGCGGCCACCGCGCCGGGTACGGCGTTGAGCGCGAAGTCCACCGCGCCCGAGGGGTACTGCGTTTTCAGATTCGTGACGAGTTCCGAAGCGCTGTACTCCAGGCCGAGCAGCAGAAGCAGCAGGACGACGCCGATCTCGGCGCCGGTGGCCACGAAGTCCTCACTGGCGTGCAGCGGGATGAGCCCGCCTTTGCCGAAGGCCAGCCCCGCGAGCAGATAGAGGGGGATCGGCGAGAAGCCGACGCGTCCCGCGAGGCGGCCGAGGATGCCCAGGGCGAGAATGATCGCCCCGAGCTCGATGAGCATGTCGGTCGTGTCGTGCACAGGCTCTTATCCCCCTGTGATCAGTTCCGCGACGGCGTCCACACCTTCGCGGGTGCCGACGACGACAAGGATGTCGCCGACCGCGAAGCGGAAGTCGGGAGTGGGCGACGGCACGGCAGCCGTGCGGCGGAGCACGGCGACGATCGAGGCGCCGGTACGGGTACGGGCCTGCGTGTCGCCGAGCGTGCGGCCCGCGTACGGCGACCGTTTGCTCACCGTGATGTGCTCGGTGACCAGGTCGATCTCGAAGTGCTGGCGCAGGTGCGCGACCGGGTCGGGCGGGAGCAGTTCGGCGAGCGCGCTCACTTCGTGCGGCTCCAGGACCACGGCGTCCTTGCAGGCGTCGTCGTCCTCCGGGTCGTGGAACGCCAGGGTGCGCCGCCCGTCGTGGTGCACGACCACCGACAGGTGCCGACCGGCGTCGGTGGACACGTCGTAGCGGATGCCCACCCCCGGGAGCGGGGTCTTGCGCGCGTGGACGGTGTGCTGCATTGCGTGCTCCAAGGGGGACGGGACGTGTCGTGTGAACGGCGTCCGGGCCGACCGGTGTTGGTCGGGCGGTCGGGCGGCGCGGCGCGTTCGCCGGGTCGGCGGCGACCGCGGCTCCTACCAGGGTCGCGGGCGGACCGACCGAGCCATAGTAAAGGAATGGCAAATGGATTGCGGGGGCGGGATCGGGCCCCCCTCGCCGGCCCCCGGCGGGGCGCCCGCGCGGCGGGCCGACGCGCGGGGAAAAGCGGTTGACGGGAGCCGCCGCCGCGAGGTCGTATGACGCCCCATGACCACCCCGCCCATGCACCCTGACCTGCACCCCATCGACGCCGACCTCGTACGGCGGCTGGTGGCCGAACAGTTCCCCCGGTGGGCGGGGCTGGACGTGCGGCGGTTCCCGTCCGGCGGCACGGTCAACGCGATGTACCGGCTCGGCGACGACATGGTGGTCCGTCTGCCACTCGTGGCGGGCGGGGCCGGGGACGTCGCGCTGGAGCAGGAGTGGCTGCCGCGGCTCGCGCCCCTGCTGCCCGCGGCCGTTCCCGAAGTCCTCGGCGCCGGGGAGCCCGCGCGGGGGTATCCGTGGCCGTGGTCGGTGTATCGGTGGCTGGACGGCGAGCCGCCGGAGGCGGGGGCGCTGAGCGAACCCGTACGCCTGGCGGAGGACATCGCCGGATTCGTGCGGGCGATGCGGGACGTCACGCTGCCGGACCCGCCGCCCGCCTATCGCGGCGAACCGCTCGCCCACCATGACGCGTCGACCCGGTCGGCGATCGCGCGACTGCGCGGGATTCCGCAGGAGGGCGTCGATTGCGACGGCCTGACCGCCGTGTGGGAGGACGCCCTGCGCGCGCCCGTCTGGGACGGGCCGCCGGTGTGGGTGCACTCCGATCTGATGCCGGGCAATCTGCTGGTGTCGGGGGGCCGGCTGACCGCGGTGATCGACTTCGGGTGCGCGGGCGTGGGCGATCCGGCCTGTGACCTGTTCCCCGCGTGGAATCTGCTGCCGCCCGACGCGCGGGAGGTCCTGCGCGGCGCGCTCGGCGTCGACGACGCGACGTGGAGGCGCGGGCGGGGCCGGGCGCTCTCCCAGGCGGTGAACGCGCTGCCGTACTACCGCGAGACGAATCCGACGATGGCACGTAACGCCCGGCATGTGATCCGCGCGGTGCTCGCCCAGGACTGAGCCCCGGGCCGCTGGGCGCCTGGGCACCCGGCGGCCGAAAGGGCCCCGCACACAGCGACGTCCGGGGCGGCTTTCGCGAGCCGCCCCGGACGTCGTGGCCGGGATGTGCGTCAGACGCGGTCAGGCGTCCTCACGCGGTGCCCCGGAGGCACCGTTCTCAGACCAGGTCGAACCGGTCGAGGTCCATGACCTTGGCCCACGCCGCGACGAAGTCGTTGACGAACTTCTCCTTCGCGTCGTCGCTCGCGTAGACCTCCGCCAGGGCGCGCAGCTCGGAGTTCGAGCCGAAGACCAGGTCGGCGCGGGTGCCGGTCCACTTGACCGCGCCGGAGGCGTCGCGGCCCTCGAAGGTGTTCGCGTCCTCGGACGTCGCGCTCCACGTCGTGCCCAGGTCGAGCAGGTTGACGTAGAAGTCGTTGGTCAGCGTGCCGGGGGTCTCGGTGAGGGCGCCGAGGGCGGACTGCTGGTAGTTGGCGCCCAGGACGCGCAGGCCGCCGACGAGGACGGTCAGCTCGGGGGCGCTCAGGTTCAGCAGGTTCGCCTTGTCGATCAGCAGGTACTCGGCGGGCAGCCGGTTGGCCTTGCCGAGGTAGTTGCGGAATCCGTCGGCGGTCGGCTCCAGGGCGCTGAACGACTCGACGTCGGTCTGCTCCTGGGTCGCGTCCACGCGGCCCTGCGTGAACGGCACCTGAATGTCGAACCCGGCCGCCTTGGCGGCCTGCTCGACGCCGACGCCACCGGCCAGCACGATCAGGTCGGCGAAGGAGATCCCCTTACCGCCGCTCTGGGCGGCGTTGAAGGACTCCTGGACACCTTCCAGGGTGCGCAGCACGGTCGCCAACCGGTCGGGCTCGTTGACCTCCCAGCCGATCTGCGGCTGGAGACGGACGCGCGCGCCGTTGGCGCCGCCGCGCTTGTCGCTGCCGCGGAAGGACGAGGCCGAGGCCCACGCGGTGGAGACGAGCTGGGCCACCGACAGCCCGGAGCCGAGGATCTGGCTCTTGAGGGCGGCGATGTCGGAGGCGTCGAGCGCCTCGTGGGTGGCGGCGGGCAGCGGGTCCTGCCACAGCAGCACCTCGGAGGGGACCTCGGGGCCGAGGTAGCGCACGACCGGGCCCATGTCGCGGTGCGTCAGCTTGTACCAGGCGCGGGCGAAGGCGTCCGCGAACTCGGCGGGGTTCTCGAAGAAGCGCCGCGAGATCTGCTCGTACGCCGGGTCGACCCGCAGCGCGAGGTCGGTGGTGAGCATCGTCGGGGCGTGGCTCTTGGACGCGTCGTGCGCGTCCGGTACGGTGCCGGCGCCCGCGCCCTCCTTCGGCCGCCACTGGTTGGCGCCCGCGGGGCTCTGGAACAGCTCCCACTCGTAGCCGAAGAGGATCTCGAAGAAGCTGTTGTCCCAGGCGGTCGGGGTGTTGGTCCAGATGCCCTCGAGACCGCTGGTGATCGCGTCGCCGCCCTTGCCGGTGCCGTAGCTGTTCTTCCAGCCGAGGCCCTGCTGCTCGACGGAGGCGGCCTCGGGGTCGTCGCCGACGCTGTCGGCCGGTCCCGCGCCGTGGGTCTTGCCGAAGGTGTGGCCGCCCGCGATCAGCGCGACGGTCTCCTCGTCGTTCATCGCCATCCGGCGGAAGGTCTCACGGATGTCGCGGGCCGCGGCCAGCGGGTCGGGCGTTCCGTTGGGGCCCTCGGGGTTGACGTAGATCAGGCCCATCTGGACGGCGCCGAGCGGGTTCTCCAGCTCGCGGTCGCCCGTGTAGCGCTCGTCGCCGAGCCAGGTGGTCTCGGGGCCCCAGTAGACGTCCTCGTCGGGCTCCCAGACGTCCGCGCGACCGCCGCCGAAGCCGAAGGTCTCGAAGCCCATCTGCTCCAGCGCGACATTGCCGGTGAGGATCATCAGGTCGGCCCAGGACAGGCTCTGGCCGTACTTCTTCTTGACCGGCCACAGCAGACGGCGGGCCTTGTCCAGGTTGGCGTTGTCCGGCCAACTGTTGAGCGGGGCGAAGCGCTGCTGGCCCGCGCCGCCGCCGCCGCGGCCGTCGCTGATGCGGTACGTGCCCGCGCTGTGCCACGCCATACGGATCATGAAGGGGCCGTAGTTGCCGAAGTCGGCGGGCCACCAGTCCTGGGAGCTGGTCAGCACCTGCGCGATGTCCTGCTTGACCGCCGCGAGGTCGAGGGTCTTGAACGCCTCGGCGTAGTCGAAGTCCTCGCCGAGCGGGTTGGCCACGGCGGGGTTCTTGGCAAGGATCTTCAAATTGAGCCGCTCGGGCCACCACTGGCGGTTTCCGCCGCCCTGAGTCGGGTGCGGCGCGCGTCCGTGCGCGACCGGGCAGCCACCCCCGCCCTCCGCCTTCGCGTCAGTGACGATTGCATCATGGTTCTCAGACATGGGAATCCTTCCGGACCAGGCGGATCACGGTGCTCAGGAACTGCGGGGAAATGGAACAGTCGGGGCGCTCGGCCCCGGGAGACGACCGCGGTTCGTCGGGCGACAAGTCGAACGACGAGCCAGGGTCATCGGACACGGTCGGGCGGGCGGTGGCCGTGACGCGGGCGGTCCCCACCCTCAGGCCGACGCCGCGCGACTTCACGGCGGTGGTCCCGTCACGTCTCCGTCTCCTGCCCTACTGGGGGCTTCCTGTCCCTTGGTTATCGCCGGAACCGATCCTACGATGGACTGTGTCCAAGTCAAGAAGCGGGCCAAGCTCATATCCCATCAGACTCCGGACGCCCATGAGTAAACTTCGGGCATCCCGCCGAACCTGAATAGGTGAACCGACATGAGTGACCTGCTGGAGCGGCTGCGCGGACGCGGCTGGCGGATGACCTCCCAGCGCCGCGTCGTCGCCGAGGTTCTCGACGGCGACCACGTCCACCTGACGGCCGACGAGGTGCACGCCCGCGCGGCCGGGCGGCTGCCGGAGATCTCGCGGGCCACCGTCTACAACACCCTGGGCGAGATGGTCGCGCTCGGCGAGGTCATCGAGGTCTCCACCGACGGCCGCGCCAAGCGGTACGACCCGAACGCGCACCACGCCCACCAGCACCTGGTGTGCTCGCGCTGCGGCACGATCCGGGACGTCCACCCGACCGGCGACCCGCTGGCCGACCTGCCGCCCGAGGAGCGCTTCGGTTTCAGCGTCTCGGCGTTCGAGGTCACCTACCGGGGCGTGTGCCCGTCCTGCGCGTGAGAACCGCCCCTCAGCGCGGACGCCGGTAGCCGTCAGTCCTCGGCGGCGGGCAGCGCCGTCGCGACCACCCGGCGGATGGCGGGCAGGTCGACGCTCGCGGCGAGCGCGTCGTCCTCCGGCATGCCGGTGGTCGCGTCCTCGACGTTGAGCAGGGTGCGGAAGACGCGCGGCAGCACGGTGCGGCCGAGCAGGTCCTCGGCGAGGGCGGCGCCGTCCTCGGGCCCCATGCCGTAGCGCTCGACGAGATACGCGGCCAGCCGTTCGTGGGTGGCGGCGAACATGGCGTCGAAGTACGCGCGCGAACTGGCGGGCAGCCACGCGGCGGCGGCGATGCTCAGCCGGCAGGTGCGCACCTGCGACTCCCACGTCATGAGCTGGAGGAACCGCCCGCAGAACAGGGTGACGGCCTCCGCGGGGTCCGCGGAGTACGCGTCGGGTGTCCGCAGCCTGCCGAGGTAGAGCTCGCGGACGAGGCCGAGGACGGCGAGGAACAGCTTCTCCTTGTTCTCGAAGTGTGCGTACAGCGACCGCTTGGACGTCCCGGCGCGGGCGGCGACGGCGTCCATCGAGGCGCGCTCGTACCCGGCCTCGAGAAACACGTCCTTGGCCATGAACAGGATGTGGCGCCGCAACTCCTCGCCCCGTCGCTGCTCCCCGCGCTGTCGCGGCCCGCCTTCTTCGGTCATCGGCTTGCATCCTCAAAAGTAAACGGTACGGTAGAGTTTACTTGTTCGAGCGACCTTTTCCCATGCCGCTGGAGTGAACTCATGATCGTCATCACCGCACCTACCGGAAATATCGGACACCAGGTGGTCGACCGCGTTCTCGCCGCCGACGAGCCGGTCCGCGTCGTCGTCCGCGACCCCGCCCGGCTGAGCGCCGGCGTCCGCGAGCGCGCGGAGGTGGTCCAGGGCTCGCACGGCGACCCCGAGGCCGTGGCCCGCGCCCTCGACGGCGCCGACGCGCTGTTCTGGCTGCCGCCGCCCAACCCCCACGCGGCCACCCTAGACGAGGTGTACTCCGACTTCGCCCGGCCCGCCGTCGAGGCGATCCGCGCCTACGGCGTCAAGCACATCGTCAGCGTCAGTTCCCTGGGCCGCGGCACCGCCTATGCGGACCGGGCCGGGCATGTGACGGCCACGCTGGCCCTGGACGACCGGCTCGCGGAGACCGGCGCGGCCTTCCGGTCCCTGAATCTGCCCAGCTTCATGGACAATCTGCTCCGCCAGACCCAAGTGATCAAGGAGCAGGGCGTGTTCTTCAACGCGCTCTCCCCCGACCGCGCGATGCCCACGGTGGCCACCCGCGACATCGCCGCCGTCGTCGCCCGCCTGCTGCTCGACCCCTCGTGGAGCGGCCGGGAGGACGTACCGCTGCTCGGTCCCGAGGACCTGTCGCAGAATGACACGGCCGCCGTGATGGCCGACGTCCTCGGCTTCCCGGTCCGCTACCAGCAGGTCCCGGCGGGGCCGTTCAAGGAGCGGTTCCTCGGCGCGGGCATGTCCGAGGCCATCGCCCAGGGCATGCTGGACATGGCGATCGCCAAGGACGGCGGCCTCGACAACGGGATCACCCGCACTCCGCAGCACGCCGTCGACACCCCCACCACGCTCCGGCGGTGGTGCGAGGACGTCCTCAGGCCCGCGGTCGAGGCCGACTGACCGACCAGGGTCTCAGGCCGCGTACTGGTGGGAGGAGTACGTGAGATAGCCCGCGTCGCCGCCCTGGTAGTACGTGGCCTCGTCGACGGGGGCCAGCGGCAGGCCGACGCGCAGCCGCTCGACCAGGTCGGGGTTGGCGATGAAGCCGCGGCCGAAGCTGATCAGGTCGGCGCCCAGCGCGAGCCAGTGGTCGGCGTCATCCCGGCCCGTCTGCTTGGGGCCCATCGGCAGCACGGGGTTCATGATGAGGGTGGCGGGCCACGCCCGGCGCAGAGCGGTCAGCACCTCCTCGTCGGCGGTCGCCTCCAGGTGGACGTACGCCGGTGAGAGCGCCGCCAGTTCGGTGAGCAGCGCCGCGTACAGCTCCGGTACGTCGTCCTCCCGGACGCCCCAGAAGGTGGCACCCGGCGAGAGCCGGATGCCGGTGCGGTCCGCGCCGACGGCCTCGACGGTGGCGGCGACCGCCTCGACGGCGAAGCGGATCCGGTTCACGACCGAGCCGCCGTACCCGTCGGTGCGCAGGTTGGCGTTGGACGAGAGGAACTGCGAGATCAGATAGCCGTTGGCGCCGTGCAGTTCCACCCCGTCGAACCCGGCGTCGACCGCGCGGCGGGCGGCGTCGCCGTACGACCGCGCGTGCTCGGGGATCTCGGCGGTCTCCAGGGCGCGGGGCGTCGGGGCGGGCTGCGGGCCGGTCGGAGTGAACACCTCTCCCACGGCGGCGACGGCCGAGGGCCCGACCGGCAGCGTCCCGATGGTGTCGGGGTGCGAGACCCGGCCGCCGTGCATGAGCTGGGCGAAGATCCGACCGCCGCTGGCGTGCACGGCGTCGGTCACCGGGCGCCACGCGGCGGTCTGCTCGTCGGTGTGCAGTCCCGGCGTGCCCGGGTTGGACTGCCCGATCGCGCTCGGCTGCACGCCCTCGCTGACGATCAGCCCGGCGGTCGCCCGCTGGGCGTAATAGGCCGCCATCGACGGTGTCGCCAGCCCGCCCGCCGCGGCCCTGACCCGGGTCATCGGGGCCATGACCAGCCGGTTGGGCAGGGTCAGACCGCCGAGCCGGTAGCTGGTGAAGAGGTTCGTCACGTCGGGCTCCTTCATGCGTAGCGCGTCACTTCCGTACCGCCCGGTCTCCCGGACGCGACTGCTACGCTAAAACCTGACATTGACGTCAGAGGCAAGCTCTGTGACGCAGACCATAGCCCGCCCGGGAGCCACCGCCCGGGCGGTGGGAACAGCCGGGAGGACATCGTGCGGATCGGGGAACTCGCGGCGCGGGCCGGGGTCAGCGTGCGGTCCGTGCGCTACTACGAGGAGCAGGGGCTGCTCACCAGCGTGCGCAGCGGCAGCGGGCAGCGGCACTACACGGACGAGGAGGTCGAGCGCGTCGCCTTCATCCAGCGCCTCTACGCGGCGGGCCTGTCCAGCCGCACCATCGCCGAACTGCTCCCCTGCGTCGACTCCCCCAGCGAGGAGAACTCCGACGCCGCCCTCGACCGGATGGCCCTGGAGCGCGACCGCCTCTCGGCCCATATCGACGACCTCGTCCGCACCCGCGACACCCTCGACGCCCTGATGGTCACGGCGCGGACCCACCGTGACCGGGTCCTCGCGGGGATGGCCACCCCCATGGAGGCGGCCAGGTCCTGCGTGGGGCACGCAGCAGGCTGACGGCCTCCGCGGGGGTCGCGACGACGGGGACGGACTCCGGCGGGGGCGGGCGGCGGACGATCAGGACGGGGATGCCCGCCTCACGGGCCGCCGTGAGTTTGGGGGCGGTCGCGGCGCCGCCGCTGTCCTTGGTGACCAGGACGTCGATCCGGTGCTCGCGCAGCAGCGCCCGTTCGGACTCCACTGTGAACGGGCCGCGGGCCAGCAGGACATGGACGTGCGGGGGAAGCGGCGGGTCCGGTGGGTCGACCGAGCGTGCCAGCAGGAATGTGGCGGACGCCGCGGCGAAGGCCGCGAGGTCGCCGCGCCCCGTGGTCAGGAGGGGACGGCTCCCGAGGCCCGGCAGCAGGGCCGCCGCGTCCGCGACGGAGTCGGCCCAGTGCCAGCGGTCGCCGGGACCGGCCGCCCAGCCCGGCCGGCGCAGCACGAGCAGCGGCAGGCGTACGGCGCGGGCCGCCTCGGCAGCGTGGGCGCTGATGACGGCGGCGAAGGGATGCGTGGCGTCGACCACCGCGTCCACCCGTTCCTCGCGCAGCCAGCGGGCCAGCCCGTCCGCTCCCCCGAAGCCGCCGATCCTGACCCGGCCGTCCGGCAGCCGGGGCTCCGCGACCCGCCCGGCCAGCGAACTCGTCGTCACCAACCCCGGAACGGCCGCGAGCAGCTCCGCGAGCCGCCGGGCCTCCCCCGTACCGCCGAGGATCAGCACATGCCTCGACTCCGCGCCGGGCGAGGTCACTTGGGGACGCCGCGCCGCAGCAGATAGGTGTCCATGATCCAGCCCTTGCGCGCCCTGGCCCGCGCCCGTACGTCGCTGATCCGTTGCGCGAGGGCGTCGTCCAGCGGTCCGGACAGCAGGATCTCGTCGGGCGTGCCGAGATACGCGCCCCAGTAGATCTCCAGCCCCTGGCCGGTGAAGCGCCCGAAGGTCTGGTGGGCGTCCAGCATCACCACCACGTCGTCCACCCCGTCCGGCAGCCCGCCGTCGGCGAGCCTGCGCCCGGTGGTGATCTGCACCGGCCGCCCGACCTGGTTGAGGCCCGTGCGGTGCTTGGCGGCCAGCGACGAGACGCTGCTGACGCCGGGCACGACCGTCCACTCGAACGCGGCGCTCCCCCGGCCGTGCACCTCTTCGAGGATGCCCAACGTGCTGTCGTACAGGGCCGGATCGCCCCAGACGAGGAACGCCCCGCAGCCGTCGTCCGGCAGTTCTCCGGCGATCAGCCGCTCGTAGATGTCGGCGCGGCGCCGTCGCCAGTCGTCAACCGCCTTCGCGTAGCCGGGAGTTGTCCGTTCCCGGTCGCGCTCCGGGTCGCGCGCGACGACCACGCGGTGCGGCCGTACGGCGTGCCGCCGCAGGATCTCCTCGCGCAGCGCGACCAGATCGGCCTTCTCCTCGCCCTTGTCGAGCAGGAAGAACACCTCGGTGCGGCCGATCGCCCGCACGGCCTGGAGGGTGAGCTGGTCCGGGTCGCCCGCCCCGATACCGATGACGAAGATCTGTTTCACGGTCCGGAGTCTCGCACAGCGGTCAGGGGCGTATGTCACAACGTCGCAGGCCCGATTGACGTGCCTGTTCGACAGCCCCTACGCTCAATTACGTGATGGCGTGAGGAAGCTGGTGAAAATCCAGCACGGTCGCGCCACTGTGTAGCCGGTCATCGAGGAGGTGGCCGGTGAGTCAGATACTCCGCCGTCACAACGCCCCATTCGATCGAGGGACGCCGAATCCCTGAAGGAGGCCCATCCGTGAGCTCTGTGTCCGCTCCCACCACCACCGCCACACCGGTCGTCCTGCCGGTCTCGAAGGCCGTGATGTGGCTGGTAGGCACCGCGATCCTGGCTTTCGCCGTCTACTACTTCATCGGTGTCGACCAGGGCGCGGTCAGCGTCTTCGGCAAGGACACCCACATCCACGAGTTCGTCCACGACGCCCGGCACTTCCTCGGTTTCCCCTGCCACTGAGTTCGCGCCGACGGAGCCGACAGAACAGACGGACAATTCGACATGGAAAAGAAACTCATCCTGCGCGGCATAGTCGTCGGCGCAGTCGCAGGGCTGCTCGCATTCCTCTTCGCGCGGATCTTCGCGGAGCCGGACATCAGTAAAGCGATCGACTACGAGAACGGCAGGGACGACGCGCAGGCCGCGCTCGACAAAGCCGCCGGGCTGCCGATGGAGCACGCGGGACACGAGCTGTTCAGCCGCACCGTCCAGGCGGACGTGGGCATCGGCGTCGGCATGATCTTCTTCGGCATGGCCATGGGCGCGCTCTTCGCGGTCGCCTACGCGGTCTGCCTGGGACGCGTCGGCAATCTGCGGGCGCGCAATCTCGCGCTGCTGGTCGCGGGCGGCGGATTCCTCGGCATCTACCTGGTGCCGTTCCTCAAGTACCCGGCGAATCCGCCCGCCATCGGGCACGAGGACACCATCAAGGACCGCACCGGGCTCTATCTGGTGATGGTCGTGTGTTCGCTGGCCTTTCTGGTCGGCGCGGCACTGCTCGGCAGAAGGCTCCAGGCCCGGTTCGGGAACTGGAACGCGACCCTGCTCGCCGGTGCCGCCTTCGTCGTCGCGATCGGCGTGGTGATGGCGCTGCTGCCGCAACTGGGCCACCTGGCGTACAACAAGGAGAATTTCGGCAACCACGCGACGGAGACGCCGCTGCCGCTCACCGACGACAAGGGCCGGATCGTCTATCCGGGATTCCCCGCCGATGTGCTGTTCTCCTTCCGCTTCTACTCGGTGGCCGCGCAGCTCCTGCTGTGGACGGTGATCGGGCTGGCCTTCGGCCCGTTGGCCGAGCGGGTGCTCGCCTCGCGCACCGCCCCCGCCGCGCAGACCGGCAGGACGGACCCGGTCAGCGCGTGAACCGATGAACGACGACGCGCCGCCGCCGTCCGAGCCGCCCGCCGAGGCGTCCCGGACGGCGGATCTCGCGGCCCTCGGCCCGTTCTTCGCCGCCGAGGGGCACCGCGCCGGTTCCGATACCGGCGTCCCCTGGCGGTCGATGGCCGAGCTGGCCGACGGCGGACCCGCGCTCGGCGACCGGGTGGCGGGCGTCAGGCGGTATCTCGCGGCGGCGGGCGGCCGGGAGGCGGAGGCCGTGGAACCGCGGGTCGCCGCGTCCGTGGCCCACCTCGGCCTGGTCGCCCGGGTGCTGTCGCCGACGCTGGCCCTCGCGGTCCTGCGCGGCGAGGTCACGCCGGGCCTGCGGCTCGCCGATCTGCGCTGGCAGCCGGTCCTGGGCGGCCCCTTCCCGCTGTCGCTGCCGCACACGCCTCAGGACACCGGCCAGGACACGGCTCCCGGCGCGCCCGCGGGAGGGGAGGCCCTGGCCGCCGCCCTCGCCCGCCATCTGCTCGACGGGCCGGTGCGCGAACTGGCCGACGCCTTCACGCCCTTCAAGGTGTCCCCGCACATCCTGTGGGGCAACAGCGCCTCCGCGCTGAACGGCGCCGCCGGGATGCTCGCCGCGGCGCGCCCCGCCGACGCCGGGCGCGTACGGTCGCTGGCCGCCCTGCTGCTGGACCGGCCGCCGCTGCGCGGTACGAGCACGGGGGCGCGTACGGGCGCACCGGGCGCGCCTTTCCGCCGGCGCAGTTGCTGCCTGATCTACCGGGCCGCGCCGGGGGGCGCGGGCGGGCTCTGCGGCGACTGCGTCCTCGCGCCGGTGGTACCGGCACCCCGCTGAGCTTGGGGCAGGCCAGGGTGGGCATCCTTATTGCCAGTACCTTGCAACAAGGACAGAGGTGCGTCTAGCTTGGCTTCGCCCGCTTCGACAAAGGACTGATGAAATGACCACCGCCACGTCTCCGGACGCACCGGCACCACCAGGGTCCCGCTGGCGCCGCATCGCCGGCTCGATGACCCGCGCCGAGTGGACGAGGGTCGGCGGCATGTTCGCCTTCATTCTCGCCCTGCACATCATCGGCTGGTTCACGCTGGTGGCGATCGTGGCCCCCGAGCACTACAGCCTCGGCACCAAGTCCTTCGGCATCGGCATCGGCGTCACCGCGTACACCCTCGGCATGCGGCACGCGTTCGACGCCGACCACATCGCGGCGATCGACAACACCACCCGCAAGCTGATGGGCGAGGGCAAGCGGCCCCTGTCGGTGGGCTTCTGGTTCTCGCTGGGCCACTCCAGCATCGTCTTCGGCCTGGCCTTCCTGCTCTCGCTCGGCATCAAGGCGCTCGCCAATCCCGTCGAGGACGACAACTCCCAGCTCCACAACGTCACCGGCTGGATCGGCACCACCGTCTCCGGCACCTTCCTGTACGTCATCGCCTTCATCAACCTGGTGATCCTGGCCGGGATCTGGAAGGTCTTCCGGCAGATGCGCGAGGGCCACTTCGACGAGGCGGCGCTGGAGGAGCAGCTCAACAACCGCGGTTTCATGAACCGGTTGCTGGGCCGGGTCATGAAGTCGATCACCAAGCCGTGGCAGATGTACCCGCTGGGCCTGCTCTTCGGCCTCGGCTTCGACACCGCCACCGAGATCGCGCTGCTGGTGCTCGCGGGCTCCGGCGCGGCGTCCGGGCTGCCCTGGTACGCGATCCTCTGCCTGCCGGTGCTCTTCGCCGCGGGCATGTCGCTGCTGGACACCATCGACGGCTCGTTCATGAACTTCGCCTACGAGTGGGCGTTCTCCAAGCCGGTCCGCAAGGTCTACTACAACCTGACCATCACCGGCCTGTCCGTCGCCGTCGCCCTCATCATCGGCACCGTCGAACTCCTCGGCCTGGTCGCGGACAAGGCGGGGTTCCACGGCGCCTTCTGGGACTGGGTCGGCGGGATCGACCTCAACATCGTCGGCTACGTCATCGTGGGCCTGTTCTTCGCCACCTGGGCCGTCGCCTTCGCCGTCTGGCGGTTCGGCAACATCGAGGAGAAGTGGTCGGCGGGCCTGCGCACCGCCGACCAGCAGGCCGACTGACCGGCGGCCAGCCCACGGCCCACGACGCGTCCGGGGCGGGCCCTAACCGCCCGCCCCGAGCGGCGGCCGGGTGCCGACGACGACGGTCGCGTACAGCTCGTCCGAGTCGGCGACGTGGGCGCGGAGCCCGGCGGCGGTGAAGAGGCCGACCGCCCGCCGGGCCTGCCGCTCGCTCGACTCGACCAGCAGGGAACCGCCGGGGGCGAGCCAGTCGGTGGCCCGCGCGGCGACACGGCGCATGACGTCGAGGCCGTCGGCGCCTCCGTCGAGCGCCATCAGGGCCTCGTGGTCGCGGGCCTCGGGCGGCAGCAGGCCGACCTCTTCGCTCGGTACGTAGGGGACGTTGGCGGCCAGCAGCCCGACCCGTCCGCGCAGGTCGGCCGGGAGCGGCGCGAAGAGGTCACCCTCGTACACCCGCCCGCCGACGCGGGCCACATTGCGGCGGGCGCAGCGCACCGCGGCCGGGTCGAGGTCGGCGGCGTGCAGTTCGACGCCGCCGCCGAGCGCGGTGGCCAGGGCGACGCCGACGGCCCCCGAGCCGCAGCACAGGTCCACGACGACGGCGCCGGGCGCGGCGAGCCCGGCCGCGACCCGGACGAGGAATTCGGTACGGCGGCGCGGTACGAAGACGCCGGGGTCCACGGCGAACCGCTGTCCGGCGAACTCGGCCCAGCCGAGGACGTGTTCGAGCGGCAGACCGTCCGCGCGGCGTGCGACCATCGCGGTGAGTTCTTCGGGGGTCCCGGCCGCCGCGATGAGCAGCCGCGCCTCGTCCTCGGCGAAGACGCAGCCCGCCGCCCTGAGCGCGGCGACGACGGTGGATTCGGGCGACGGTGCGGTGAAGTCCGACATGTAGAGCCTTTCGGGAAGCCCACGGGCACTCCCCCGGCCTCACCTACGTCGGAGAGACCGCTCGGCCGTACGGCGGGAGCACCCGGCCTGCGATACCGGTAATCGGTCCCACCTCCTCGGCTGATCTCGGCTGATCTCCACTGCTGTGGCGGGTCCTGGCCCGCCGCTGACGGCATCGACCCTACCCCACGGCGCGCCGCGCCCGTCGCCCCGAACCCGCGCCCTCGGACGGCGGCGCGCTGAACCGCAATGTAACGGTTAAGCATCAGCGCTGAATCAGTCCCTTTACCGGCCCACAACCCAATGCAATAGTGCGGTCGTTCCGCCACTGAATCGCTTAAGTACCGCGCTGTGGAGACGGAGATGGTGCACATGAAGGGCAAGGCACTCGCCGGGTCGCTGCTGGCGACCATGGCGCTGCTCGCCGCGGGTTGCGGTGGCGGGGGCTCGACGTCCAAGGGCGGTACCGCCACCGTGCCCGCCGACCCGTCGGCGGTGTCGGGTGACATCAAGGTCCTCACCCAGCGGACCGACCTCGTGCAGGACGGCACGATGAAGAAGTACGCCGCCGAGTTCAGCAAGCGCTACCCGAAGGTGCGGGTGACCTTCGAGGGGATCACGGACTACGAGGGCGAGGTGAAGATCCGGATGAACACCTCGAACTACGGCGATGTGCTGATGATCCCGGCGGCCATCAAGACCGACGACTACCCGAAGTTCTTCGCCTCGCTGGGCAGCGCCGAGGAGTTGGGAAAGAAGTACACCTTCACCGGCAAGGCCACGGTCGGCGGCAAGGTCTACGGCATCGCGAACTTCGCGAACGCGGCGGGCTTCGTCTACAACAAGGCCGTCTGGCGGCAGGCCGGGGTCACCGACTGGCCGACCACTCCCGACGCCTTCCTCGCCGACCTCAAGGCCGTCAAGGCCAAGACCTCCGCGACGCCGTACTACACCAACTACAAGGACGGCTGGCCGCTGACCGCCTGGACCTCGGTGCAAGGCGCGGCCACCTGCGACGCCAAGGCGGCCGACGAGCCCGCCACCGACCCGGACCCCTGGCGCGCGGGCACCGACCTGAACGTCGGCGACACGCTGCTCTACACCATCGTGCACGACAAGCTCTCCGAGCAGGACCCGACCACCACCAACTGGGAGAACAGCAAGAATCTGCTGGCCACCGGCAAGATCGCCACCATGTGGCTGGGCTCGTGGTCCATCGTGCAGATGCAGGACGCGGCGAAGAAGGCCGGGCGCGACCCGTCCGAGATCGGCTACATGCCCTTCCCCTCCCAGAAGAACGGCACCTTCTGCACCCCGGTGGCGCCCGACTACCAGGAGGCGGTGAACGTCCACTCCAAGAACAAGGCGGCGGCCCGCGCCTGGATCGACTGGTTCACCGACAAGTCCGGCTACGTGCAGACCAATCAGGCCGTCCCCACGCTCAAGGGCGGACCGCTGCCGTCGGCCCTCAAGCCGTTCCAGGACGCCGGTGTGCGGTTCGTGGAGATGTCGCAGGCGCAGAGCGCCAAGGTCACCAGGATCGACAACCAGTCCGAGATCGGCATGACCGACAAGCCCGAGTACCGCCAGCACCTGATCGACGTGGCGCGCGGCGCCGCGGGGGGTGATCTCCCCGGAATCTTCGCCGGCCTCGCCAAGAAGTGGGCGAACGCGCAGAAGACCGCCGCCCTGTGACGCGCGCCCGGGTCTGGCGGACCGTGACGCCGTGGCTGTACCTGGCGGTGCCGCTCGCTCTGCTGATCACGTTCACCTACCTGCCGGTCGGCACCATGATCAGGGACAGCTTCACCGACTGGGACGGGGTCAGCCCCGACCGGAACTACGTCGGGGCCAAGAACTACGTGGAGCTGTTCACCAGGCCCGAGCTGTTCCAGGTCTTCTTCGTCAGCGTCTACTACCTGGCTGCGTCGGTGGCGCAGATCGCGCTGGCGCTGTACTTCGCGACCGTGCTCAGCTTCGATCTGCGGTTCCGGAATCTCTTCAAGGGCCTGCTGTTCTTCCCCTACCTGCTCAACGGGGTCGCGATCGGCTTCGTCTTCCTGTACTTCTTCCAGCCGCACGGCACCCTCGACACCGTGCTGAGCGCCTTCGGGGTGCACGGGCACCACTTCTGGCTGGGCAGCGGGCGGACGGCGAACACCTCGCTGTCCGCGGTGTCGGTGTGGCGCTTCATGGGCCTGAACTTCGTGCTGTTCCTCGGCGCGATCCAGTCGATCCCCGGTGAGCTGTACGAGGCGTCGGAACTGGACGGCGCCAACCGCTGGCAGCAGTTCCGGCACATCATCGCGCCGGGCATCAAACCGGTGCTGAGTCTGAGCGCGATCCTGGCGATCTCCGGCTCGCTGTCGGCGTTCGAGATCCCGTACATCATGACCGGCGGCGCGGCGGGCACTCAGACCTTCGTGATCCAGACGGTGAAGCTGGCATTCGAGTTCAACAAGATGGGGCTGGCCTCGGCGGCGGCCGTCGCCCTGCTGGTGATCATCTTGCTGGTGACCTGGTTGCAGCGCGTCGTGGTGCCCGACGAGAGGAACGATCTCGTATGACCTCGCTGCTCGTCCGCGACACGGCGCAGGCTCCGCCGCCGGAGACCGTCGACCGGCCCGCGCGCACCCGCAGGGTGCTGGTCAGGGCGCTGGTGTACCTCTCGCTCGTGCTGGCCTCCGCGGTGGTGCTGCTGCCGCTGGTCGCGGTGTTCCTGACCTCGCTCAAGACGTCGCGGGAGATGACGGCGGACGGCGGGGCGCTGTCGCTGCCGCACAACTGGCTGAACTACCACAATTATGTGACGGCCTTCCGGGCCGGGAAGATGCTGCGCGCGTTCGGGAACACCGCCTTCATCCTGGTCTTCTCGATCGCGGGCACGGTGCTGATCGGCTCGATGGCGGCGTACGCGATCGACCGGTTCCACTTCCGGCTGCGGCGGCTGGTGATCGCGCTGTTCCTGATCGGCTCGCTGGTGCCGAGCGTGACGACACAGGTGGCGACCTTCAAGATCGTGAACAACTTCGGCATGTACGACAGCCGTTGGGCACCGATCGTGCTGTACATGGGCACGGACATCGTGTCGATCTACATCTTCCTCCAGTTCATCCGGAGCATTCCGGTCTCGCTGGACGAGGCGGCCAGGATCGACGGCGCGAACACCTTCACGATCTACTGGCGGATCATCCTGCCGCTGCTCAAACCGGCCATCGCCACGGTGGTGATCATCAAGGGGATCACGGTCTACAACGACTTCTACATCCCCTTCCTGTACATGCCGTCGGAGAGTCTGGGGACCATCTCGACGTCGCTGTTCCGCTTCAAGGGGCCCTACGGCGCGCATTGGGAGGACATCTCGGCGGGCGCGATCCTGGTGATCGTGCCGACGCTGGTGATCTTCCTGTTCCTCCAGCGGTTCATCTACAACGGATTCACCAGAGGCGCGACGAAGTAGGGACGCAGCGGGAGCGAAGCGGACCGGCGCTCGCCGGTCAGGTCGTACGGGCGGGCGGGGCGGTGCTCTCGCGCGGGGTCAGTACCGGGGTGGCCACCGGTCCCGTCGCGGGTGTGCCGCCCTTCAGCACGGTCAGCAGCCGCCGGGCCACCTCGGCGCCGATGCCGAAGACGTCATGGCTCATCGCCGACAGCTTCGGCAGGGTGAGCTGGCACAGCTGCGAGTCGTCCCAGGCGAGCAGGGAGACGTCACGGGGGGACGGCGAGGCCCATCTCGGCGGCCACCGCCAGACCGGCGACGGCCATCAGGTCGTTGTCGTAGAGGATCGCGGTGGGGCGGCGTCCCGGCTCCCCGGCCGGAGGGCTCACCGCTCGTCGCCCGGATCCGTGCGCTGGACCGCGGAGTTGACGCAGTACAGCGCCGCGGCGGCGGCTCCGGGCTCCGGCCGGTCCCAGCCGCGTACGGTGATCGTGACGCGCTCGCCGGGCAGCAGGGTGACCAGGCCCCGGTCGGCGTGGGCCGCGGGGTCGAGCCGGTCGGCCTGGAGCAGCAGGTCGCGCAGGAGCGTCCGGGCGGTGACGGTCACTTCGGTGGCGCCGCCGTCGGAGGTGGCCAGCTCCAGGTCCCAGCGGGGCGCGGGGTAGGCGAAGTCCTTGTCCCTGGCCGGGAACCACAGGGCGCGGACGTCCTCGCCGCCGCCGGGTCCTTCGGCCTCGACGGTCAGCAGTTCCTTGGTGCTGTCGCCCGGCGGTACGAGGTCGCGCGGTACGGCGATCTCGGCGACCGTGCGGGCCGTCGCGGTGAACGGCAGCCGGGCTTCGGCGAGTACGGCGCCGTCCACCGCGACCCTGCGCAGGACCGCCGTGCCCGACCAGTCCCGCGCGCTCTGGTTGACCAGGGCCGCGATCAGGCCGTCGGCGCGCTCCTGGACGGTGAGCAGCCGGTCCGCGTAGAGCCGCTTCAGCTCGTGGTAAAGCGGCTTCTCGCGCTCGTCGCCGTCGATCGCGGCCCACGACGTCACCGGCCAGCAGTCGTTGAGCTGCCAGACGACGGTGCCCGCGCAGGCAGGCCAGTGCGAGCGCCAGTGCTCGATGCCGCACGCGATGGCGCGGACCTGGTTGACCTGCGTCAGGTAGTGCCAGGTGTCGAAGTCGGCGGGGGCCGGGAAGTGGTGGGCCAGGCCGCGGTCCAGCTTGCCGTTGCCGTCGGCGGCCTTCTGGTGGTGCAGCATGCCGGGCGAGTCCGGGGTGAGCGGGTCGTCGGTCAGCGCCCGGCGCAGTGTGGCGTACGCGGGCGGCGCCTGCCAGCCGAATTCGGCGACGAAGCGCGGCACGTCCTCCAGGTAGCCGGTCCAGTCCCGGCGGTTCCACACCTCCCAGGAGTGGGCGGTGCCGTGCGCCGGGTCGTTGGGGTGGTGGTTCCAGGAGCCGGACCAGGGGCTGCCCGCCCAGTAGGGCCGGGTGGGGTCGGTCTCGGCGACCACGCGGGGCAGCAGGCCCAGGTAGTAGCCCTCGCCCCAGGACGCGCCCGCCAGATCCTGCTCCCAGTCCCAGTCGCGGAAGCCCCACAGATTCTCGTTGTTGCCGTTCCACAGCACGAGGCTGGCGTGCGGGGCGAGCCGGGCCACGTTCTCCCGCGCCTCGGCCTCCACCTCCGAACGCAGCGGCTGCTCCTCGGAGTAGGCGGCGCAGGCGAACAGGAAGTCCTGCCAGACCAGCAGCCCGGCCTCGTCGCAGGCGTCGTAGAAGTCGTCGCTCTCGTAGATCCCGCCGCCCCAGACGCGGATCAGGTCGACGCCCGCGTCCTTGGCCTGCTGGAGCCTGCGGCGGTAGCGGTCGGGGGTGATCCGGGTCGGGAAGACGTCGTCCGGGATCCAGTTGACCCCGCGGGCGAATATCGGCTCGCCGTTGACCAGCAGGGTGAAGGGGGTGCCCTTCTCGTCGGGGGCGGTGTCGAGGGTGACGGTGCGGAAGCCGATGCGGCGCTGCCAGTGGTCGAGCGCGACGCCGTCTTCGCTGTCGGGGCTCTCGGTCCCGGCGTCGACGAGGGTGACCTCGCAGTCGTACAGCGGCTGGGCGCCGTAGCCGTGCGGCCACCACAGCTCGGGGCCGGGCACCTCGGCGGTGACGGTGCACCGGTCGGCGCCCGCGGGCACGTCGGCCTCGACCCGCGTCTCCCCCACCCGCAGGCGGACGGTCAGCGGGCGGTTCAGGCCGGACGCGGTGCGCTCGATCTCCAGCCGGGCCTCGACCCGTCCGGTGCCGTCGGCCACCGTGACCAGCGGGGTGACGCCCGACAGCCGCGCGGTCGACCAGTGTTCGAGCCGCGCGGGCTTCCAGATCCCGGCGGTGACCAGTGTCGGACCCCAGTCCCAGCCGAAGGAGCAGGCCATCTTGCGGATGTACTGGAAGGGCTCGGGGTACGAGTTGGGCCGGTCGCCGACCAGCGCGCGGACCCGTTCCGCCTCGGTGTAGGCGGAGGTGAAGGCGACGGTCAGCGCGGTCTCGGCCGCCGGTCCGTACCGCTCGGTGACGTCGTAGCGGTAACCGCGGTGCATGTTGCGCGTGGCGCCGAGGACGGTGTCACCGAGGCGGATCTCGGCCACCGTGTCCAGGCCGTCGAAGACCAGGTCGGTGCGCTCGTGCCCGGTGGCACGCGGCGGCAGCGCCGTCTCGTACGTCCAGTCCGCGCGTCCCACCCACGCCGCCGCGGTCTCGTTCCGGTCCAGGAACGGGTCCTTCAGCAGCCCGGCGGCCATCAGGTCGGTGTGCACGCAGCCGGGTACCTGGGCGGGTACGGTGCCGGACCCGAGCGCGGGCGCGGCGTCCGCTCCGGCTGCCGACCCGGACTCGGGAAGGCGCAGCCTCCAGCCGTCGGCGATCGGCGTGACGTCCTTCATTCCTGCTCCTTGCCTGCTGTTGCCTTGCCGCCGGGCGGTTTCCGGCCGGTTGTCGGCCCCGTGGCCCGCGGCGCCCAACTTCGCGACCCCGCCGACCGGCTGTCCATTAAACGGTAAAGCACCGCAAGTGCTGATGGGAAGCGGGGTGTTCCCTCGATGTCAGGGGCTTTGCTGAACCGATACAGGGCCGTCCCGGGGCCGGCCCGGAGCCTGTCCGGGGCCGGTGCGGGACCCGGCGGACCGTGGCGGTGAAAAAACCTCCGCCGGAGGCGATGAGTTTCGGACGCCGCGCCGGTCAACCCCGCACAAGCCGTATCCGATCCTCGGGAGTGATCCGCATGGCCACGTCCACCACCACCGTCACCGACTACCTCGCCGCCCTGGAGGAGCCGCTGCGCGAAGTCGGCACGAAGGCGCGGGAGATCATCGAGGCCGCGCTGCCGGACGCGCCCGGCGCCATGTGGCACGGCCACCCGGTGTGGAGCCTGGGCGGAGCGCCGGGCGTCGCACCGGTCTGCCTGCTCAAGGCGTACGGCTCCTATGTGACCTTCGGGCTCTGGCAGGGCCAGCAGGTCGAGGACGCCAGCGGGCGGCTGGAGCCGGGCGCGCGGGCCATGGCCTCGGTCAAGCTGCGCGCTCTGGACGACGTGGACGCCGAACTGTTCACGCGGTGGCTCGCCCAGGCCCGCGCGCTGGCCGCGGCGGAGTCGGCCTGAGCGCGGGAGGCCGCGGCACGCGGCGAGGCCGCACCGCGCGAGGAGGCGGCGGTCAGCGCGGGCCGCGCCGGCCGCGCACGGCCAGGGCGACGCAGCCGACCGTCGCCGCCAGGGCCAGCGCGGCGGGCAGCCGTGCCCAGTCGGTACCGGCCACCGGCACCGTCGCGCAGACGAAGGTCAGGGCGACGGCCGCCGCCGCGGTCCGGGCGGGGGCCGGGCCGCGGGCGGCGCGCGGCGCGGTCGCGCCCCGCGTCCAGTCGTCGGTGATCAGCAGATACGCCAGGAAGAGGCCCGCGACGCAGGCGGCCAGCCAGGTCGGCGGTTCGGTGACCGCCGCGGCCACCACCGACCCCACGGCGAGGACGGTGGAACGGCGGCGGGCGGCAACCTTTGCCCAGCGCATCGAATTGCGCACCGGCCGCTCGTCCACCATCGGCGCCGCCCACCAGGCGACCCCGGCCACCACGAGCAGCGCCACCTGTGCGCCGAGCGAGTGGCGTACGGCCTCCGGCGCGTCGCACGCCGCGAGCGCGAGCGCCACGGCCAGGCAGCGGGCGGGCAGTTGGGCGGGAAGCCGGATGCGGCGGGCCGCCCGGGCGGGGGCCGAAGGTACAGAAGGTGCCGAAGGCGCGTCGGCCGAGGGGGCCGGGGCCGCGGGCGTCAGGGCGGGAGCCGAAGGCGCCGCGGGCGCGTCGGCCGAAGGTGCCGCGGGCGTCAGGGGCGAGGGTGCCGGGGCCGCGCCCGGCCGCTCCGCCGTACCGCTCATCGCCTGCCTCCGTGGATACGTGTGCGCACCAGCGGCGCCAGGGCCAGATCGAGGGTCTCGCCGCGCTCGTGGGTGACCACCGCGATGCCGCGCTCCTTCAGCGCGAAGCGCGTCGCGTCCCGCTCGGACCGCCACAGCCGCAGGCCCAGCTCCGCGTTGACGTCGCCGGGTTCGATGTACGGGTCCGCGGTGGCGATCTCGATCACCACCAGGGCGAGGGCCCGCGCGGCCACGCGATGCAGCACGTCGAGGATCCGCTGGTCGGCGAGCGGCGTGAAGACGTACACGATCGCGCCTTCGGGCAGCGCGGGCGGCGGGAGGTTGCTCACGCCCTCGGTGCGGTAGGAGATGTCCTTGCGGACTTCGAGGACGCTCTCGACGATCCGGTAGAAGTAGCCGTCCCCGCTGCCCGGCTGGAGCCAGCGGGTCGTGCCGCCCACCGAGACGACGCCGACCCGGTCGTGGGTGCGCAGATAGGCGCGGACCAGTCCGGCCGCCGCGCGGAAGGTCTCGTCCAGCGAGGACGTGCCGATGACCGGGTCGAGGACGTCGCCGAGTCCGTCGAGCATGACGACGGTGTCGGCGGCGCGCTCCGCGGCGAACTGCTGGAGTTGCAGGGAGCCGCGGCGGGTCGTGGCGGGCCAGTTGATCCGCCGCTGCCGCTCGCCGCGGATGTACGGGTGCACACCGGTGACCTCGACGCCCTCACCGCGCTGCGCCGCGGTGTGCTCGCCGAGCCGCTGCGGGAGGCGGACCGGGATGGGCGTCATCCCGGCGCGGGACGGCACGGGGAACACCCGCACCTCGCCGAGGTCCGCGCGGACCGTGCGGCGGGCGGTGCCGCCCGCGTCGTAGAGGTCGAGATCGACGGTACCGAGCGTCCAGCGGCCCCAGCGCTCGGCGGTCAGCCGCAGTTCCACGCGCGAGCTGCCCACGGTGAGGTGGTCGAGCCGTACACCGGGCCCCAGCGTGACGCCGGGGTCGAGCCGCCCGCGGTCGCCGTCGTACGCGACGGTGATCCTGGCGGTGACGGTCTCGTCCTCGAACAGCCGCCGCGGTTCGACGTCGACCGTGACGTCCATCCGCGCCGTGCGCGTGCCGTACGGGAGTGAGAGCGCGAGCAGCACCAGCGGGCCGGCGGCCAGCGCGATCAGCCACGGCCGTCCGGTGAGCAGGGCGGCGGCGACGGCGACCGCGGTCACCGTGCCGTACCGCAGGGCGCGCTCGCCCGCGCGCCAGCCGGTCGGCGGCGGTGGCGGTGGCTCCGCGGGCACGGCCCGCCGCTCGCCGGGCGGAGGCTGGGCGCCGCCGAGCGCGCGGGCGACGGCCGCGTGGGGGTCGGTCATGACGCGACGGCGTCACGGGCCGCCAGCGGCAGGGTCTGCGGGGCGGGTACGGACTGCACGATCTCCCGGATCACGTCGTCGGCGTTGATCTGCCGGACCCACAGCTCGGGGCGGAGCGTGACGCGGTGGGCGAGCGCCGGGACCGCCACCCACTTCACGTCCTCGGGGGTGACGTAGTCCCGGCCGTCGAGCACGGCGCGGGCGCGGGCGAGTTGGACCAGCGCGAGGCCGCCGCGCGGTGACGCGCCGACCTGGATGTGCGCGTGGTCGCGGGTCGCGCCGACCAGCGCCACGATGTACTCCAGCAGGTCGTCCTCGACCTCGACCCGCTCCACCGCCGCGCGCATCGCGAGCACTTCCGACGGCCCGCTGAGGGTGCGCAGCTTCGCCTCGGGCGCGGCCCTGTCGATCCTGGACCGCAGCATGTCGGTCTCCTGCGGCGCCGACAGATAGCCCATCCGCACCCGCAGCAGGAACCGGTCGAGCTGCGCCTCGGGGAGCGTGTACGTGCCCTCGTACTCGATGGGGTTGGCGGTCGCGATCACCACGAACGGGTCGGGCAGTTGGCGGGTGCTGCCGTCGATCGACACCTGCGACTCGGCCATCGCCTCCAGCAGGGCGGCCTGGGTCTTGGGCGGGGTGCGGTTGATCTCGTCGGCGAGCAGCAGGTGCGTGAAGACGGGGCCGGGCCTGAAGACCATCTCGCCGCTGTGCTGGTCGTAGAAGGGCGCGCCGGTGACGTCGGAGGGCAGCAGGTCGGGGGTGAACTGGATGCGGCGGAACTCCAGTCCGAGGGTGGTGGCGAAGGATCTGGCCAGCAGCGTCTTGCCGAGTCCCGGCAGGTCCTCGATGAGGACGTGGCCGCCCGCGAGCACGCCGAGCATGACCAGCTCCAGCGGTTCCGGCTTGCCGACCACGGCGGTGCGGATCTCGGCGAGCACCTCGGCGGCCCTCTCACCCGCCCGCCGCGGGCTCAGGGCGTCGGCGTCGTGGTCGGATATGCGCTCGGAGCTGGTCACTGCGGTCCTCACCTTGCCTGGTCGTGGAGCGTCGTGAAACGGGGTACGGGGGCGCGCCGCATGGTGCACGCGCGGAATGCGGGCGCGGTCACAGCGTCTCCAGCCGGTCGAGCAGCGCCCGCAGTACGGCTTCGGGAATCGCCGGCTGCGGCGGGCCGGTCGTCGGGTCGATCCACGGCCACAGGTCGGGACCGACGATCGCGCGGGCCCGGTCGGGGCTCTTGCGCAGCAGCACCCCGTGCCGCTCGGCGAGCCGGGCCGCGAAGAGCCGCTGCAACTGCGGGCGGAGCGTGGAGTGGAAGTGCAGGGCGCCTTCGGGGCCGAGCGCCTTGCGGACGACCCGCGGCCATTCGCCGAGCGCCGGGGCGCGACCGCCGAGCAGCCGCACGGACTTGCGGTATCCGCTGTCCTGCGCGCCCGCGCCGCCGACGTACCGGGCGACGCCCAGCGCGACGACGGTGATCAGGGCGAGGCCGGTGGCCGCGGCGACGAGGCCGTCGGTGAGCGCGAGCAGCACTTCGGCGGCGACGACGAGGCAGCCGAGCAGGGTCAGCGAGTGGCGTACGGAGCCGGGCGGGCCCGCCGCCCGCCGGAGGCGTTCTTTCACTGTGCGGCCTCCGCGGCTGTTTCGGTGGTCCGCTTCCCGGGACCGCCGCCGTCGCCCGACGCGGCCTCGTCCGGGGCGAGTTGGGCGGCGATCTCGGTGAGTGCCCGCGCGGCGCGGTCCCGGTGGCCGTCGTCCATGGGGTGGGTGGAGTAGCGCGCCTCACGGAAGAGCGCGGTGAGCGCCGCCGCGCTCGGGCCCGCCAACCGGCCTGCCGTGACGGCCCGTTCGAGCAGGTCCTGCGGGCTGTCGGAGGCGCGGCGGGCGATGCCGGAGGCGGCGAGGGACCGTTCCATGGCGGCGTAGCAGGCGATGACGGCGGCGCGCGCGTCGGCGTCGTCCCGCAGCGCCCGGCGCCCGGACTCCACGGCCTCGGCGAGCAGTTCGTCCTCGTCGTCGGCCTGGTCGTACCCGGGGCCGTCCTGCCGCTCCGCCTCGCCCGACCGCAGATAGCGCCAGAGCAGCACGGCGGCGAGGACGACGGCCAGCACCAGCAGTCCGATGCCGATGCCGATCAGGACGTGCGTCAGCCAGGAGGGGAAGCCGTGGTTGTCCTGGTGCCTCTTGAGCGGACGCGGCGGTGTGGGGGCGCTGGGGGTCGGCGCGGTGGCGTCTCGCCATTTGCGGTCCTTGCCGCCGCCCGAGTTACGGCCGGACGCGTGGAACCGGTGCATGACGAAGATCAGCAGCGGGACGACGAAGGCGGCGCCCAGCAGTGCGGCGCGGACCACGTCCGCGAGCCGCTGCCGCAGCGGGTCGGACTCGGCGTCGTCACCGGCCTGGAGCACATAGCGGTTGTGGAGCATCAGCGCGCCGATGAACCACGCGAGGCCGAGCGCCACCACGAACACATTGCCGCCGAGCGGTCCGCCGCCCTTGCCGAACGCCTTGCCCTCGGGCCGCAGCACCAGGGCGCTGAGTGCCAGACCCGCGATCACCAGGACGCCGAGCGCCGCCCGTGCCCCGGCGCTCGTCCGCGGCCCTCCCCCGTTCCCCGCCCGTCCCACCGCCACCTCCCCTTGTCGCGGAAGGCAGCTTCGCACACGAGTCCAGGGCTGTCAGCAGGCCCCCCGCCGGGGCGGACGCGCTGACGGAGGGCGGGAGCGGGCCGGGGCGTCCTTCAGTAGCGCTGGGCCTGGGCCACGCGCGGGAAGAGCGTCTTGTCGGCGTCCTTCGTGCTGAAGGCGACCGGCTGGGCGTGTTTGCCGGGCTCGACGTCGCGGGCGCCGACGACCGTGGAGTCCACGACGGCGCCGTCGGAGTCGGCGAATTCGACCTTGACGGCGAAGGACGCCTTCGTGTCGGTGGTGTTGGTGATGCTGACCAGGACGGCGTTGAGGCCGCCGGTCCTGGCCTTGGGGAAGCCGGTGAGCTGGACGTCCTTGACGGCGTTGCCCTGCCCGTCGACCTTGGCCAGCTCCGACTTCGCCTCGGCCGCGGCGCTGCCCGCTCCCGCTTCCACCGACGCCTCGAAGCTGGAGGCGGCGGCCTTCGCGGAGGACTGCGCGGCGGAGGCGGTCTGCTGGGCGGCGGAGGCGAGGGAGTCCAGCGGGGAGGGCAGGGTGCCGGAGAAGTTCCCGGTGCTGGGCGGGCCGCCGGGCGTCGTCGCTCCGGTCGAGCTGTTGCCGGAGGAGTTGTCGCAGGCCGACACCAGCGCGAGGCCGCCGGCCGCCATGGCCACCAGCGCCGCCGCGGTCAGTGAGCGCAGGCGGCGCGAGCGGGCCGTACGGGCCCGTCCGTCACCGGTTTCTCCTGCGCGGGTCCCCTCGGTACGACGTCGGCTCACGGGCTTCCCCTCCGGTTTCTGCGCTGGTCACCGGTCGGGCACACGCTCCGGCCGCCCCTCCACCGTGCGGGGTGCCCCGGCGGCGCGCAGCGTGCGCGGTGCCGTACGGGTGACGCGCCGGGCCCGGCGGTCGGGTGTCCGCACCGGCCCTGCGAGGGGGTGCCCGCCGCGGGCCTTGCGCGTTTGCGGGGTCGGCGGGGCGGGCCGAGCATGAGGCCATGACCGATCCGGTGGCGTTCGACGTGGTCAGCGAGGGCTTGGCCGAGGTGCACCGGCGGCTGCTGCCGCTGCGGGACGGCGAGGTGGCGTCGTACATCCCGCAGCTCGCGCTGGCCGACCCGGACGACTTCGGCATCTCGCTGGTGAGCATGGGCGGCCACCGTTACGAGGCGGGCAGGTCACGTACCGAGTTCACCGTGCAGTCGGTGTCCAAGCCGTTCGTGCACGCGCTGGCCCTGTCCGAGCTGGGCCTCGACGAGATGACCCGCTGGGTGGGCAACGAGCCGAGCGGCGACGCCTTCAACGCGATCAGCCTGGAGCACGGCACCGGCCGCCCCGCCAACCCCATGATCAACGCGGGGGCCATCGCGACGACCAATCTCGTACCGGCCGCATCGCCGGGCGAACGGTCCGCGCGCATCCTCGACGCGCTGAGCGCCTTCGCCGGGCGGCGGCTCACCGTGGACGAGGACGTCTACCGCTCGGAGGCGGCCACTGGCGACCGCAACCGGGCGCTGGCGTATCTCATGCACGCGGCCGGTTCGCTGCGCACCGACCCGGTGGAGGCGGCGGAGGTGTACTTCCGGCAGTGCTCGGTGCTGGTGAACACCGTCGATCTGGCCGTGATGGCGGGGACGCTCGCCAACGGCGGGGTCAATCCGGTGACGCGCGAGCGGGTGGTGGCCGAGCAGGTGGCCGTCGAGGTGCTGTCGGTGATGGCGACCTGCGGGATGTACGACGCGGCCGGTGACTGGCTGGTGCGGGTGGGGCTGCCCGCCAAGAGCGGGGTGTCCGGCGGCCTCGCGGCGGCCAGCCCGGCCCGGTTCGGCATCGCCTGCTACAGCCCGCCGCTGGACCGTACCGGCAGTACGATCCGCGGGGTGGTCGCGCTGCGGGAGCTGTCGCGGCGGTTCGGCATGCATCTGATGCACCACCCGGTGCCGGGCGCGGACACCGTGACGCGGGTCGGCACGGGCGGCAGCGGCGGTACGGGGACACGGGTCTCCTCCGGGCGGGAGCGGGTGACGGCCGACCGCGACCTGCTGGACCGGGACGGCGACCGGGTGGTGCTGGTGGCCGCGCGCGGCGAGGTGGACTTCCCCGCGGCGGAGCGGCTGCTGCACGCCCTGGCGAGCGCCGTGCCGCTGGTGCCCGGCTGGGTGGTGGTCGACATGGAGCGCGTGACGCACGTCAATCAGGTGGCCGGGCTGATGCTCGGCAACGCCTTCGAGCGGATCTCGGCGGCGGGGCACCAGGTCGCCCTGGTCGGCGCGCCGGACCAGCACTGGGGCGGTGTCGCGGTACGGCACGACAGCGTGGAGGACGCGCTGGCGTGGGCGGAGGACGCACTGCTGTACGAGCTGCGGCCACTGCCCCAGTGAGATATCCATAAAGAGACAAAGGGATTTCATGTCCGGGGGGACTTCGCCGGAAGGGCCTGCCATGCACTCGCCTCTCAGCCCCGCCACCCTCGCCGACCTGCGCCGTCCGCGCCACTACCCCGCCGTCTCCGTGCTGATGCCGACGCACCGCCGGGAGCCGGACAACGCACAGGACGCCGTACGCCTGCGCAATCTCATCGCACGGGCCAAGGACGAGGTGGAGTCCGACCCCGAGGTGTCCAGGGCCGACCGGATCGATGTGGTCGAGCAGCTGGACAAGGCGCTGTCCGAGGTGGACCTGGTGCACGCCGAGGACGGTCTGGCGATCTTCGCGGCGCCCGGTGAGCACCAGGTGTGGTCGCTGGACCGCTCGGTGCCGGAGCGGGTGCTGCTCGCGCAGACGTTCCTGACCCGAAATCTCATCGCCGCGCAGGCGGCCGACCAGCCGTACTGGGTGCTGGCGGTCTCCGCCGACCACGCCACTTTGTGGGGCGGCGGCCGGGAGCGGCTGACCGAGCACACCGCGAGCGGTTTCCCGAAGACCCGGTCGCTGCCCGACACCGACATCGAGCGCGAGGAGCGCATCGGGGACCGGCCCAGCACCTTCAACGACGAGGAGACCCGCCGCTATCTGCGCGAGGTCGCCGACGCCGTCGGTACGGTGCTCACGGCCGAGCCGCGGCCCCTCTACGTCGTCGCGGAGGCCGAGGCCCTCGCCGTCCTGGACGAGGTCAGCCCCGATGCCAAGGAGGCCGTCCGGGTCCTCCAGGGCGGTCTGTCCAAGGGGCCCGCCGAAGCCGTCCGGCAGGCCGTGCTGCCCGCCGTCCGCGAGCGCGCCGACCAGGACGTCTCCGATGTCCTCGCCGAACTCGACGCCGCCCGTGGCCGCCGTACCTTCGCCGCGGGCGTGGACGAGGTCTGGCAGTCCGTCGTCGAGGGCCGCGCCGCCGTCGTCGTCATCGAGGACGACTACCGCACCACCGTCCGCGACGACGCCGACCACCTCGTCCCCGCCACGCCCGAAACCCCGGGCGCCCGTGAGGACATCGTCGACGAGATCGCCGAACAGGCCCTCGACACCGGCGCCCGCGTGCACTTCGTCCCCGACGCGATGCTCAACGGCTCCCACCACATCGCGGCCGTGCTGCGCTACTGACGGCCCGCACGGCCTTTCTCCGCCTCGGGCCTCGCCTCATACGCGGTCTCTTGCCCGGTCTCTTGCGCGGCGGGCCCCGCCTCTTGCCCGCTCCCCCAGCTCCGGCAGCCGCCGCGCGTCGTGGCGCGGGAACCGCACGGCGGCGCCGCGCTGGCGCGCCTTGGACTCCGCGGCGCGCAGCGCGGTGTCCGCCAGGTCCACCCCGGTCGCGTCCAGATCCAGCCCGGCGCACATCAGCACGTGCTCGCCGGACCGTGTGCCTGCGGTCCGCCCGTACGAGCGCCTCCGTCAGAAGTCGATTTCCACGTAGTCGATGTCGGTGAACTCGACCAGCAGCCCGTCCGCGCGGCGGCCGCTGTCCTTGAAGTAGACCTCCTGGAGGCCCTCGGCGGCGATGGCCTGGAGCTGCTGTTCGGTGGCGCCGGAGGACTGGGCTTCGAAGAGCCGGGCGGCGTAGGCGGGCGGGAGGTGCTGGGTGATCCGCCGCATGCGGCCGTCGTCGGTGGAGCCGGGGGCGGCGGTGAAGCCGAAGCGGGCGCGGGTCTCGATGACGAGGCCGTCGGAGGTGGCGGCGCGGCGCTGGGCGCGCTGTTTGACACGGGGCTGCCAGTCCTGCCGGACGGCGGCGGCGAGGCGGTCGGCGAGTTCGCGCCGCGGCCGTTTGAGCGTGCCCTTCAGGTAGCGCTCGACGGTGCGCTGGGTGACGCCGAGGCGCTGGGCGACGGCGCGGGTGGAGCCCTTGGCGTATTTGACCAGGAAGCGCATCTGGGCCTGCGCGGACTTGGGGATCGGCCGGGTCTGGGTGTTGGCCGTCGCCTTGTCGAGGCTGTCGCCGATGATGCCCACGCTGTGGTCCTACTCTCCGTCGACGGCGGCGTCGGTGCCCTTGATGTGCCGGGCCGGGTTGTGGCCCTGGTCGAGGAGTTCGACCGCCCACATCAGGTCCTGGGTGCCTTCGTGCTTGACCATGCCGGGACTGACGCCGAGCCGGAATCCGCCGGGCAGCGGCTTGCCCTCCGGCGCGCGCGGCAGGAAGTCCAGCGGCGAGGGGCCGTCCGAGGCGTAGACGGCGCAGTCGGACAGCACGGCGAGCGGGTAGAGCCCGACGGCGGCGAACTTCCGCATTTTGCGGTGCATGTTGACCCGCGCGGAGGAGATCACGGCCGCGCGGATGTCGGGCCGCCAAGTGGGGCGGTCCAGCGCGGACCACCGCTCCCCCGGCCGGTAGCCCGCGCCCTGCGGGCGCTCGCGGAGCTTGCCGATGCCGCCCTTGACGGTCGCCTTGACGGCGGACAGCACGGCGGCCAGGCCCGGATCGGTGTCCTTGTGGACGGCCATCGCGGCCAGGAAGTCCGCCTCGTCCATCCCCGCGGTGACGCCGAGCTGCCCCATCGTGGCGAGGTAGGCGTCCCGCAGCCGGGTGTACCAGGCGTCCAGATACGCGCCGGTCTCCGGCCGTACGTACGCCTCGACGGGCTTGACGTCGTGGCCGAGTTCGACGGCGTAGGCGACGGTCGGGGTGGCGTACCAGGCGGGTCCCTCGGGGCGGGTGCCCTGGGGGGTGAAGGGGCTCGGCAGCCGGGGGTCGAGTTCGATGCCGGAGAGGTCGACGAGCCAGCAGCCGGGCAGCGCCTTGTCGAAGCCGGGGGCGGTGCGGTGGACGGGGGCGCCGAGGCCGACGGTGAGGCGGTTCGCGGCGGCGGCGAAGGCCATGTTGACGTCGATGCCGACCGCGTACGGCCGGGCGCACTCGTCGTCACCGAGGAGCTGCGGGTCGCGGATCCAGTCGTACGCCTCCTCGTCCAGCACCTGGTCCGGTGTGCGCCGGTGGCCGCGCGGATGGAGCCGGGCCGCCACGGGGTGCTCGTCGGGGGCCTCGGGCGGCGCGGGGTCGACGGCGGCGCCGAGCGCGCCGGCCACCTGCCCCGACACCCACGCGCCGCTCGCCTCGTCCCGTACGGCCCTGGTCGGCGGGCGCAGGCTCGTCATCAGTTCGAGGCCGCAGACGGCGGTCGAGCCGCGCGGGGTGATCACGCGGGTGGCGTACGTGCCGAGGACGCGGGCCACTTCGGCGGGCGGCGCCTGGTCCACGTTCCCCCACGACCGGCTGTCCAGCGCGCCCCAGGGCAGGATCGCGAGCTGTACGCACTGGCGCTGTCCGGCCTGCGCGGGCCGGTAGACGCGTGCCCAGGGGCCGAAGCCGCGCCGGGTGAGCTGCCAGCCCGCGCGGGCGACGCGGCGTACGGCCTCGTGGTCCTCGGGCAGCCGCAGCCCGCGCCGGTCGGCCAGTTCCGCGGGGAGGCCGAAGCGCGTGGTGGCGGACTCGGTGAGGACGACCAGCGGGTCGGCGTCCTTGCCCGAGCGGTGCAGCCGGGCCGCGCCGAGGCGTGCGTCGGTGAGGGCCCACTGCACGAGCGACGGAATGTCGTCCGCCGGGCATTCCAGGACGAGGCCGCCGACGCAGTACGCGCTGCCGTCGCCGTCCACGACGGCCAGCGGTCCGTTGGCGAACCGCGGATCGGCACCGGGCTCGGGGGCACGGACGGAGGCGGGGGCCTGGGGGCGGCGGGCGGGGGCGGGGCGGCGCGGCGGCGGGGCGGGCTGGCGCGCGGGGGCGGCTGCTGGTTCGGGTGCGGGGTCAACGGGGGCCGGGAGCCGGGGAGTTGGCGGCGCCACCACGGCGACCGGCGCGGGCACAGGTACGGGCACAGGTTGCGGGGCCGGCTCAGGAGCCGTGGCGACCGGCGGCGCCGGATGCAGCGCCGCGAGACCGTCCAGCAGCCGTACGTACGCCGCCCGCTTCGGCGACCTCGGCTCGGCGCGGCCGGACTCCCACGCGGTGACCGTCTCGCGCCGCACCTTGAGCGTCTTCGCGATCTGGTCCTGGCTGATCCCGGCCGCCTCACGCAGCCGCTTGCGCTCGGCGGGTTCCGGCAGCGAGTCCTGCGCGGCCACCTGTTCGAGCAGCGCGTCGACCGAAGCGAACAGCTCGCCCTGCTCATTCGACAACCGGACCACCTCCGGCCGTCACCCTAGCCAAACACACACCCGAACACACGCCGGACACACAGTGTCCGGCGATCATGCCGGCGCGGCGACCGGCTACGGCTGCCGCGTCACCCCGCTCACCGTGAGCCGTACCGGCAGGGCGCCGCTGCCGATCAGAGCGGCCAGGTCCTCCGCGCGCTGCCGGTCCAAGTCGCCGAAGATCTGCGCCGCGCCGTCGGTGATGGCCTGCTGGACGGCCGGTGCGGACAGCAGGTCGTCGTCGAGCAGGATCGCGAACTGATTGGCGGGCGGCGTCTCCTGGGCCAGCGCCGCGGTGACCGTGCCGAATGTCTTCGCGCCCCGCTCGGTGAAGTTCAGATTCACCATCCACTGGCCGGAGTTCGGCTCGTACGCGGACTTGGCGCTCTTGACGTCCTCGCCGTCGAGCGCGACCGGGCCGAGCAGGTACTTCTGGCCGGTCTTGGCGTCGCAGGCCGGGGTCGGCTCCTCGGGCCTGGACAGCGGGGGCGTGCCGGTGACCGGGCAGGTGAGGGCGTCGAAGCGCTGCCGAATCTCGGCGGACCCCTCCGCGTGATCGCCCTTGACCGCCCGGAAGGCCAGCTCGGCGGTCGCAGCCAACTGCCGCAGCCGGTCGCCGCTGTCGCCGGGCGCGTCGGCGGTGATGACGTTGCCGCGCTGTTCGATACGGGTGCCGGTCAGTCCGAAGGCGGCGGCGCGTTCCTTGAGCCGCCGCACCGTCTCCTGGAGTTGGTCCGCGCTCATCGCCGAGGCGGCGGTGTACGTGGCGACGGTGCGGCCCGAGGCGGTCGACTCCGACGGCTTCACACCGCTGTTGGGGTCGACCGCGTCGGGATCGACGGCGCCGGGGCCGGACGGGCCGGAACGGGCGGCGCCGGGCGAGCCGGGGGACGGCGAGCCCGACGAGCAGGCGGCGAGAGCCGGGCCGAGCGTGATCAGGACGACGGTGAGGGCGACCGTGGAAACCGTACGGTGAGGACGCATCCGCCCAGTCTGACGTGTGATCAGCCGCTACGACAGTACGGGCGGGCTCGGCGCCGGCCCAGTCGACGGCCGCCGTACCCACACCAGGAGGACGACGGAGACGACGGCGGCGAAGGCGCACCAGGTGGAGACGAATTCGGTCCGCCACACCGCCGCGCAGACCGCGGCCCCCACCCCGGTGAGGACGCCGAGCAGCCGCAGCATCCGGTCCGCGCTGAGCAGCAGGGAGCCGACGGTGGCCACCAGATATCCGGCGATGACCAGCGGTACGGCGGGCACGTCCACCGCGTAGCCGACGGTGCGGCCGCGGATGTCGGCGACGGGCGCCCGGTCGATCAGGCAGGCGACGAGCACGACGGCGGTGGCGAGTCCGGCCAGCACCGGTACGGCCAGCCGCAGCCGCCCGCCCGGCGGCGCGGCGGTCAGCACGGCGAGCGGCACATAGGCGGCCAGCAGCGGCAGCGCGATGATCGCCCACGCGAGGGTGGCGGGCCCGGTGCCGCCGCCGCGGTGCCAGACCGCGGCCTCGATGAGCTGATGGGCGCCGAGCACCAGCGGCAGCGCCGCCAGCGGCAGGTCCCGGGCCCGGCGTACGCGCGCGACGCAGGTCACGCCCAGGGCGCAGATCACCGAGCCCGCCGCCAGATCGGCCGTGGCGCTCCAGCACATGAGGTCCCCTCGCGTCGTGCGGTCCGATGATCCGTTGTACGTCCCCGTCACGCTACGACGCCTGCCCTCTTCCGGCCGCGGGACCCCGCCGCGCGGCCGGGGGAAATCGCCTCCGGCGGGAATCGCGGGTGAGACGACGAAAAACGGCCCCACGCGCCGAAGCGCGTGGGGCCGTTGACGGTGCTCAGTGCTCAGTGCCAGTGCTCAGTGCTCAGTGCTCGAAGCGTCGGGCGCTCAGGTACTCCTACGGGACCGCCCGCGCTCAACTCGCGAGCAGATCCCGGGTCCCGGCGGTCCAGGCGCGCGGGCCGGTGAAGCCGTGCGCGCGCCAGCGGGCGGCGCCCCGGCGGCGGGCGGCCGTCGCGTGGTCGGCGTCGGCCGCCGCGCGAACGGTGGCGGCGCGGGCGAGCAGCACGGCGGTGACCGCGGCGATCTCCTCGGGTGTCGCGGTGCCGCGCTCGACACGTACCAGCGTCGTCGGCGCCGGAGCCGCCTCGGGTGCGGCGAGCGGCACCACGGCGGGCGCGGCGTTGATCGTCTCCAGCGCGGGCGGTCCCGGCTGCGCCGGGATGGTCAGCGTGCCGACCCGCACCAGGTGCGGTGCGGCGGGGGTGGGAGCGGTGATGGCGGCGGGCATGGGCGGTGTCCCCTTCGGTCTCGGAACTGCCGGACGGAATGCACGAGTTGCGGGCGGCTGCGCTGACGCACCGTCAAGGGCTGTGCGGAGTACGGCGGGCTACTGCGGCGGGTTGCCGTGCTTGCGGCGCGGCAGGTCCGCGTCCTTCGTCCGCAGCATGGACAGCGACCGGATCAGCACCGACCGCGTGTCGCGCGGGTCGATGACGTCGTCCACCAGGCCGCGTTCGGCCGCGTAGTAGGGGTGCACGAGTTCCCTGCGGTACTCCTCGATCTTCTGGATCCGCATCGCCTCGGGGTCCTCGGCGGCGGCGATCTCGCGGCGGAAGACGACGTTGGCCGCGCCCTCCGCGCCCATGACGGCGATCTCGTTGCTGGGCCAGGCCAGCGCGATGTCGGCGCCGATCGACTGCGAGTCCATGACGATGTATGCGCCGCCGTACGCCTTGCGCAGCACCACCGAGATCCGCGGCACCGACGCGTTGCAGTAGGCGTACAGCAGTTTGGCGCCGCGCCGGATGATGCCGTCGTGTTCCTGGTCGACGCCGGGCAGGAAGCCGGGGACGTCGACCAGGGTGACGATCGGGATGTTGAAGGCGTCGCAGAACTGCACGAAGCGCGCGGCCTTCTCCGACGCCTTGATGTCCAGCACCCCGGCCATCGCCGACGGCTGGTTGGCGACGATGCCGACGGTCTGCCCGTCGAGCCGGGCCAGCGCGCAGACGATGTTGGGCGCCCAGGCGGCGTGCACCTCCATCGAGTCGCCGTCGTCGACCAGTTCCTCGATGACGTCCCTGATGTCGTAGCTGCGGTTGCCGTCGGTCGGCACGATCTCCAGCAGCGCGTCGCCCGGCCGGTCCACCGGGTCCTGTCCGGGGCTGGCCGGGGGCAGTTCGCGGTTGTTGGACGGCAGCAGCGACAGCAGGTAGCGGACCTCGGCGAGGCAGGTGTGCACGTCGTCGTAGGCGAAGTGGGCGACACCGGAGACGCTGGCGTGCACGTCGGCGCCGCCGAGCGCGTCCTGGGTCACCTCCTCGCCGGTGACGGCCTGCACGACGTCGGGCCCGGTGATGAACATCTGCGAGATGCCGCGGACGGCGAAGATGAAGTCGGTCAGGGCCGGGGAGTACGCGGCGCCCCCGGCGCAGGGGCCGAGCATCACGCTGATCTGCGGGATCACGCCCGATGCCTTGGTGTTGCGCTGGAAGATGCCGCCGTAACCGGCGAGCGCGGAGACGCCTTCCTGGATACGGGCGCCCGCGCCGTCGTTGAGCGAGACCAGCGGGGCGCCGGCCGCGATGGCCATGTCCATGATCTTGTGGATCTTCTCGGCGTGCGCCTCGCCGAGCGCGCCGCCGAACATCCGGAAGTCGTGGGCGTAGACGAAGACCGTCCGGCCCTCGACGGTGCCCCAGCCGGTGACCACGCCGTCGGTGTGCGGGCGCTTGCCCTCCAGGCCGAAGCCGCTGGCCCGGTGCCGCCGCAGCGCCTCGACCTCGGTGAAGCTGCCCTTGTCCAGGAGCAGGTCGATCCGCTCCCTCGCGGTCAGCTTGCCCTTGGCGTGCTGGCGTTCTGTCGCCGTGGGGTCAGGGCCCTGGCGGGCCAGCTCCTTGAGGTCGCTCAGTTCCTGCAACCGGTCGGGGACCTCGGCGGGAGACTCCGCGTTGGGCATGGCGCTCCACCCTCCCTTGCTCGGGTTCATGTCGATCACTCCTGTGGCCGCCGGACGGCGGCCTGCGGCACGCGGTGCACCCGCGTGCGTGAATCGGCGATCAGCTCCGTGGCGTCCTCGGCGTGGAGGCAGTCGGCGGTCAGTGTGCGGACGACGGTGCGGTAGTGGTGCGGGGTGCGGACGGCCGCCGCGGTGGCGTGGCCCGGCGGTCCCGGCACATCGGTGACGGACCATCCGGACGGGCGGTGCGGGCCGCCGCGCCGGGCCGCCGCGGTCCCGAGGTAGTCGGCGGCCAGGTCGCGGCGCAGACCGGTGCCGAGGCCCTTGAGATACGCCTCCTTGCGGGTCCACAGCCGGGCGAAGGCCGCGGGCCTCCTGCGGCCGGGCACAGCGGCCAACTCCGCCTGTTCCGCGGGGTGCAGGTCGGGCAGGCACAGCCGTACGGCGTTGGCCGGCGGCACCCGCTGCACGTCCACGCCGACGGTGGCGCCCGCGAGGGCGACGACCGCGACCTGGTGGCTGTGGGACAGCGAGAAGTGCGGCCAGTCGGGCACGGGGCCGCGCGGGCGGTCGAGCAGCACCGGGCGGCCGTGCGGGCCGCCGCAGCAGGGGCAGCGGTCCCGGCCGAGCCGCAGCGCCCGCGGCGGGAGGCCGGTGTAGGCCGACAGCAGGCGGCGCAGGGCGACGTGGGCGGAGAGGTAGCGCACCCGGTCGCCCGTACGCAGCAGGCCCGCGGCGCGCTCGCGTTCGTCGTCGTCCAGTTCCCCGACCGGCAGCGGCGCCGGGTCGGTGTGCGTCCAGGGCCGGGGCAGCACCCAGATGTGCAGGTCGCCCGGCGCGACGGTCAGAGCCGGTGCGGTGGCGGCCCCCGTACGGTCCACCGCGGCGCTCACCGCGCGGTGCGCGCCGCTGCGGTGAGCCGCGGCCTCTCCGCCGGGGTGTCGAAGACGGCCCCGGCGACGGCGCCGACCGGGGCCGTCTGCGGGACGCTCTGCGGTACGGGGGTCACCAGCCCGGCCAGCAGCGCCGCCACCTCGGTGACCGAGTCGTCCCGCAGCAGGTCCGCGGCGGGGACGTCGACGCCCAGCGCCGAGACGAGCCTGCGGCGCAGCGCCAGCGCGGTGATCGAGTCGACGCCCTGACTGCGCAGCGACCGGTCGGTGCTGATCCGGTGGGCCGGGGGCACATGAAGATACGGCTCCAACTGACGGCAGATGTAACGCTCGATGATCCTGGTCCGCACGTCGATGCCCGCGGCACGCAGGACGTGCGGGTCGGGAAGCCCCCTCAGGTGCAGGGGGACCGTCTGTTCCATCACGGCATACCGCCTTCCATCGGTAGTGCACGGACCGGTGCCGCCGTTGCGCTGTGGCGCGGCGGTTCACCGGCAGGTTCGAGAACGTGCCGCGCGGACGGCTCCGCGGGGCACGGGTCGCTCCGCGCGGTGGCGGAGCGTCGGCCCGCGGCGGTCGTCCGGAACCGGGCCCGCGGCCCTCGTGGGGACGGGCGCGGTACGGACGGGGCGCGTACGGGCGGGGGTTCGGGGGCCTCGGGGCACCGTGCGCGCGCCGGCGTCACGCGCCGGTCGTCGGGACGGCCGGGGTCTCGGGCGACCGGCTGTCGGTCTCCCGCGCGCGCCCGGCCTCCCGATCACCGTCGCCCTCGCGCTCCGCCCGGTCGCCGTCGTCCGCCCGGTCGCCGCCGTCCCCTCGGCCCCCGCCGTCCCCTCGGCCCGGACGGGGCCGGTCAAGCAGCATGGCGACCGCCGCCGCGGCCAGCGAGACGATGCCACCCGCGTAGAGTCCGGATCTGGCGCCCCAGTGCTCGGTGAGCCAGCCGACCGCCAGCGCGCCCAGCGGGGTGGTCCCCTGGAGGATGAGCGCGTAGATGGCCAGCACCCGCCCGCTGAACGCGGGGTCGGCGCCGAGCTGGATGCGGTGGTTGGCCGCCTGGGCGAAGTAGAGCGTGGTGAAGCCGGTGACCGCGAGCAGCAGCAGCTCGCTCAGGTAGTTCGGCGCCCAGCCCGCCGCGGTCTCGGCCGCGCCGAAGGCCAGCGCGGAGCCGGTCACCAGCCGTCCGCTCGGCCGGGTCGTACGCGAGGTGGTGACCAGCGCCGCCAGCAGCGATCCGGCCGCCAGCGCCGTGGTGAGCAGTCCGAAGGAGGCCGCGGAGGTGTGGAAGACCGTCTTGGCCACCAGCGGCAGCGTGAGCTGGAAGTTGAACCCGGCCAGGCCGATGACGGCGACCAGGGCGAGCGGCAGCAGCAGGTCGGGGCGGCTCGCGGTGTAGCGCAGGCCGTCGATCACGCGGGCGCGGGCTGCGCCCGGCGGCCCGCGGTGCAGTTCGGCGGGCCGCATCATCCGCAGCGCGACGACCGTGGCCAGATAGCTGACGGCGTTGAGTAGGACGACGGGTCCGGTGCCGAGCCAGCCGACGAGCAGGCCGCCGAACGCGGGCCCCGCCACCCGTGCGACGTTGAAGTACGCCGCGCTCAACGCCGAGGCGTTGGGCAGCAGTTCGGGGCCGACCATCTCGCGCACGAACGACATGCGGGTGGGGATCTCCACGGCGCTCGCGGTGCCGAGGCCGAGGGCGAACAGATACAGATGCCACAGCCGCAGCGTGCCGGTGAGCATCAGGGGCGCGAGCAGGGCGGCGAGCACACCGCAGACCAGGTTGGCGGCGACGAGCAGCGCGCGCTTGTCGTGGCGGTCGGCGAGCCGCCCGCCGTACAGCGCGAGGAGCAGGACCGGGGTGAACTGAAGGGCCGTCACCAGGCCGAGCGCGGTGGGTGAGTTGTCGGTGAGCGAGAGGACCGCCCAGTCCTGCGCGACCACCATCATCCAGGTGCCGGCCGCCGAGACGACCTGGCCGAGCGCGAAGAGCCGGAAGTTGCGCACGGCCAGCGACCGGAAGGGCCCGCCCGCGGACCGCCGTGCCCCGCCCTTCGGTTGGCGGAGGGCGCCGGCCCTCGAACGGTCGGCGCCCTCCGGTCGGAGGCTGGAACTCACGCGCCCGTCTCGGGCGCGCCGAACCACCGCTGGAGCGCCTCGGCCAGGCCGTCCTCACCGCCCGTCGAGACCCAGGCGACATGTCCGTCGGGCCGGAGCAGGACCGCGGTGGCCCCCGCCAACTCCCGTGCGGACAGCCCCTCGGGCTCGGCGACCGTGCCGCTGACGGTCAGGACGCGGCTCTTCCAGGGCGCGGCGACCGCGCGCACGGCCGCCGCGTCGGCGAGGTCGACGAGCACGCCCTGCGCGGTGTGCAGCAGTTCCGTGGTGTCGGTGCCGCCGCCGTCGGTGTCGACCTTCAGCGGGGTCAACCGGCGTCCGGTCAGCGGGTGGTCGTCGTCCTTCGCGCCGAAGTCGTAGCGGATGTCGAGGCCGCTGACGGTGCCCGCGAGGTGCCGCTTGACCTCGTCGTACTCGATCAGCTCGGCGAACATCTCGCGGATCGGGTCCATTTCGGGACCGCCGACGTAGACCATGCCCTGGGTGGCGGTGTTCATCATCAGCCGCTCACCGACCCGGTGCCGCTCGGCGTGGTAGGTGTCGAGCAGACCCTCGGGCGCCCAGCCGGTGACGACCGCGGCCAGCTTCCAGCCGAGGTTGGCCGCGTCCTGCACGCCGGTGCTCAGGCCCTGGCCGCCCGCGGGCAGGTGGATGTGGGCGGCGTCGCCCGCCAACAGCACGCGCCCGCGCCGGTATTCGGTGACCAGCCGGTTGGCGTCGGTGAACGAGCCGACCCAGTCGGCGGTACCGGCGCTGATGTCCTCGCCCGTGATCCGCTGCCAGGCACCTGCCACTTCGGCGAAGGTCGGCTCCTCGGTGCGGTCCGGCGGCGGGGTGCCGTTCTCGACCACGATGACCCGGTCGACGTTCTCGCCCAGCGGCGCGGCCATGATCATGCCGCCGGGCAGCCGCTCGCCGAGGAATCGCGGGCGCAGCCCGCAGCCGACCACGTCGGCGAGGTACATGCCGCGGGTCGGGTCGGTGCCGGGGAAGTCGAAGCCGACGGCCTTGCGGACCGCGCTCTTTCCGCCGTCGCAGCCGACCAGGTACGAGGCGCGCAGGTGGCGTACGCCGTCCGCGGTCCCCGCGGTGAGGGTCACCGCCCCTTCCCCGTCGGCGACTTCGAGGAATTCCCAGCCGCGGCGGATGTCGGCGCCCAGGCCCACGGCCCACGCCTCCAGCACGGACTCGGTGAGCGACTGCGGGATGCCGCGGGCGCCGAAGTGCGCGCCCTCCAGCACCGTGTAGTCGAAGACCAGGCCGCCGAAGTGGCCGACCGGGGAGATCTCCAGGGTGCCGTCGGGGCCGCCGAAGGCGGGCAGCAGCCCGCGCTGGTCGAACACCTCCATGGCGCGGGCGGTGAAGCCCAGGCCGCGCGACTGCCCGGTGGGTTCGTCCAGGCGTTCCACGACGATCACCCGGGCGCCGCCCAGCAGCAGTTCACCGGCGAGCATCAGCCCGGTGGGCCCCGCCCCCACGATGATCACATCGGTGTCCAGGGCAGCGGCTCCGCCCGCGTCCGTGCTGTCCCTCTCGTGCACCTTCTCGTCCACCTTCTCGTCCACGTCTGACTCCTGTCTGAAAGGAAGTTGCCTCCGGCGAACGGGGCCACGGGCAGGGACGCGCCGCCGGACGGCCCGTCAGGAGGCGTCCGGCGGCGCTGTCGCGGGTGCGGTACGTCTGCGATGCGTACGGCGGGGGGCCCTGCGTACGGCGGCGCTCGACGACCTGGGTACGGCGGGGGCTCAGCGCGCGAAGAGCTGCGCGATGTGCGCGGGCGCGTCCGTACCGGCCCATTCGACGGCGCTCTGGATCACCGCTGGCGTGGCCTCGAAGCACCTGTTGTCGGGCGAGCCCAACTCGAAGGGGGCGGGGAGGAATTCGGACGTCCGCAGCCGCTCGAAGAGCTGGGCCGCGCCGGCCTTGGCCTCCAGCGTGCCCGCCTCGACCTGCTGGCAGATGGAGCGGGTGAAGCCGAGCAGCTCCGATATGTCCTGGCCGACCGGGGCCGGGAGTCCGGGCACATCGCGCTTCTCCAGGTCGCGGAAGACCTGCTCGTCGCGCTCGGGGTCGGCCATGAAGGTGCGGTACGCCCGGTCGATGGTGACCGTCGGCAGGATGCTGGTCGACTCCCACACCCGGATGACCGCGTTCCACAGGTCGTAGTCGCGGAAGCCGACGAAGGAGCAGTAGACGAGGTCGTCGTGGATGTCGAACAGGCCCTGCTGGAGGCTGTCGACATACGCGAAGCGCTCGACGGACCAGTCGCCGTCCTTGGACGCCTCGATCAGCCGCCAGGCGAGGGCGTTGACGACCTCGAGGGTGTTGGTCAGGCCGCGCGAGTACAGCGCGTCGATGAATCCGGCGGCGTGCGCGGTCAGACAGTAGCGCTCGCCGACGGTCTGCGTCGCGGAGTACTGGAGCCGGCCGGTGGCCACCCACGGGCGTACGGCGGTGGCGCCGGTGAACTGCTCGGCGATCTCGGGGTACCGCTCCAGGAACTGGTCGAACTGCTCCTGCGCGGAGACGCCGGGCTCGGCGGGGAATTTGCGCTCGTCCAGTTGCAGGCCCACGCTGCACAGCGGGTTGAGGGCGCCGTCGTGGTTGTCGAACGGGATCACCCAGAGCCAGCCGCCGTCGAAGACGTGGTGCAGGGTGCCGTTGTGCCAGGGGCTGGGCTGCTTGTGCGAGCGGGCCGCCTTCGCGTCGTCGAAGGGTGTGACGCCGACCATGTGCGTGAACAGCGAGCGCGAGTGCGCCCTGGCGCGGGTCGGGGTCTCGCGCAGCCCGAACTTCTCCGCGACCGGCGACCGGAAGCCGCTGCCGTCGATGAGGTAACTGGCGTGGAATTCCTCGCCCTTGTCGGACCTCAGCAGCACCCCGTGCTCGGGGAACACCTCGATGTCGGCGATCTTCGTGGCGACCTTGGGCACCGCGCCGTACTTCACGGCGAGGTTGAACAGATAGGCGTCCACGTCCTGCCGGAACAGGTGCGTCTCGGTGCGCTGCCACTCGGGCACCACGAGCTGGTTGATCTGTTCGGGGTCCTGCGGCTGCCCTTCGACGTGGTAGACGAAGCCGAAGTTCTGCTTGCGCCCGCACGACGGGGCGATCTTCTCCTGGATGCCCTTGAAGCTGGCCAGCGGCTCGATCTCGGGCACCTGGTAGCGCTCGGCGATGATCCGGGTCATCGACGAGGTGTACGGGATGGTGGACTCCCCCACCGCGAAGCGCGGGTGCACGCCCGCGTCGATGAGCAGGACCTTCACCCCGTTGCGGGCCAGCACCGAGCCCAGCAGACCGCCGGCCATACCCGCGCCGAGGATCGCCACATCGAACTTCTCATTGGACTGGGCCTGTTGGGCGGTTGTGTTCATGCTGCTTCGTCCCTCCCGGGTAGGAATGTGTCGGGGCACGCGAAAACGTCCCCGGCTCCCGGTGCGGGAGAGGGGACGTCACGGGGTCGGTGCGGTGCTGCTGCTCGCCGCGCTGTCGCGGGGCGGTGCGGTCAGTCCAGGGTGCGCAGCACGACGGCGGAGTTGAAGCCGCCGTGGCCGCGGGCCACCACCAGCGTGGTGCGCAGTTCCGCGGTGCGCGGCGACAGGACCAGATTGAGGTCGTAGCCGGGGGACGGCAGATCGTCCGCGGTCGGCGGGATCAGGCCCTCCTCCATGGCGAGCAGGGCTGCCGCCAGGTCCAGCGGCGCGGCCGTGCCCGGGTAGCGGCGCCCGGTCATGGTGCGGGGCGCGGTGACGGGTACCGCGTGCACGCCGAACACCGCGGTGACGGCGGCCGATTCGGCCGCGTCGAGGCCGGGGACGAACACCGCGTCCACCTCTCCGGGGACGGCTCCCGCGTCGCACAGGGCCAGTTCCACCGCGCGCCGCAGGCCCGGTTCGCGTCCGCCGCTCGGGTCGGGGTCGAAGGTCGCGCCGTATCCGGCGACCTCGCCGTAGATCTTGGCGCCGCGGGCCAGGGCCGCGTGCGCGGTCTCCAGCACCAGCAGCGCTCCGCCGCCGGGCCGGGCGGCGGGCGGCGGGGTGTGCGCGCTCCAGGTGGCGGGGCAGACCGGCGCGTCCACACCGCCGGAGACGATGAGCCGACCGCCCTGCCTGATCTGCCGCCGGGCGTGCGCCACGGCGTCCAGGCCCTTCATGCCGTCCCTGATCGAGATCTGGCCGCTGCTGACGGCGTAGAACCAGGCGAAGGAGCGGTACGCGCCGCTCTGCCGCCCGGCCTGGCCGCGCGGTCCGCCGGTGCCGGTGCCGGCCCGGAAGCGGGCGCCGAAGCCGGGCCCGCGGCCCTCGCCGTACCGCCCGCCGGGAGCCGCGGCGGCGGCAGCCGCGGCGGTGACGGCCGTCACCGCGTCGGGGCCGAAGTCGGGCAGGTCCTGCGGGCGGATGCCCGCGTCGGCCAACGCCCAGTCCGCTGCGGCCAGCGCGAGCCGGGCCATCCGGTCGGCCTGCGGCGCGGGCCTGCCCCACAGTTGGTCGCCCGGAGCGGGGTCGAGGAGGGCGGCGGTCTGCCATGCGGGTTCGCCCGCCGTACGGGCCTCGCCGTGCCGTCCGGCGCCGCGCCCGCTCCCGCACGCCTGCGCCCAGTAGTCGCGGGCGCCCAGTCCCGCGGGCGAGACGATGCCCAGACCTGTCACCACCACAGCGCCGGTCACGGCACCCTCCGCAGCAGCTCGGCCGCGCCGGGCACCCGCCCGGTGCGGCGGGCGGGCGGGGCCGGTCGGGCCCGCTCCACGATCGCCGTGCTGTCCATGGCCACGCCTTTCCGCAGTGCCCGAGCATGGACACCGCGCCCGAGCATGGACACCGCGCCCGGTGGCGCGGTGCCCGCCGATTCCGGCCGTTCAGGCGCCCGGTCGTCGGTGCCCGGGTCCGGTCAGACCTTGAACAGCTCCTTCTTCGCGTAACCGCGCTGCCAGATCAGCTTGTTGACGACGCGCAGCGGCGGCGGGAAGGACCCGAGGAACCGCTTCTGGTCGTCCGGCGTCGCGTCGTCGATGACCCAGGGGATGTAGACGCTGACGCCGCTGATGCCGAGGTTCTTGGCGTTGGCGAGCCCGAAGGTCCGCCATTCGGCGGGCGACAGCACGTCCTGGATCAGCGGCAGCGCGGCCTCCTCCTCGTGCGTGAAGTGGCCGTCCATCACCTGGTAAAGGTCCTCGATCAGCGCGGCCAGGTCGCCCCCGCCGCCCTTGATCGCGGTGTCCACCGCCTCGATGCGCGGGCCCAGCTCGGCGTGCTCCTCTTCCATTTCCTTCATCAGCCGCTGATCGTCGGGACGGTCGGCGATCTTGGCCTCCACCTGCGGCCACAGCGCCCGGTCCTCGACCGAGTGGTGGTTGTGGAGCTGGTGATTGAAGTTGTCCCACCCCGCGCGCACCTGCGGCGCCGTCGCCTGACCGGCGGCCACCGCGGTCGCCAGCCGGCGCAGGTCGCGTCGGAACGCCTTGTGCGTCGCATACATGACGGTGAAATCGATGTCCACGTTCGGGTCTTTCGACTCGGCCACGACGGCCCACCACTTTCTTCGTACGAATGTCGTTATCGGCCCCCCGGGGATCGGGGTGACCGCTCGGAGCCTCGACGGTCCGGAGGCTCCCCTCCGGGCCCGGCGTCCGGGCCACCGCCAGACCGTGTCCGGCCCCGCGGATAAAGAGCTTCGGGCCACGGTCGATGTGACATCGTGGCACCGTGTGATCATTCCAGCACTCATGGAGATCGGTGGGGCGCGCCGGAATATCGCAGGTGAAAGAGACGCGCGTCACATTTCGCGGCGCGAGTGTCACGCTTTCGGGTCCGTCGTACCTCATAGGTGAAACGCATCACGGGAGGCTCACATCGTGTCCGACACTCCGGCTCAGCTCCCCTCGGCTGCTGGTGACCGCGCGACCGAGGTGTTCGTCGGCCATCGGGAACTCCTGTTCTCGGTGGTCTACAACCTGCTCGGCAGTGTCTCCGACACCGAGGACGTCCTCCAGGAGACCTGGCTGGCCTGGGCCCGCCGGGTCCGCCAGCCGGACGCCGAGGAGATCGACAACCCGCGCGCGTACCTGGTGCGGATCGCGGTCAACCAGGCGCTCGCCCGGCAGGCGACGATCAGCCGTCGCCGCGAGACGTACATCGGCCCCTGGCTGCCCGAGCCGCTGCTGACCCGTACGCCCGACGCCCTCGACAGCCCGCAGGGCGCGCAGGCCGTGGACGCCGCGGAGTCCGCGCTGCGCACCGAGTCGGTGTCCATGGCGCTGCTCGTGGTGCTGGAGACGCTGACGCCGCTGGAGCGGGCGGTCTTCGTCCTGCACGAGGTGTTCGGCTACGCGCACACGGAGATCGCCGAGATCCTGGGACGCAGCCCGTCCGCGATCCGGCAGCTCGCGCACCGGGCCCGCGAGCACGTCCAGGCCAGGCGGCCCCGCTACCAGGCCGATCCGCACCTCCAGCAGCAGGTCACCGAGCGGTTCGTGGCCGCCGCGCTCGGCGGCGACATCGCCGAGCTGATGAGCCTGCTCGCGCCGGACGTGACGATGTGGACCGACGGCGGCGGCAAGGTCCGCTCCGCGCTCCGGCCGGTCAACGGCCGGGACAAGGTCGCCCGCTTCCTCAACGGCTACGCCACCAGCCGGCTGCCCGAGTCGCTGGACATCCGCTACCAGCAGGTCAACGGCGACCCGTCGGCCGTCGTCTTCTCCGGCGACTCGCCGTACGCGGTCATGGTCATGGACCTCAACCCGAGCAACGACCAGATCACCGACATCTACCTGGTCACCAACCCCGACAAGCTCTCCCGGGTCCGGCTCGACGAGAGCGGTGAGCCGACGGGCGCGCCGCGGCTCGCGCCGGACGCGGTGCCCGAGCCGGAGCTGGACCCCGAGCAGGAGGACGCGCACCCCCGGGAGGCCGGACGGCGCGCGGACACCCCCTAGGCCCGGGAGCCGCCGGGTGAATCCCCCGGACCGGCCGCCCCCCGTCACCCGACGGCGCGCAGGGCGCCGGTCACCCGGCGGCTCCCGACCCCCGTCGCGAGGACGGTGCGCGACGGTACGGACTACTGCGGCGCGCTGACCGGCGGGCCGCCGTGCGGTCCGCCCTGCGGCCGGGCGGCGGTGATGCCGTGCCGCTCGCCGACCGCCTTGATCGTGTCCCAGTCGGGCCGCTCGGGGCGGGTCAGCACCTCGCTCAGCTCCTCGAAGAACAGCTCGATGCCGCCGGGCGTCATCGTGCAGAGCATGAGTCCCGTGGTCTCGCCCACGTTGAAGAAGGAGTGCCACACGCCGCGCGGGCCGTGCACCATCGTCCCGGCGGGCGCCTTGTGGATCTCCTCGCCGACCTTGACCTCGAATTCACCCTCGAGGACGTAGAAGGACTCGTCGGTGTCATGGTGCACATGCCACACCGAGCCCTCCCCCGCGGGCATCCGGACCTCGTAGAACGAGGAACGGCCGCTGGTGTCCGAGCCGCGCAGCAGGAAGCGGGTCTCCTCGCCTCCGCCGTATGTGATCGGTACGACGTCCTCCAGTCGGACGACCTTGCCGGAATCCACGCCCATCACACCCTCCACCGGTCGAATTCGGGAACTCGCAGAAACGTCAGGAACACGAACAGCGCGGATCACCTCGGATCCACGCGGAAGACCGCGGGGCGTCGCGAAATACCGCCGTGCGACGCACCGCCGTGCCAAGGAGACAGGGAACGGGCGGGGCGGTCAGCCGTCGATGATGGGGTGCACGCCGCGCAGTTCCTCCTCCAGCGCGCCGAGCCAGCCGCGGAAGAAGACCAGCGGCTCCTGGTGCTGCCGGGGCACGCCCAACTCGACCACGCGGCCGAGGAAGATCGTGTGGTCGCCGCCGTCGAACTCCTCGACCAGGTGGCAGGACAGGAACGCCAGCGCCTCGCTGAGCACCGGAACGCCCGTCACCGACGGGTGGTTGGCCACGTCGTGGATCTCCGCGGTGCCCTTGCCCGCGAAGGCGCGGGCCACGCCCTCCTGCTGCCCCTGGAGGAAGTTGACGACGAATTTCCCCGACTCCCGCACGACGGACCGCAGTCGGGACTCGTTGTGCAGGCAGAAAAGCACCAGCGGCGGGTCGAGGGAGACCGAGGTGAACGAGTTCACCGTGGTGCCCTCGGCGTTGCCGTCCTCGCCGCTGGTGATCACCGTCACGCCGGTCACGAACATCCCGCACACCGTCCGCAGTGACCGGCCGTCCACCGGGTGCGCCTGGTGCAGTGACATCAGTCTGCTCAACGGGGCAGGTTCGCCCACCCGTTCATCCGGCGGCGCCACCGTATTTCCGGCGACGGTCCCGGCCGCCACCGCGTTCGACGACATCGCACCTGCCATCGTCCACACCTCCCACACCACAGAGCCCGACAACGCGATTCAGGGGCCGCACCCGGACGTCAGGGGACGGTCGCCATGGTCGTTCGGAGAGAATCAAAGAGAATCAGGGAGAATCCGCGAGATTCGTGAAGATTCGTAGAGATTCCGAGAGAAAGGACCGCGCCGGGGGCTTTCGCCGACACCGCACCGGATCCTGACTACCAGGTTCTTCGGTCCGCCGGTCCGTCACAAGATCCCCGGCTTCAGGTCTCGGTCAGGAACCACAGATGCACCGCCCGACCTTCCGGAAAGGGCCAGGCGCGTGTCAGAGGAGTGTCAGATCCGGCGGTCGGCGGGCGAGAGCCGACCGACCGGCGGCCCGCCGACCGACGTCCGGCCGGAGGCGGTTGGCCGTCAGACCGCGCGGCCGAGCACGGTGAGCATCTGCCGTCCGCCGGGGCCGAGCGGGAAGCAGTTGGTCCTGGCGAGCCCGGCGCGCAACGCGAGGCTCCCGCCGAAGGACGCGAGGTCGGCGTCGGGCGCGGTCACGACCAGCGCCACGCCGAACCGGCCTCCGACGGCGACGACGCGCTCGGCGAGCCGGGTGGCCTCCAGGTCGTCGGCGAAGACGAGTCGGCAGTCCTCGACGGCGAGCACGATGCCCTGCCAGGTGTCGGTGGGGTCGGGGACCGGGCCGTGGTGGCGGGCGCGGTCGGCGATCACCGCCACCGCGTCGCGCAGCAGGTCCACGGTCTGCTCGCGGGTGGCGGCGGTACGGGCGGCGGCCTCGGCGATCGGCGCCGGGGTGTCGTGCCGGCCGCCGGGGTCGGCCAGCCACAGCGTGAACTCCTCGCGGCGCGCGGCCTCGTAGAGCACCATCAGCAGGAAGCTGCTCTTGCCGCTACCGGGCGCGCCGCAGATCAGGCCGCTCTCCATGCCGGAGCCGGGGGTGTTGAGCTGCCAGTAGGCGGGCTCGCCGGTCGCGCCGACGCCGACGCGGTGCCGTCCGGTGGTCTCGTCGTAGGTCGGGCCGGGATAGCGCGGGCCGCGCTGCTGGGGCGCGGTATCGCGGGCGGCCCTGTTCTCGGCCTCGCTGAGCGCGGACTCCAGGACGCGGCGGGCGCGGTCGGCGACCTCGGGGTCCACGGCTCCGGTCGCCACGGCGGTGTCGTGCTCGGCGACGGCGAGCAGGCGGCGCCTGGCCCGGTCGTCGCCCGCGGCTCCCGCGTCGACCACCAGCCGGGCGGCGCGCTCGCACAGATCGGCGGCCCTGGCATAGGCGCGGGCGTCCTCCGGCCGTTCGAGCCGCGTGTCGACCGCGGTGCGGTAGCAGGTCCTCGCGGTCGTCTGGAGGCGGCCGAGGTCGGCCCCGAGGGCGATCAGGACGAGCTGGGCGTGGACGATCTGCACGGCCTCCGCGTGCGAGAGCATCCTGGGCCCCGTCTCCGTCCCGACCGTCTCCCCCGAGCCGCCGTCGGCCTCGCGTAACAGGCAGTCGGTGCCCTGCGTCCACGCGTGGACGACGTCTTCCACGGCCTGCGACCGGTCCTCTGCGAACGACACGGCAATTCCCCTTCGCGTCACTGGTGTTGCGCCTGTGCCCTACGGTACGGGGCGGTAGCGTCACCCAACAGCGCGCCAGGGGGTCAGTAACCGGTCAATGCCGTGCCGCCGTCCACCGTGCCGATGGCGATGTGCGGCTGCGCCGCGGGCCGCAGCCACGCGAGGATCCGGCTCATCGCGTCGGCGGGTACCGAGACGCAACCGGCCGTCGCGCCGCTGCCGTTGACGTGCAGGAAGATGCCGGCGCCGCGGCCCTTGACCGGCTTGGCGTAGTTGAAGTCGATCAGGACGGCGTGCGCGTACTGCCCGGGGTAGTCGGCCAGGCGCTCGGACTCGGTGCCCCGGCAGTCCTTGGGCAGCGGGTCGACCCAGCGGTTGTAGGAGGTCGACTGGGTGTCCTCGCACCACCAGGCGGTCGGGGTGACCGCGCGGTACGGCAGGGCGGTGCCCGCGGGCGCGGCGGCGTTGCCGAAGGCGAGCGGCAGGCCGTAGAGGCCGGTGGGCGTGGTGCTGGTGTTCTGGGTGCGGGTCGCGCCGTCGGCCAGGCCGTGGGCGCCGAAGCGGGCGGGCGCGGTGCCGACGGCCTTCCAGCCGCCGCTCTGTTTCTCCCACCAGGTGAGGGTGCCGCTGGTGGAGCCGAGGGTGGGGGCGCTCGCGGTGATGAGCTGGGTGCCGCCGCCGGTGTCCTTCATGATCTGCGGGAGGTTCGCCACGGGCCGGGGCTGCGCCGTACCCGAGCCGGGAGCGGGACCGGCGCCGGTGCCGCCGACCGCGAGCGTGGTGGCGAGGGCTGCGGCGGTGACCAGGGTGGTCGGGGTCAGTGGGCGCACGGGGTCTCCTCGGTGCGGTGGTGGCGGATGAGCGCCAGCCGGGTGTGTGCGGGGTGTGGATGGGCAGCAGCTAAGCATGACCGTTGTGGTAATCGGCCGTATGGAGAGCATTGTCAGCTCCGCGACCACGGTCCTTCGCGAGGAGGGTTTCGACGCGCGTGGCGTCACCGGCGCGCGCGACGCCGTCTCTCTGATCGGTGCGGGCGGTGTGACGGCGCTGGTGATCGGCGGCGGTGTGGGCCCGCTGGCCGCGCGTCGGCTGCGGAAGGCCGCCGCCGCGCACTCGGTGACGGTGATTCGTGGTGGCCTGCGCGGCCAGGACGTGCGCGGTTACGTACGGCAGCAGATCGTGCCCCAACTGCGGGCCGCCGGTTCCTGACGGCCCGCGGCGTCCCGCGGCGCCCCGCGAACGCCCCGCGACCGTCAGCCGGTCGCCGTGGGAGCTCCGGCCGGGTCAGCCTCAGGGGCGTCCGGCGTCAGGTCGATCACCCAGTCGTGGCACGTGATCGGGTTGCCCTTGGGGTACTCGAAGTCGGCCTCGCCCAGCAACGTGAATCCGGCCTTGCGGCAGACGGCGTTCGACGCCGGGTGGCTGACCTTGGGGAAGGCGTGCAGGTGGCGGTGGGCACCGGCGGCTCTGGCCGCCTCGGTCACCGCGCGGGCGGCGTCCGCCGCCAGGCCCCGGCCCTGGAACTCCGGGAGGATCGCCCAGCCGGTCTCGTAGACCTTCCCGCCCCGCCACGTCTGTTCCCAGAAGCCGATGGAACCGGCGACCTCGCCGTCCGGGACGAGCACCACGCGGTACATCCTGCCGCCGGTCTTCTCGATGTCCTGGTAGCGCTGGTGCCGGGAGAGCAGTTGCTCCTCGGTCTCCGGTCCGCCGAGGTACTCGGTCATCTCGGGTGTGTTCGTCCTGCGGAGCAGCCACAGGTCGTCCGCCGACCAGGGCTCGATGCGAATTCGCGGCTCATGTGCGTCGTTCATGTCCGCACCGTACGACGAGGGTCTGACAGTCGACCCCCGAGGCAGGCCGGCGCGGGCCGGACACAGGCGGGAACGAGCCCGGAGCGGGTCCGGAGCGGGTCCGGACATGGAGGAGCCCCGGCCGGGACGGGGGGACCAGGCCGGGGCAGTAAAGGGTGAAGAACGTGTGCGAACGTCTTCACATTATTAGTTTAACACTCAATGAGCGAAGTCAAAGCCACTCGGCGCGGACGTGGACCGCGCCGGGTCCTCGGGGGCCGAGGCGACCGCGGGGGCGGACACGGGAGCGTGCAGCGGGGCGGCCGGGGCGCGGGAGCCGCCGAGCAGATCGCAGAATTTCCTGGCGTCCGCGGGCAGGTCACGGCGCCAGGCCATGGCCACGACCGGGGCGAGCAGGACGAGGGCCGCGCGCAGCGAGCTGGTGACCGACAGCCGCACCAGCGTGCCGTCGGCGTGCGGGGCGAGCTCGAAGCCGTACACGGGCACCTGGGTGCCCAGCGGGCACCACATGCGCTGGCCGCGGAAGACTATCCGGCGGCCCGGTTCGAAGGCGGCGCAGACCAGCCGGTGCGGTCTGCGCCGTCCGGGGTAGCGGTAGCGGTACTCCGCGTCCACGCCCGGCGGGACGGGCGCCGAGTCGACGAAGGCCACCCCCGAGCTCCACAGGGCGAGATTGCGGGCGTCGGCGAGGAAGTCGAAGACCTCCGTGGTCGGCCTCGACACGAACACGTTCGTGGACACGCTCGGCATCACAAACCTCCCCGGTAGCGGCGTGGGCGGCGAGCCGTCGCGGGTACGCCGACCGCACCCGTGGGGTGCGCGGCTCCGGCGCGGTACCGCCGCCTGTTTCACTCCTCTCGCACAGCGTGCCCCGCAAAGGTGCACATGTCGTGGCAATGCGCCCATTGGAGTGAGAACGCTGCGTGCCGGGGGATGAAACCGCAGGCCGGAGGCCGATAGCCTGGCGCGCGTGGAAGAGCAGAAGCTGCCGGCGCACTTCGAGCGCGGCACGGACGGACCGAAGGTCATCCTCGCCGGACTGGACGGCTCCGACACGTCGTGGCGGGCCGCCGCGTACGCGGCGGGGCTCGCGAGGCGGCAGCACGCGCTGCTCGCCCTGGTCTACGTGCAGCCGTACATGCCGACCGGCGCCGCCCTCGGGGTCCCGGTGTCGGAGGTCGACACCGGGATCGCCGAGCAGCTCATGGCGGAGATCCGCGACTCCGTCGAGCGGTTGCAGGGGACGTTCACGGTGCGGTGGGAGTTCCACACCTTCCGCGGCGACCCCTACAACGGCCTGACCACGGCCGCGGAACAGCTCACCGCGGACGCGGTCGTGGTGGGCGCCTCGGAGCGCGCCGGGCACCGGTTCGTCGGCTCGGTCGCCGTCCGGCTCGTGAAAGCCGGACGGTGGCCGGTCACGGTCGTGCCGTAGCCGCGGTCGCGCCCGCGGTCGATACCGGCGCGGCGGGGGCGTACTTGTAGCCGACTCGGCGCACCGTCACGATGCTGGCGCGGTGCTCCGCGCCGAGCTTGCGGCGCAGCCGGGCGACGTGGACGTCGACCGTGCGGCCGTCGCCGACATGCCCGTATCCCCAGACCGTGGTCACGAGCTGGTCGCGCGAGTGCACCCGGTGCGGGTGCGCGACGAGGTGCGCGAGCAGTTCGAACTCCAGGTAGGTCAGGTCGAGTTGGCGACCGTCGACCGCGGCGGTGCGGCGCTCGTCGTCGATGCTGATCGGCACCTGGGACAGCGGGTCGGAGGTCTCCGCCCGGCCGGTGCGGAACTCGGGGGCCGGGGCGGGGACGGCGGTCGGGACCTGCTCGGCCGGGACGAGCACCAGGTAACCGACCATCGGGGCGCCGCCGGGGATGGTGGGCAGCACATGCCCCGGCGCGGGCAGCCAGGTGGCGCCGGGCGGCAGGAAGTCCGGTGCGGGCGGCACCTCGTCGGGGCGTACGGCGCGCAGTCGCTGCCGGTTGACGGCCGGAGCGCCGCCGGAGGAGGGCGCGCCGCCCGGTCGGGCGGGCAGCGTGGAAAGGGAGTGGACGTTCGGCAGGTTCGACATGATTCGGCTCTTTCGCGCGATGGGGTCGTCAGGACGCCGTATTGCGCGGGGACCGGTGGCTGCGGGCAGCGGCTCGGAGGCCGGTGCGGCGGGGTCAGCTCAGGACGCGGGTCCGCGCGGGGGTCGCGCGGCAACACCAGCGGTCGAAGTGGTGCTCCTGCCGGGACGGCCAGAAGGGTTCGAGGTCGTCGCGACCTGTCCCGGAGTCAGTAGTGCTGGCCATGTGTCCTATTGAACCAGACGACGTGCGCGTGCGGTGACCGCCCGGACACACTGGTGCCGCTTTGCCCGCATTCCGGCCACTGACCTGGGCGCGCGCTCCGGGTCGGCGCGCGGGCCGACCCGGAGCGCGGACGGCTCGGGGCGCGGGTCTACCCTGGGCAGCCGGACCATAAGGAGTACCCCCATGCATACCCACATGGATCTCGGCGCGTTCCACGACGTCACGACGTTCGCGATGTCGAATTCGCCCGGCCCCGGTCCGGTGATGCGCAGCATCATCGTCGTCTCGGTGGTCGGTGTGGTGTTCCTCGCCTGGTTCCTGCTGCGCGGTTACCGCAACGACGGGGACTAGTCACGCGGGGCCGCGCCGGGCGGCGGCGGTCATCTCGCGCGCAGGCCGTACGCGACCTCGTAGGCGTACAGCCAGGTCAGCGGCCCGACGGCGCCGTCCGCCGGGCCGAGCGCGGCGACGTAGTGCCGTTGGAGGGCCTTGACCTTGGTCAGGTCGAGCGCGGTCATGGTGCGGGACGGGCCGACCTTGTACGGCGGGCCCCAGTTGCCGCGTTGCAGCCAGGTCTGGAGCAGCAGGGTGTGGTCGCTGACCGCGCCGAGGACGAAGTACTCACGGCCGGGGAACGCGGGCGCCGGGTGCGTGGTGGCGGTCGGGCGCACTCGGTAGGAGGCGACCGCCGTGCCGCCGCGCGGGTCGGCGGGGTCCGCGGTCGGCGGGCAGATCCCGTCGGGGAAGCGCGGCGCGAAGTAGCCGGTGACGCGCTGGGCGTGACGCAGTTCACGGTGCGACCACACGCCGTTGCCCTGGCCCCGGTCGGTGGCCCCGGCCTTCACGCTGTTGCCGCCCTTGGTGTGGACGTAGCGCTCGTCGAAGCCGGTGACGATCTCGGTGTGCCCGCCGCCGTCCAGATTCACCCAGGCGCCGATGCTCGGGTACGCGGACCAGGTGCCCTTGCGTCGGGCCCATGTGCTGAACGCGGTCACGTTGTCGGTCTTCGGGACGGCCTGGTCGAGACCGACGTCGTGGTACATGTCCCAGTCGAAGATCACGCACCAGGAGACGCGGTTCTCTCCGTACTCCTTGCCGAATTCGGTGTCGTTGTCCCAGCCGTCGGCGCCGCTCCAGTGCTCGTAGACGCGTTCCGGGACCGCCATGACGTGTTCGATGAGTCGTTTCCACTGCGGGTCGGCCATCGGCCCTCCCCGGGGCTTGCGCCGGAAATCGGCGCGTATCGGATGATGTACACCCTGCCCAACGAGGGGGTGGCCGCCGGGACATGCGTCAGGGGCGGACACCCCCGGCGTCCGCCCCTGAGCCCTGTGCCGTCGCGCCGCCTCAGCGCAGCGGCATCCCGGACAGCGTGCGGGCGATGACCAGACGCTGGATCTCGCTGGTGCCCTCGAAGATCGTGTAGATCGCGCTGTCGCGGTGCATGCGCTCCACCGGGTACTCGCGGGTGTAGCCGTTGCCGCCGAGGATCTGGATGGCCTGGGCGGTGACCTTCTTGGCGGTCTCGCTGGCGAAGAGCTTGGACATCGAGCCCTCGGCGGAGGTGAAGGGCTTGCCCGCCGTCGCCATCCAGGAGGCGCGCCAGACCAGGAGGCGGGCGGCGTCGATCTGGGTGCGCATGTCGGCGAGCTGGAAGGCGACGCCCTGGTTGTCGATGATCGGGCGGCCGAACTGCTCGCGGCCGGTGGCGTATTCGAGGGCGTATTCGTACGCGGCGCGCGCCGTGCCGACGGCCATGGCGCCGACCGCCGGGCGGGAGGCCTCGAAGGTGGCCATCGCCGCGTTCTTCACCCGCTCGCCGCCATGGGCCGACTTGGCCCGTTCGCGGGCCCGTGCCAGCCGCTCGTCGAGCTTGTCCTTGCCGCCGAGCAGGCAGTCGCCGGGAATCCGTACGTCCTCCAGGACGACCTCGGCGGTGTGCGAGGCGCGGATGCCGTGCTTCTTGAACTTCTGCCCCTGGGACAGGCCGGGGGTGCCGGGGGGCACGATGAAGGAGGCGTGGCCCTTGGTGCCCAGCTCCGGGTCGACCACGGCGACGACGACGTGGACGTTGGCTATACCGCCGTTGGTGGCCCAGGTCTTGGTGCCGTTGAGCACCCACTCGCCGGTGGCCTCGTCGTAGACGGCGCGGGTGCGCATCGCGGAGACGTCGGAGCCCGCGTCGGGCTCGGAGGAGCAGAAGGCGGCGAGCTTGACGTCATCGGCGTCGCCGTACATCTGCGGGACCCAGGTGCCGATCTGCTCCTCGGTGCCGTTGGCGAGGACGCCGACGGCGGCGAGTCCGGTGCCGACGATGGACAGGGCGATGCCCGCGTCACCCCAGAACAGCTCTTCCATGGTGAGCGGGATGCCCAGGCCCGTGGGGTCGAAGAACTGCTGGGCGTAGAAGTCCAGCGAGTACAGTCCGATCTTGGCGGCCTCCTGGATGATGGGCCACGGGGTCTCCTCGCGCTCGTCCCATTCGGCGGCGGCCGGGCGCATCACGTCGGCGGCGAAGCCGTGGATCCAGTCGCGCACGGACTGCTGGTCGTCATTGAGTTCGAGCGTGAAGTCGCCCATCTTCCCCTCCACGTGCCAGTTACTAGCGGTAACAGCAGTCTGTTACCGACCGGTAGGCCATGTCAACTCATTCCGCCGCGCGCGGGGGGCGGCTGGCGGGGTGTTACGTTGCGCTGACCACCAGCAATCGAACAATTGGGGAGGCGCGGGTGGACACCGGCCAGCGGCAGGACCAGCGGACGGCCACGGAGCGGCGCCGGGCGGAGCTGCTCGAAGCGGCCGACCGCGTCGTCCTGCGGGACGGGCCCGAGGCGTCCATGAACGCCATCGCCGCCGAGGCGGGCATCACCAAGCCGATCCTCTACCGGCACTTCGGCGACAAGAGCGGCCTGTACCGGGCGCTGGCCAAGCGGCACACCGACGCGTTGCTGGCCACCCTGCGGGCCGCGCTGGACTCCCCCGGCGACCGCAGGGACCGCGTCGAGGCCACCTTGCACGCGTATCTGTCCGCCATCGAGGCCCACCCGCAGGTCTACCGCTTCCTGATGCACCCGGCCGAGGCGCCCGCCGACGGCGACAAGGGACTGGACGCCGGACGGCACTCCGTACCGCTGCTGCGCCGCATGGGCGAGGACCTGGCCGAGGTGATCGCCGAACGCCTCGACCTCGGCCCCGACTCGGAGCAGCTCGCCCGCGCCTGGGGACACGGCATCGTCGGCATGATGTACGCGGCGGGCGACTGGTGGCTCGGCGAGCGGCCGTTCTCCCGCGACCTGCTGGTCAGGCACCTGGCCGACCTGCTGTGGGGCCGCCTCGCGGCGGCCGGCGACCGGGCGGGCAGCCCGGGGCTGTGACGCGGTCGGCGGATCAGGAACCGCGGGCGGGCCGCACCCGTCCCCACAGACAGCGCCGGTGGCGCGGATGCCCCCGGTGCGCGTGGAGTTCGGCGCACGGTCCGACCGGGGCGGCGCGGTGCGGTCCGGGGGCCCGGAGTCGATAGGCTGAGCCGGGACCGAACCTTGTCGGCCGCCCAAGTGGCGCTCGGAGGCGTACAACCAGCCGCCACGGGGCAGCGGGGCCGGTCGCAGTCGAGGAGGAAGAGAGACGATGGCAGGCAACTCGGAGCCGCTGTCGCCGCGGGCGAAACTGGCCGTGACGGCGGGCAAGGTGGCGGCGGGCGTGTCGCGTGCGGCAGGCCGTGGCAGCGGCTCGGTGATCGGCGGCAAGGTGGCGCTGAGATTCGACCCCGACCTGCTGGCCAGGCTCGCCCGGCACCTCGACGTGATCCTGGTGTCGGCGACCAACGGCAAGACCACCACCACCCGGCTGCTGGCCGAGGCGCTGCGCGCGGGCGGCCCCGTCGTCTCCAACGCGCTCGGCGCGAACATGCCCGCGGGGATCACCTCCGCGCTGGCGGGCGGCTCCGAGGCGCGCTTCGGCGTGATCGAGGTCGACGAGAAGTACCTGGCGGGCGTCGCCCGCGACGTCGCCCCCAAGGCCATCGCGCTGCTCAACCTCTCCCGCGACCAGCTCGACCGCGCGGCCGAGACCCGCATGCTGGCCGAGAAGTGGCGCGAGGGCCTGGCAGGCGTCGAGGCGATCATCATCGCCAACGCCGACGACCCGCTGATCACCTGGGCCGCCTCCTCCAGCCCGACCGTGGTGTGGGTCGCGGCGGGCCAGGAGTGGAAGGACGACGCCTGGTCGTGCCCGTCCTGCGGCGGCGTCCTGCAACGCCCGTCGGAGGACTGGTTCTGCGCCGAGTGCGGCTTCCGCCGCCCCACCCCGACCTGGGCGCTGTCCGGCGACCACGTGATCGACCCGCACGGCTCCGCCTGGCCGATCCACCTCCAGCTCCCGGGCCGCGCCAACAAGTCGAACGCGGCGGTCTCGGCCGCCGCCGCCGCGGCCTTCGGCATCGACCCCAAGGTCGCGCTGGAGCGGATGTACGCGGTGCAGGCGGTCGCGGGCCGGTACGACGTGGTGAGCTTCCAGCAGCGCGAACTGCGGCTGCTGCTGGCGAAGAACCCGGCCGGCTGGCTGGAGACCTTCTCGCTGATCGACGGCCCGCCCACCCCGGTGATCCTGTCGGTCAACGCGCGCGGCGCCGACGGCACCGACACCTCCTGGCTGTGGGACGTGGACTACACCCGGCTGGCCGGACACCCGATCATGGTGATCGGCGACCGCAAGCTGGACCTCGCGGTCCGCCTGGAGGTCGCCGGGCTCCAGTTCCGGGTCTGCGCCAACCTCGACGAGGCGGTGCGCTCCGCGCCGCCCGGCCGGATCGAGGCCATCGCCAACTACACCGCCTTCCAGGACCTGCGCCGCCGGGTCGGCAACTGACCGCGACCACGTCGCGTCACATCGCGTCACGTTGCTGACGACGGACAAGGAGAAGCACGCATGAGTGAGTCCAGCCTCCGCCTGGTGTGGGTCTACCCCGACCTGCTGAGCACCTACGGCGACCAGGGCAACGCGCTGGTCGTGGAGCGCCGCGCCCAGCAGCGCCGGGTGCCGGTCACCCGGGTCGACGTCCGCTCCGACCAGCCGGTGCCGACGTCCGGTGACATCTATCTGATCGGCGGCGGCGAGGACCGCCCGCAGCGGCTGGCCGCGGAGCGGCTGCGCCGCGACGGCGGCCTGAACCGGGCGGTCGCCAACGGCGCGATCGTCTTCTCGGTCTGCGCGGGCTACCAGATCCTCGGCCACGAGTTCGTCAACGACCTGGGCCGCCCCGAGCCCGGCCTCGGCCTGCTCGACGTGGTGAGCGTGCGCGGCGAGGGCGAGCGGTGCGTCGGCGACGTCCTGGCCGACATCGACCCGCACCTCAATCTGCCGCCGCTGACCGGCTTCGAGAACCACCAGGGCGTCACCCATGTCGGCCCGCAGGCCAGGCCGCTGGCCCGGCTGCGGATGGGCAAGGGCAACGGCACGGGGGACGGCACCGAGGGCGCCTTCAACGACACGGTCTTCGGCACGTACATGCACGGTCCGGTGATGGCCCGCAATCCGCAGATCGCCGACCTGCTGATCAAGCTCGCGTTGGACGTCAACGCGCTGCCGCCGGTCGACGACCAGTGGTTCGAGGCGCTGCGCGCCGAGCGGATCGCGGCGGCCGTACAGCCCGCGTGACACCGTTCCGAGCCGCCTGACCCGTACCGCGCCCGTGTCCTCGCAGGAGGGCGCGGGCGTCGTGCGTCGGCGCGGGTCCGAGGTGGGTCCGTCACGCTGCGCAGGCGTTCCCCGGAGTTTGAGTAATCGTCAGGTGTCCGCAGTTCGGTCGCCGTGGAGGCGTGACAGCCGCTCTCGGTAAGCTGGCTGCGATCCATCCGGACGACGGGGTCCGGCCGTCCGGTCGAGTTGCGGGAGTAACGAGAGCAATGCGTATTGGTGTGCTGACCAGCGGCGGCGACTGCCCCGGGCTGAACGCCGTCATCCGGTCCGTGGTGCACCGCGCCGTGGTGGACCACAGTGACGAGGTCATCGGCTTCCACGACGGGTGGAAGGGCCTGCTCGAGTGCGACTACCGCAAGCTGGACCTCGATGCCGTGAGCGGCATCCTCGCGCGCGGCGGCACGATCCTCGGCTCCTCGCGGGTCCAGCCCGCCCACCTGCGCGGCGGGGTCGAACAGGCCAGGGGCCACGTGGCCGACCTGGGCCTGGACGCGATCATCCCGATCGGCGGTGAGGGCACCCTCAAGGCGGCCCGGCTGCTGTCGGACGCGGGCCTGCCCATCGTCGGTGTGCCCAAGACCATCGACAACGACATCGCGTCCACGGACGTGACCTTCGGCTTCGACACCGCCGTGATGGTGGCCACCGAGGCCCTGGACCGGCTCAAGACCACCGCCGAGTCGCACCAGCGGGTGCTGATCGTGGAGGTCATGGGGCGGCACACCGGGTGGATCGCGCTGCACTCCGGGATGGCGGCGGGCGCGCACGCGATCCTGGTGCCGGAGCGGCCGTTCGACGTGTCGGAGCTGGCGCGGGTCGTCGGCCAGCGCTTCGAGGCGGGCAAGAAGTTCGCGATCGTGGTGGTCTCCGAGGGCGCCAAGCCGCGCGAGGGCACCATGGACTTCACGTCGGGCGCGACCGACATCTACGGCCACGAGCGGTTCAGCGGCGTCGCCAACCAGCTCTCGGTCGAGCTGGAGGAGCGGCTGGGCAAGGAGGCCAGGCCGGTCATCCTCGGGCACGTCCAGCGCGGCGGCACGCCCACCGCGTACGACCGCGTTCTCGCCACCCGCTTCGGCTGGCACGCCGTGGAGGCCGTCCACAAGGGCCGGTTCGGCATGATGACGGCGCTGCGCGGCACCGACATCACGCTGGTCCCGCTCGGGGAGGCCGTCGAGCACCTGAAGACGGTGCCCGCCGAGCGGTACGTCGAGGCCGAGTGCGTGCTGTGAGTGGCGTGTCCTGACGCTTCATGACGTGCTCCGACCACGTGGGTCGGCGCTCCCCGCCCCCGGCCGAATCGGCGTCCGGGGGCGGTTCTACTCTGGAGCGGGCACAAGGGTCGAATCGGAGCACGGGCCGGACCGGCAGCACGCGGCCCGGCGCGACAGGAGAGTGACGGATGGACCACGGCGGACACGGCATGCACATGGACTTGCCGCCGTTCACCCTCGGCCGGGGGCTGTCGTTCAGCGGCGGCGATCCGTTCTTCCTCATCGGCTGCCTGGTGGCGCTGGTCCTCTACGGCTGGGGTGTGCTGCGGCTGCGGCGGCGCGGTGACTCGTGGTCGCCCGGCCGTACCGTGGCGTTCGTCACAGGGGTGCTGACGGTCGCTCTGGTGATGTGCACCAAGCTCAACGACTACGGCATGGTCATGTTCAGCGTGCACATGGTGCAGCACATGGTGCTGAGCATGCTCTCGCCGATCCTGATCCTGCTGGGCGCCCCGGTGACGCTGACGCTGCGGGCGCTGCCCGCCGCCGAGCGCGGCCGCACCGGACCGCGCGAGCTGCTGGTGAAGCTGCTGCACAGCCGGTATCTGCGGATCATCACGCACCCGGCCTTCACGCTCCCGCTGTTCATCGCGAGCCTGTACGGGCTGTACTTCTCGCCGATCTTCGACACGCTGATGCACACCAGGACCGGGCACATCGCGATGATGGTGCACTTCCTGCTGGTGGGCCTGCTGTTCTTCTGGCCGATCATGGGCGTCGACCCGGGGCCGCACCGGCCCGGTTATGTGATGCGGATGCTGGAGCTGTTCGCGGGGATGCCCTTCCACGCGTTCTTCGGCATCGCGGTCATGATGGCCAGCGAGCCGATGCTGACCACCTTCGAGCACCCGCCCGCCTCGCTGGGCATCGACGCGCTCGGCGACCAGACGGCGGCGGGCGGCATCGCCTGGGCGTTCAGCGAGATCCCGTCGGTCGTCGTGCTGGTGGCGCTGCTCTTCCAGTGGTACACCTCCGAGCAGCGGCAGGCACGGCGCGGCGACCGGGCCGCGGACCGCGACGGTGACGCGGAACTCGTCGCGTACAACGCGTATTTGGCATCGTTGGAGGCGCGCGGTCGCGGCTGACGGAGGGGGGCCCGGGATGGGCGAACAGGTACGGATCTCGGGGGCGGCGCTGGAGCTGCCCGGCGGGGTGACGGTCCGCTTCATGCGGACGCTGCGGCTGCCCGAGAAGGGCACGCACCCGCTGCCGCCCGGCCTGGGCTCCTTCCCGCTGCGCCGCGTGGGCGACTTCGCCGGGCGGACTCCGGAGCGGTGGCGCGCGCACGGCGGGGTGCTGCTGCCGGTGTATCAGCGCGAGGCGATGTGGCTCAGCTTCTCCTCGGCCGCGCCCGCCGCCCTCCAGGTCGGTGTCGGGAAGGTGTGCGCGGTGTCGGGCCGGCCGTGGAGCGACCGGCTGTCGCGCGACCCGCAGAATTACGTGGTGCTGCCCCGGCAGCCGTGGCTGGACGGCATCAACTCCGGCCCCGGCACGATCCGGCAGTTCGTGGCCGTGCCCCTGGGGCTCGGGGCGACCGTGGAGGGGCAGGTCTCCGGCGAGGAGGTCTGGGGCGGGGTGCAGCTCCAGGTGTTCGAGCTGCGCGAGGAGCCGCTGGCGCGCTGGCGCGCCGAGCAGAGCCGCAGGACGGTGACGACGAACGGGCCGTGGGGTGTGTCGGCGCAGGCGGGCGGAGGGTACGGCGGGCCCGCGCTCCCGTCGATGGCCCCTGGCGCGGGTCCCGTGCCGCCGCCCGCACCGATGGCGGCCAGGTCGGCGCCCGCGATGGGGCTCGGCGCGGGCGGCCGGATGCGCCAGGAGGTGTACCGCGACGAGCGGCCCGCGCAGGACTGGCGGAAGAAGCCGTCCGGCCGGGTCTTCGTCCATCTGGCGACGGCCCCGCAGTGGCGGGAGATCACCGGCGAACCGGCGCCCGCGTCCCCGGTGGACCGGGCGGCGTACAACGCGGCGGGGCTGCCGTGGTTCGACTACTACGACGCGGACGGCGAGGATCTGGCCGCCACCGAGCCGTTGACCGGGGTCAAGCCGGTCGGTGACTGGCTGGGCGACGACGAGCAGCCGTGGGCGCCGCCGAAGCCGGAGCAGGTCGAGCACCTGGGCGACGATCCGGGCCGGGTGACCGACGGGGAGTGGTGAACGGCCTGGCGCGCGGCGGGCCGAGAGGCGTGGTGGCGCGCGGGGTGCCCGTGGGGTCACCATGAAGGAAGGGCCGCGATACGGCTTCCGCCTCGTCGGCGGGTGCGCGCACGCGCCTGCGGAAGGGAGGCGTGCGATGCCGGGTTCCGTGAAAGCGATGGCGTTGACCACGGTGGCGTTTCTGGTCGCGGTGGTCGCCTACACCGTGGCACTGGGGTCGAACGGCTGGCTGTGGTTCGGCTGGGTGGTGCTGGGCCTGTGCACGGCGGGGGCGGCGGCGATCCGGGAGCCGCACTGAGTGTGCGGGCGCGCCGAACGAGCGGGCCGGCTGAGCGAGCCCCGGGCCGGGCGGGCGGCCGACCGGCCTGATACGGATACGGGCGGGCGGCCGGATCTGGGCAGGCGGCCGGATACGGGCGGGCGGCCGGATCTGGGCGAGTGGCCTACTCCCCCGCCGCCGGGACCGCGTGCCGGGCGAGGCCGGAGACCAGCAGGTCGAGGCCGAATTCGAAGCGTTCGTCGCCGACGTCCCGCATCAGCTCGTCGACCATGCCGGTGATGACGGGGAACTGCCCGCTGGGCAGGCTCTTGTAGTAGTCGCGGACCTGGGCGAGGAAGTCGTCCTTGCCCGCCGTCGTGACGCCGGTGCGGAAGGCGAGGGCGGCCTCCTCGGCTGCGGCGGCGGTGACGTACAGCGCGAGCGCGTCGACCCCGTAGGCGCAGACCTGCACGGGCAGTCGCCCCGCGGCGAGGATGGCGAGCACGCCCTCGGCCGTGCGCATCGCGTTCTCGCCGGTGGGGACGCCGATCTCGATCGAGAGCCGGGCAAGGTCGCCGTGCGCGGCCAGCGCCGCGCGGGCCTGCCGCATCACGTCCTTCACCTGCTCCTGCCACCGCTCGGGGTCGGGGACCGGGCAGTGGATCTCGGCCCTGACCCGGTCGAGGACCAGGGCGATCAGCTCGTCCCGCCCGGCGACGTGCGCGTAGAGGGAGGCCGCTCCCGTGCCCAGTTCCTGGGCGACCCGGCGCATGCTCATCGCGTCGATGCCCTCGGTGTCGACGATCCGCAGGGCCGCCGCGATGATCCCGTCCTGGCTGAGGACGCGGCGCGGCGCGCGCTTGCGGGTCGGCCCCCAGGGCGGGGCGGGGATCTCGGTCACGGCGGTGGAACCTCCAGGGACAGCTGCTGCGAACATCGTACTTGACGCGAACAGTGTTCGTAAGTAGAACAGTGTTCGTTCCCAGCACGCCGTCCCGCCACCGCCCGGAGGAATCACCGTGACCGCATCGACCCTCACCGAGGACCCGGATCGCGCGTCGGAGCCGGACGCGGCCCCGGCCGGCGGTGCGCGGCTGCGCTGGCTCGCCCTCGCCGTGGTCCTGGCCGTGGAGGTGATGGACCTGCTGGACGCCACGATCGTCGGCGTGGCCTCGCCCTCGATCCAGGCGGACTTCGGCGGCAGCTCCACCCGTATCCAGTGGATCGCCGCCGCGTACACCCTCGCCTTCGCCGTCCTGATGATCACCGGGGCGCGGCTCGGTGACATCGTCGGCCGCCGCCGGATGTTCCTGATCGGGGTGGCGGGCTTCGCGGTCTGCTCGCTGCTGTGCGCCTGCTCGGGCTCCGCGGACATGCTGATCGGCATGCGGGCGGCGCAGGGCGCGTTCGCCGCGATGATGGTGCCGCAGGGCCTCGGCCTGATCAGGGAGGTCATTCCGCCGGCCGAAATGGGCGCCGCCTTCGGCGTGTTCGGTCCGGTGATGGGTCTGGCGGCGGTCGCCGGTCCGGTGCTCGGCGGTTTCCTGACCGACGCCGATCTCTTCGGCACCGGCTGGCGGGCGATCTTCCTGATCAATGTGCCGATCGCGCTCGTCGCCTTCGCCGCCGCCCTGCGCGTACTGCCGGAGAGCCGCGCCCCACGGCCGCCCCGGCTCGACGTGCCGGGTGTCGGCATCCTCAGCGTCGCCGTTCTGCTGCTGGTCTATCCGCTGGTGCAGGGCCGCGACCTGGGCTGGCCGCTGTGGAGTCACCTCTGCATGGCGGCGTCCGTACCGGTCCTCGTCCTCTTCGCGCGCTACCAGAAGTCAGTACGGGCCCGCGGCGGCTCGCCGCTGATCGAGCCGGGGCTGTTCCGGCACCGCGGCTACACCGGCTCCCTCGCCGTCGGCCTGGTCTTCTTCGCCGCGCTGACCGGCCTGATGCTGGTGGTCACCCTCTACCTCCAGTACGGGCTCGGCTTCAGCGCCCTGCACGCGGGCGCGACGATGATCCCTTGGGCGTTCGGCTCCGCCGTCGGCGCGACGCTGTCCGGCATGTGGCTCGGCCCGCGCTACGGCCGCCGTGCCGTACAGGGCGGACTGCTGCTCACCGCGCTGTCCGTGGGCGCGGTGGCGCTGACCGTGCGCCTGGCGGACGACTCCGTGACGAGCTGGCAGCTCGTACCGTCCCTGCTGGTCAGCGGCGCGGGACTCGGTGTGGTGATGGCGCCGTTCTTCGACATCGCGCTGGCGGGCGTGTCCGACCAGGAGACCGGCTCCGCCTCCGGGGTGCTCAACGCGGTGCAGCAGCTCGGCGGTTCGATCGGCGTCGCCGTCCTGGGCACGGCCTTCTTCGCCCGGACCGGACACGGCATGGGCGCGGCGGCCGTGGCCACCTTGCTGATGGCGGCGGGCGGCCTCGCCGCTGCCTTCCTGGTGGCCTTCCTGATGCCGCGCGCGGCCCAACACGCCGGGCAGGGCGAGGAGTCGGAGCCGGCCGGACACTGACCGGAGAACCGTGCGTACGCCCCGGGCCGGGCAAAGGCGCGGGTCGCGGGCGTGCTCCGGGCTCGCGCGGCGGGGGCGCGGGCACTACTCTGCCGGGGCACCGAGGATCGGGGCACCGCTCTCCGGGCGCACCGGGACGGGTCAGGGGAGGCAGCCACCGTGTTCTACCGACTGCTCAAGTACGTGGTCCTCGGGCCGCTGTTGCGGCTGATGTTCCGGCCCCGGATCGAGGGGATGGAGAACATCCCCGAGAGCGGCCGGGCGATCATCGCGGGCAATCACCTGTCGTTCACCGACCATTTCGTGATGCCCGCGATCCTGCCGCGCCGCATCACCTTCCTGGCCAAGGCCGAGTACTTCACCGGTCCCGGTCTGAAGGGGCGGCTGACGGCGGCGTTCTTCCGCAGCGTCGGACAGATCCCGGTCGACCGGTCGGGCGGCAAGGCGTCGCAGGCGGCCGTCACCGCGGCGATCGAGGTCCTGGAGCGCGACGAGCTGCTGGGCATCTACCCGGAGGGCACCCGCTCGCACGACGGGCGGCTGTACCGCGGCAGGACCGGCGTCGCGCTGATGGCGCTGCGCGCCCAGGCCCCCGTGATCCCCTGCGCGGTGCTCGGCACCTTCGAACTCCAGCCGCCGGGACGGAAGTTCCCGCGGATCGGCCGGGTCACCATCCGCTTCGGCGAGCCGCTGGACTTCAGCCGCTTCTTCGGCATGGAGGAAGAGCGGTACGTGGTGCGGTCGGTGACCGACGAGATCATGTACGCGATCATGGCGATGTCCGGGCAGGAGTACGTGGACCGGTACGCGGGCGAGGTGAAGGCCGAGCAGGCGGCGCTCGCGCAGGGCGGCACCGGGGGGCGGCTGCGCCGCAAGTCGTCCTGATCCGGGGCCTGTTCCCGCCCCGCCGGGATTGCGCCGCGCCCCGCCGGGACCCCGCCACGCGCTGCCGGGGCTCCGCCTCGCGCTGCCGGGGTTGCGCCGAGGGCGAATCCGCGCAGGGCGAACCCCTCTGGTCCGCGCGGTGCCCGCCCGCATAGCGTCCTCACCATGACGGGAACCGCGTTCGTGATCGGCGCTTCTGGACAGATCGGGCGGCAGGCCGTACGCGCCCTGGCCGCGGACGGCTGGCAGGTGACGGCCGCCTCGCGCGGCGGCGGCTCGGACGAGGGGTGGCCGCCGGGCGTGCGTACGGTCCGGGTCGACCGCTCGGACAGCGCCGCGCTGGCCGCGGCGCTCGGCGACGGCTGCGACGTCCTGCTGGACTGTGTGGCCTACGACGGCGCCGACGCACGGCAGTTGCTGTCGCTGTCCGACCGGATCGGTTCCGCGGTGGTGATCTCCAGCGCGGCGGTGTACGAGGACGAGGCGGGCCGTAATTTCGACACGCAGGCCGAGCCGGACGGCTCCCCGCGCTTCCCGGTGCCGCTCCCGGAGACCTGCGCGACGGTCGCGCCGGGCCCCTCGACGTACGGCACCCGCAAGGTCGAGTTGGAGCGGACGCTGCTGGAGGCGGGCGACCGGCTGCCGACGACGCTGCTGCGCGCCGGGGCGATCCACGGCCCGCACAGTCCGCTGCCGCGTGAGATGTACTTCGTCAAACGCGCGCTGGACGGCCGTCCGGTGCGGGTGCTGGCGTACGGGGGCAGGAGCCGGTTCCATCCGGTGCACGCGTCGAACATCGCCGAGCTGGTCCGGCTGGCGGCGGCGAAGCCGGGCTCCCGCGCGCTCAACGCGGGTGATCCGCGGGTGCCGACCGTCGCGGAGATCTCCGCAGCGGTGGACCGGGCGCTCGGTGTGACCAGCGAGACCGTGCTGGTGGACGGGCCGCCGCCGGAGCCGACCGTGGGCGACACTCCGTGGGGCATGCCGTACCCGATGGTGCTGGACATGTCGGCGGCCGAGCGCGAACTGGGCTACCGCGCGGTCACCTCGTACGAGGAGTCGCTGCCGGGGACGGTGGCCTGGCTGGCGGCGGAGCTGGACAAGGCGGACTGGCGCGAGGTGTTCCCGCTGCCCGCGCGGCTGTCGGAGCACGGCGACTGGTTCGACTACGCGGCCGAGGACCGCTGGCTGGCCGGGCGCGGGGCGTGACGCCCGGTCGGCGCCGCGGCGTCAGCGGCCGTCCCGCCAGGGCCACTTGAAGCGGCGCATCACCCGGACGTGGCCGAAGACGGAGCGTCCGGTGATCCGTACGACCGGTCCGTCCACGCCGCTCTTGTCGCTGCGGCGGCCGTGCTGGGAGCGCTTGCCGAACAGCGCCGTGCCGACGTCGTAGACCTGCGCGTGGTCGGGGACGATGACCTCGACCTTGCCGAAGAAGGAGTCGGCCTGGATGACCACCTCGCGGCGGGTGAACACCGCCTGCCGCAGGTCGATCACGACGGCGCCGAAGCTGGCCCGTACGACGGTGTGCGGCGGCACCGGCCACTGGCCCGAGCGGCGGACCTTGCTGAACAGCGCCCGCACCGCCTCGTTGTCGGCGGGCGAGGCGAGCGGGGCGCCGGGCGCGGGGGCGGGCAGGTCGGCGGTGAGCGGCGCCAAGTCGCCGCGGGTCCTGGCGGCGTAGGCCGCCTCCATCCGCTCGGCATGCTCCTCGGCGGTCAGCCGGCCCGCGGCGAAGGCCTCCGCCAGCAGCGCCGCCGTACGGTCGCGCTCGTCGTCGGACGCCCGCATCCTCGGCTCGCCGGAACGCGCCTTCGGGGACAGCTCGGACACGGCACTACCTCCCAGGGAAACGGAACGCGACTCACGATATATCGCGTCCACCGCCGCCCGCAAGAAGCCGGCCGGAAGGCCGGACGAAGCCGTACGACGTCCGGGATCAGCCGTACGGATCGGCCCGACGGCCGCCGCGACCGCCCGAATTCACTCGCGCCGGAGCCCGTACACGCCCTACCGTCCTGGGCATGAGTGCTCGTCTGCGGAACATCGCCACGGAGAATCAGCGGATCGCGGCGGAGGGCGGGTACGACTCCCCGGCCGGACGGTACGTCCCGCTCGGCGAGGCCGTCGCGGCGGCGGCCGACGGGACCCGGATGTACGGTCCCGCGCCGGTCGCGGTCCCCGGCGAGGGAGCGTGGGGCGACGGGCCCGTGCGCTGCGAGGTGACGCCGGAGAGCAGCATGGAGGCGGCGGCCAGGCTGGTCGCGGCAGACGCCGCGGGCGGCGCGGTGGCCGTGCTCAACTTCGCCTCCGCACGCAATCCCGGCGGCGGTTACGTCAAGGGAGCGCAGGCGCAGGAGGAGGCGCTGTGCCGTTCCTCCGCGCTCTACACCTGTCTGCTGCGCGCGCCCGAGTTCTACGCCCACCACCGGGCGGACACCGATGTCTTCTACAGCGACCGCGTCATCCACTCCCCCGCCGTGCCGGTCTTCCGCGACGACAGCGGCACGCTGCTCGACGTGCCGTACACCGTCGGCTTCCTCACCTCGCCCGCGCCGAACGCCGGGGTCATCGCGCGCACGACGCCCGAGCGCGTGCCCCTCGTCGGAGCGGCCCTCGACGCGCGCGCCGAGCGGGTCCTGGAGGTGGCCGCCGTACACGGCTACCGGCGACTGGTGCTGGGCGCCTGGGGCTGCGGGGTCTTCATGAACGACCCGGCGCGGGTGGCCGCCGCCTTCGCCCGGCTGCTGACCGGCGACGGCCGCTTCGTGGGCGCCTTCGACCAGGCCGTCTTCGCGGTCCTGGACCGGCGCGCTGACTCCCCCACCCGTGCGGCCTTCGCCGCCGCCTTCACCGACACCGCCGCGAAGCGGCCGTAGCCGTACCGCGGTCGTCGTCGCCCCGTGGCGGCGCGGCCGTCACGCGGATGCGCGCCGGGCGGCCCACCGCACCGTGAAGGTGGGTGGACCGCCCGTACGCGGTCTCGCCGGTTCCTCGCCCTAGGACGCGGCGGGTACGGGTGCGGCGTGGGGTCCGCACACCACGTCGTGGGCGTCGACCGTGCCCGTCAACAGATAGCTCTCGACACGGGAGTTGATGCACGGGTTCACCAGGTTGGTGACGCCGTGCGAGCCCGCGTCCTTCTCGGTGATCAAGCGGGAGCCCGCCAGGCGGCGGTGGAGTTCGAGGGCCCCGGTGTAGGGGGTCGCCGCGTCCCTGGTGCTCTGCACGATCAGCACGGCGGGCAGCCCGTGGTGCGAGCGGACGTCCACCGGGCGCTGCTGCTTGACGCCCCAGGTGGCGCACGGCAGGTTCAGCCAGGCGTTCTCCCACGTCAGGAAGGGGTACTTGGCGTGCAGCGCGGTGTTGTCCCGGTCCCATGTGCGCCAATTCGTGGGCCACTTGGCGTCGGTGCACTCCACCGCGGTGTACACGGCGTTGCTGTTCTCGGCCGAGATGTTGCCCGCGGTGTCGGACAGGTCGGGCGCCGCCGCGTCGAGCAGCGCCTGGGTGTCACCCGCCTCGTAGCGGCTCCAGACGCCCGCGACCGTGGCCCACGTCGAGTCGTAGTAGGGCGCGTTCTGGAAGAAGCCGAGGAGTTCGTTCGGCCCGACGACGCCGCCGATCGGGTGGCTCTTGGCGGCGGCGCGCAGCGCGAGCCACTTCTGTTCGACCTTCGCGGGCGTGTCGCCGAGGTGGTAGACGGAGTCGTACGTCGCGACCCACGCCTCCCAGTCGTCCCAGCGGCCCTGGAAGGCCACGTCCTGGTCCAGGTTGTTCCGGTACCAGATCTGGTCCTGCGCCGGGTTGACGACGCTGTCCACGATCAACCGGCGCACGTGCGTCGGGAAGAGCGTCGCGTAGACCGCGCCGAGGTACGTGCCGTAGGAGACGCCCAGGTAGTTGAGCTTCTTCTCGTGCAGCGCGGCGCGGATGACGTCCAGGTCGCGGGCGGTGTTCTGCGTGGTCATCTGGGAGAGCGTCCGCGCGCCGGTGCGCTCCAGGCAGCCGTCGGCGTACTCGGCGGCGAGCTTGCGCTGTGCGAGCTTGTCGGCCTCGCTGTCCGGCACCGGGTCGGCCTTGGGGGCTTTCACGTACTCCTGCGGGTCCTCGCAGGAGATCGGGGCGGAGTGGCCGACGCCGCGCGGGTCGAAGCCCACGAAGTCGTACGCCTTCGCCGTCTTGACCCACAGCGCGGAGGAGGTGGTGACCCGGACCGGGAAGCGCAGTCCCGAGCCGCCGGGACCGCCCGGGTTGTAGATCAGCGCGCCTTGCCGTTCGGCCGGGGTACCGGTGTTGCCCGCCCGGTCCACGGCCAGCTTGACGGTCGCGCCGAACGGCTTGCCGTAGTCGACGGGCACGGTCACATAGCCGCAGGTGATCGGCGATGGAATGTTCCAACTCGCCGGGCAGGCAGCCCAGTCGATGCCCTTGCGGGCGGCGTTCGCGGCGGCGATCACCACGCCGACGGACTCGGGTACGGTGACGGACCGCGCCGATCTCGACGGCTGGTCGTGCGACTGTGCGGTGGCCGCCGGGGCGGCTGCGATGGCGCCCGCGATCAGGGCGCCGGTGGAGACGAGCACGATCGTGCGTCTCAAGGCGGAAACTCCCCTCCTGGTCCGTGGCTTGTGGCCACGGTGGTCACAGTTGCTGCGGAGCGAATCCTTTCCCCTGTGAGTCGCCTGTGAACAGGCCAGGCGGGTGATTCTTCATCAAAGTGTGATTCTGCGGACGAGTTGGGCGTGAGGTGGCTGCCGCCGCACGCGTGACGGCCGTTCCCCCGGGCCTGCGCTGGTCGCGCTCCGGGCAACGCGACGGCCGGGCGTGCCAGGCGCCGAAGGGGCCGTTCGTGATCCGCCGGACAGGCTCTAGTCGGCCGGGGCGCTCGCGGCCCGGACGGCCGCCAGACCGGCGTCCAGCAGACGGCGCAGGCGCAGGCCGTCCGCGGCCACCGCGGTGATCAACGCGGCGGGGCCCGCGAGCGGGGTGACGGCCGCCCGGCCTTCGGCGGGGTCGGCGAGCAGCGTGCGGGCGACGGCCGGGAGGTCGGCGAAGCCGGGTTCGATCAGCAGGAGTTGGCCGACTGCCCGGTAGCGGCCGAGGACGGCCGGGCCGTCCCAGCCGGTGGGGGCGCCGGGGCCGAAGCGGAGTTCCTGGTCCAGGAGCGGGCGGCCGTCGAGGTGGGCGGTCAGCCGGGTGCTGAGGTGGCCGGGGGGTTCCGCGTGGCGGCCGAGGATCTGTTCGTCCCGCAGCAGGAGGCGCGCGCCGGGGCCGAGGTCCACGCGGGTGGTCATCCGCAGGTCGCTGCGGTGGGCGGCGATCACCGGCTCGGGCAGCCAGCGCAGCGCGCCACCGGCCCGTACGGTCAGCCGCACGTCGTACGTCGCCCGCCCGCCGTCCCGCCCCGGCAGGGACACCGTGGCCGCGGCGGACCCCACCGCGAGCCGTGCGCCCTGCCCCACCTCCGCCTCGATCCGCAGCCGGTCGCCGCCGAGCGGCGCGCTCATCGCGCCGACCACCATCACCCCGGCCCCTTCGCCGTCGGCGCCGCCGACGACCCGGCTGCGCCGCAGCGCCAGCGGTCCGTCACCGGCCAGCACGGGCAGCGCCGTACCGCCGTGCCCGTCGGGGGCGGCGACGATCCGCGCCGTGGCGACGACGCCGCGCGCGGTGTCGCGGACCGCCACGTCGTTCACGCCGTCGTCGCGGGGACGGCGGCCCAGGCGGCCAGGCGGTCGCCCACCCAGGCGGCGACCGGGGCGACGCCGTCGGGGGCGGCGACGGAGGTGAGGACGACGGGCAGGTCGCCGCGCTGGGCGGCGGCGTCGCGGGACATGCGGGTGAGGTCGGCTCCGACGTAGGGGGCGAGGTCGGTCTTGTTGATCACGAGGAGGTCGGCGGTGGTGACGCCGGGGCCGCCCTTGCGGGGGATGTCGTCGCCGCCCGCCACGTCGATGACGAAGATCTGCGCGTCCACCAGTCCCTTGGAGAAAGTGGCGGTCAGATTGTCGCCGCCGGACTCGACGAGGATGAGGTCGAGCGGGCCGACCGCGTCCTCCAGGTCCTCGACGGCTTCGAGATTCGCGGAGATGTCGTCCCGGATCGCGGTGTGCGGGCACGCGCCGGTCTCCACGGCGGCGATCCGTTCGGCGGGCAGCACCGCGTTGCGCAGCAGGAATTCGGCGTCCTCGCGCGTGTAGATGTCATTGGTGACCACGGCGATCGACAGGTCGTCGCGCAGTCTGCGGCACAGCGCCGCGACGGTCGCGGTCTTGCCGGACCCGACCGGGCCGCCGAGCCCGATCCGCAGCGCGCGCCGCCTGCCGTCGGCGCGGACGGCGGGCGAGGAGTGCGCGTACCGCTCGGGGAAGGTCTCGGGGTGGTCGAGATGCATGGTCAACTCCGTTGGTGCGGACGGCGTTCGGAACCGGGCGGCGGATGAGGCTGCGGATCGAGAGGCGGATCAGGCTGCGGATCGGAAGGCGGATCGGGAGGCGGGTCAGGAGGCGAAGAGGCGTACGGGCCAGGCGGCGTGGTCCTGCGCGGCAAGGTCGAGCAGCGGCGCGGACGCGGCGGGCAGCACGTCCGGGCCTTCGGCGAGGGCGCGTTCGGCGGCGAGCGCCGCAGCGGCGGCCGCCTCGTCGACGCACGGTGCCAGCCGGGCGAGTACGGCCGCGGCGTGGAAGGGGTCGAGGCTCAGCAGCCGTACGGCGGCGGTCGCGGGTCCGCTGACGGACTCGTAGGCGGCGACGTGTGCCGCGTCCTGCGGGAGCAGGCCGGCGGCGCGGGCGGTGACGCCGAGGACGACGGGCTGGTGGGCGCCGCGCGGGCGGGCGGCGGCGAGCTGGTCGAGCGCGGGTGCGGGCCAGGCGGCGCGGGCGGCGCGCAGGAGCTGGCGGCCGAGCTTGCGGGAGGTGGTGCGCAGGGCGGGCGAGGGGGTGCGGGCGTCGGCCGCCGCGTCGAGGACGAGCGGGTCGAGGCCGAAGGTCGCCGCCGCGGCCAGTGCGGCGGCGACCAGTCCAGTGGTGTGCAGACGGCCCCGGCAGAAGTCCGCCAGGGTCGCCGCGTCCCGCACCCGGCCGTCGGCGACCGCGGCCTCCGCGCCGCCGGAGTGCGCGTGGCCGCCGGCCGGGAAGCGGCCGTCGGCGAGCAGCAGCAGGGCGGCGCGCGCGGCGGGTGTCGTGGTCGTAGGGGGCGGTGTCGTCGGGGTCATGGTCTCAGAAGAGGAAGTACCGCTGGGCCATGGGCAGTTCCGGCGCTGGCGCGGGCTCCACGACCTCGCCGTCGATCCGTACGGTGAACGTGTCGGGTTCGACCTCGACTCTCGGCAGCGCGTCGTTCTCCCGCATGTCGGCCTTGGTCAGGGCGCGTGTACTGCGGATCGGCACGAACTCCTTGCCGAGGCCGAGGCGTTCGGGCAGGCCGTCCTCCAGCGCCGCCTCGTTGACGAAGTTGACGGAGTTGGCGGCGGGCGCGGCGCCGACCGCGCCGAACATCGGCCGGGGAAGCACGGGTTGGGGGGTGGGGATGGACGCGTTGGCGTCGCCCATCTGGGCGTAGGCGATCTGCCCGCCCTTGATGACGAGTTGCGGCTTGACCCCGAAGAACGCCGGTTCCCACAGCACCAGGTCGGCGAGCTTCCCGGCCTCGACGGAGCCGATCTCGTGGTCGAGGCCCTGCGCGACCGCAGGGTTGATGGTGTATTTGGCGACATAGCGGCGGGCGCGGTGGTTGTCGGCCGCGCCGTCGCCGGGGAGCGCGCCGCGCCGTCGCTTCATCACGTGCGCGGTCTGCCAGGTGCGCAGGGCGACTTCGCCGATCCGGCCCATGGCCTGTGAGTCGGAGCTGATGATGCTGATCGCGCCGAGGTCGTGCAGGACGTCCTCGGCGGCGATGGTCGACGGGCGGATCCGGGACTCGGCGAAGGCGAGGTCCTCGGGGACCGACGGGTTGAGGTGGTGGCAGACCATCAGCATGTCGAGGTGCTCCTCGACGGTGTTGACGGTGTGCGGCCGGGTCGGGTTGGTCGAGGACGGCAGCACGTGCGGCTGCGAGACCACGGTGATGATGTCGGGCGCGTGCCCGCCGCCCGCGCCTTCGGTGTGGTAGGCGTGAATACCGCGGCCCGCGATGGCGGCCAGGGTGTCCTCGACGAATCCGGCCTCGTTCAACGTGTCGGTGTGGATGGCCAGTTGGGCGCCGGTCCGCTCACAGACCGTCAGGCAGGCGTCGATGGCGGCGGGGGTGGCGCCCCAGTCCTCGTGGATCTTGAACCCGACGGCTCCGGCGCGCAGTTGGTCGTGCATGGACCGCTGGTTGACGGTGTTGCCCTTGCCGAGCAGCCCCACGTTGACCGGGTACGCCTCCAGGCCCGCGAACATCCGCGCCAGGTGCCAGCCGCCGGGCGTGACGGTGGTCGCCTTGGTGCCCTCGGCCGGTCCCGTGCCGCCGCCGATGACGGTGGTGACGCCCGCCGACAGGGCCTGCGGCAGCAGCGTCGGCGAGATGAAGTGGACGTGCGCGTCGATGGTGCCGGCGGTGAGGATCTTGCCGTTGCCCGCGATGATCTCGGTCTCGGGGCCGATGACGAGGTCGGGGTGGACGCCGTCCATCGTCTCGGGGTTGCCCGCCTTGCCCAGCGCGGTGATCCGGCCGTCGCGGATGCCGATGTCCGCCTTGACCACGCCCCAGTGGTCGAGGACGACGGCGCCGGTGATGACGGTGTCGGGCGCGCCCTCCGCCCGGCTGGTCCGCGCCTGGCCCATCGATTCGCGGATCACCTTGCCGCCGCCGAAGACGGCTTCGTCGCCCGCGAGTCCCGGCCCGCCCGCCAGGTCGCGTTCGACCTCGATCAGCAGGTCGGTGTCGGCCAGCCGGACCCGGTCCCCGGTGGTGGGGCCGTAGAGGTCGGCGTATACGGCCCGCGAGAGGTCAGCCATCGAGCGCCCCCGCGGTCTCGCCGCGCAGCCCGGCCACGACGCGCTGTCCGGCGATCGGCACGAGTTCGACCTCGGCGGGGATGCCGGGCTCGAAGCGTACGGCGGTGCCCGCGGCGATGTTCAGCCGCAGTCCGCGGGCGGCGGCGCGGTCGAACTCCAGACCGGGGTTGGCCTCGGCGAAGTGGTAGTGCGAGCCGACCTGGACGGGCCGGTCGGCCGCGTTGAGAACGGTGAGGCGGGTCACCGGACGGCCCGCGTTGAGCGGCACGGGCGCGTCCGCGCTGAGGATCTCTCCGGGGATCATGGCGCTCCTGCCCGTCAGACGATCGGCTGGTGGACGGTGACGAGCTTGGTGCCGTCGGGGAACGTGGCCTCGACCTGCACGTCGTGGATCATCTCGGGGATGCCGTCCATGACGTCGGCGCGGGTCAGCACGGTGCGCCCGGACTCCATCAGTTCCGAGACGCCGCGGCCGTCGCGGGCCCCTTCGAGCAGATGCGCGGTGATGAGCGCGACCGCCTCGGGGTGGTTGAGCCGCAGCCCGCGGGCGCGCCGCTTGGCCGCCACGTCCGCGGCGACATGGATGAGCAGGCGTTCCTGCTCGTGGGGGGTCAACTGCACAGCCACACCTCACAGTCGTCAGAACCCGCGAGATTAGTTCGACGCGGTTTCGACTGCGTTAACCCCTGTTACGGGCGGCGGTCGCTGTTACGGACGGCGGTCGCCGGTCTGGTGACCCCGGTGCTCGGCCGCGATGCCGAACCGTCGGCGTTCGCCCGTGGCGGACGTACGGGAGCCGACGGCGGAGACCGTACTGATCACCTGCTCCTCGGCCTGCTCGTCGAGATCACGCAGTCGTTGCAGGTCAGCGGCGGACACCAGGGCGACGAGGGGCTTGCCGTGGCGGGTCAGCACCACCTGTTCGCCGCCGTAGACCACGCGGTTGATCAGTTCCGCGAGCTCGGCACGCGCTTGTGTCACCGGGACGTCATGGGTCATGCTCCCCATCATAACGAGATGTACGTCCTGTACATTTTGACCAGTGGCCAGTTCCTGCGCCCAGATCCGCCCGGAGGTGCACGCCGTGTTCCGTCCCACCGCCCGCTACGTCCTGCCCGAGTTCACCGAACGCAGCAGCAACGGCGTCCGCACGATGGACCCGTACTCCAAGCTGCTCCAGGAGCGGATCATCTTCCTGGGCACCCAGGTCGACGACACCTCGGCGAACGACGTGATGGCCCAGCTCATCCACCTGGAGAACGCCGCCCCCGAGCAGGACATCAACCTCTACATCAACTCGCCCGGCGGCTCGTTCTCGGCGATGACCGCCATCTACGACACGATGCAGTTCGTCACCTGCGACGTGGCGACGGTCTGCATCGGGCAGGCCGCCTCGGCCGCGGCCGTGCTGCTGGCGGCGGGCGCGCCGGGCAAGCGCATGATCACTCCGGGCGCGCGGGTGCTGATCCACCAGCCGTCGCTCGGCGAGGTGGTCCAGGGGCCCATCTCGGACCTGGAGATCCAGGCCAACGAACTGCTGCGCACCCGCGAGCAGTTGGAGACGCTGCTGGCCCGGCACACTGGCCAGGACATCGAGCGGATCCGTACCGACATCGAGCGGGACAAGGTCCTCGACGGCGAAGAGGCCGTCGCCTACGGGCTGGTGGACAAGCTGACCACCAGCCGCAAGACCAACGGCCCCGCGTACGGCCTGCGGTGACCCGCGGTGGTCCCGGAACTGCCGCCGCTTCCGGCGCTCACCCGCTCCGAGGGTGAGCTGATCGACTCCTACCTGGAGGTCGTCGATCTGCTCGGCCGGATCAATCCGTCCCGCACCGCCGACACCTACAGCGCCCTGCGGGCCGCCCAGGCGCTGGTGGGCCGGGCGACCGCGCTGCGCGACGCGCTGACCGTGATGCACATGCGGGGCGAGACCGAACTGCACCACGCCACACTGGCCCGCGCCCTGCGGGTGCTGGACGGCGAGCGGCGGTCGGGGCTGGTGGCGCTGGCGCCCGATCCGGCCGCGGGGCCGCCGCCCGCGTGAGGCTGGTGCGGACAGCGCGGCCCGTGCGGTCCGTGCGGCCCGTTGGTGTGAGCCTCGTGCGGTCCGCCGACGGAGAGCTCGCGCGGCACGCCGACACAGGCCAGGTGTGAGCGCGGTCACTCTGCGCGCTCGAAACCGTCGGCACTGCACCAAAGGGGCTCATCCCATCGGCGTATCCACCGCCACTTCATGATCTCCGGCCGAATTGCGCGCACCGGCCAAAACCGCCCATCGTCCGTCACATATCCGCAGGTCAGATGATGCGACCGGAGGCGTGGACCGGGCGATTCGCCCCGGTGTCCACCCGAATAGGTGAGTCGTGACCTGACTCACACCGCGCGTTTCCCGCCCGGCTGTGGCCGGTTCTGTGCGTCACCATCCGTAGTGACGACAAGCCCCCGCCGCCGTGGCGGGGCGGTCCACGCGGACGCCCAGTCCCGCCGCCGCGTGGACGTCAGGTCGACATGAGTGCACCGGCGGGAGCGGAGGACCCAGGTACGACGGGTCGGTCACGGCACAGCGCCGGAGCCGTCCCTTGGGGTGAAGCCGCACCACGCGGCCGGGCATCTTCGCCAGCCCGAACCCGACAGGTCATCCTTCGGAGGCTGATGACGAAGGGTTGCGCATGTTCGCGCTCAAGTGCATCTCCGGACGGCTGTCCCGGCTCGGGACGGCCTCCGTGCTCACCGCCACAGCGGTCGCACTGCCCGCGCTGCTGCCGGGCACCGCCCAGCAGGCCGAGGCCGCGACGATGGGCGTGAAGGCCCTGAACGTGGCGGCGTCGAAGAAGGGCTCGCCCTACCAGTGGGGCGCCACCGGCCCGAACCGCTTCGACTGCTCGGGGCTGACGCTGTACTCGTTCAAGCGCGCGGGCAAGAAGCTGCCGCGTACCGCCGCCGCCCAGTACAACAGCACCCGGCACATCTCGTCGGGGGCCCGCCGCGTCGGTGACCTGGTGTTCTTCCACACCGGCCGGTCCATTTACCACGTCGGGATCTACGCCGGGAGCGGCCGGATCTGGCACGCCCCCAAGACCGGCGCCAGGGTCCGGCTGGAAAGGATCTGGACCAGCGCCGTCTGGTACGGGCGGGTGGCGTGACCCGGACGGCCGATTCCGGCCGCGCCGCGTATCGCGCCCGTACGGCGTATACGGTCCGTGGAGCGGTGGGCACTCGCCGCCGCGCGGCCCGGCCGTCGTCCGGCCCGAACAGCGGCCCGGAGCCGTAGGACAGTGCGGGCCGGCGGCTCGGGTGCGACGGGGGCGACCCGCCGCACCCCCTTCAGCGGCGTGGACAGCCGGTCCGGCCGGGGGTACGGCTCCCCCGGCCGGATCAGGGACGGTCAGCCCGCCGGGAGCAGCACCGGCGCGAGCGGACGCGGCGCCGGAATCCCGCGCCACGGCACGTAGTACGGGTTGCGTACGCAGCCGGCCAGGTCCTCGTCCTTGGTCGCCTTGTCGACGGGACAGGCGCCGACGATGAAGCGCCGGGCGAGGCCGCCGGGGAAGGCGACCTCGTGCTGGTCGGCCCACTTGTGGGTGTCACCGATCGTGGCGTTGACGTCGATGCCGCCGGGCGCGTCCACGTAGTAGTTGAAGCCGGGCTTCCACTGCTTGTAGAGGTCGTGGTCGTAGCTGGTGCTCACGAACGGCGACGGCTGGTTCTTCAGCACGTACGCCGCGAGGTCGTACTGCCCGTCCTGCGCGGCCTTGGGCTGGAAGCCCTCCTGGAAGACCACGGCGGGGGCGCGGCCGTCCGAGCGGAACAGCTCCCCGCACGTGCGCCGGTAGGACGGCTCGGGGGTGATGCGCTCGACGTCGACGCTGCGGTCGGCGGCGGCGAACAGCGGGTCGTGGACCACCGGGCACCAGCCGTCGTCGCCCGCGGGGGCGGGACGGGGCACGAGGGACGTGGAGGGCGCGGACAGGGCGGTGGGCGCCGCGGGGGACAGGGGTCCGGAGGCGACGGCCGACGCGGTTTCCGACGTGGCCGCGGTCTGCGCGGCGAGTACGGCGGTCAGGGTCAGCGCGCCGGTCGTGAGAAGCGACCGGACTCGGTTCTTGATCATGACGCACAGACTCGCGGGACCGGCCCCGCGATCGGCCGCATGTCACCCGATCGTAGGCGCGTCCGGCCGCGTACGGGACGGCTGAGAGGATGGTCGGATGAGCTCGCCGACCACCGCGGCGCACCGCGCCGGGCCCTCCCTGCGGTCCCTGCTGGACGCCGCCGCGCGAGGCGACTTCCCGCCCGCCGACGGCACCGTCACCTTCGTCGCCCAGCCGTCGGCCCGCGACGCCGGAGTCATCGCCTTCACCGCCCACACCGTGGTCTTCGCCGACATCGCCGACGCGTCGGGGACGGCGGGTACGGCGGGTACGGCCGAATGCCCGGCGTCCGAAGACACCGGTGCCGGTCTCCGCGCCCTGCTCCCGCCCGACGACCTGTCCGCTCCGCTCAACCCGCCTTTCCTGACCGCTCTTTGCGCCCGCACCGGCCGTGTGGTCAACAACCTCGACCTGCTGGCCCTGGCCGCCCCGCTGCCGGGCCCGCCCCCGCTCCCCCTCACCGAGACCACCGACCGCTCCCATCCGCGGATCGTGCGGGCGCTCCAGCACCGCGACGACGTGCGGGCCTGGACCGCGCCCGGCGGCACCGTCCTCATCGGCCGCGGTGTGGCGGGCCGTTGGGAGACCGCCGTCGAGGTGGACCCGGACGCCCGCGGCAAGGGCCTCGGCCGCCTTCTCGCCCTCGCGGCCCGTCATCTCGTCCCGGACGGCGCGGCGTTGTGGGCCCAGATCGCCCCGGGCAACGCGGCGAGCGTGCGGGCCTTCCTCGCCGCCGGTTTCGCACCGGTCGGAGCAGAGGCGCTGCTGGTGCCGCCGACGCGCCCGTGAACAGCGCCCGTCGCTCAGGCCACCGGGACCGCCCAGGGGATCGTGATCCAGACCGTCTTGCCGCCCTCGTCGGTCGGCGTGATCCGCAGCCTGCCGCCGGACTCCGCCGCCAGATGCCGAATGATCACCATCCCGCGCCCGTTGTCCTGCTGGACCGCCGCGGGCAGCCGCTGGGGCCAGCGCGGGTGGCTGTCGGTCACGCCGATCAGCAACTGCTCCTGCCGTTCGAGACGCACGTCCACGGTGAAGGTCGGCGACATTCCCGAGGTGTGCAGCACCGCGTTGGTGGCCAGCTCGGAGACGATCAGGCGCACGGCGTCGACCGAGGGGGCGTCCGACGGCAGTCCCCATTCGGCGAGTCGGGCGCAGACATAGCGCCGGGCCGCCGGTACCGAGGCAGGGTCGCTCGGCAGAGTGACGGAAGCTTCCTGCAGATCTGCCATGGCGACATCGTTCCTTTCCCATCCCACCGCGGACCGGGGTATCGGCGCGGGCTCTCCGGGCCACGCCCGGAAGTGGCTGGTTCGCGCCAGACTGCCACTAATCGTGCCGCCGTTTCGGACGGTCCACCGCGCAATGCATATATCTGTCGCTCAAATCGGTGAACTCTGCTACGTGGATACGCATTTGGTCGGCACACTGTCGTAATGACTGCCCGACTACCGGCATCCCTCACTTCAGGAGGTGCGAGAGGCCATGGAACGGGTCCCCGCCGTACGACGACGCAAGCTCGGCGGCGAACTGCGCCGACTCCGCGACCTGTCCGGAATGACCAGCGAGCAGGTCGCCGAGGCGGCCGGCTGGCACCAGTCGAAAGTCAGCCGTATCGAGACCGGCCGCAGCAGCGTCAGCGCCGAGGACGTCGACGTGCTGCTCGACGTCTACGAGGTGCGCGACCGCGATCTGCGCGACCTGCTGGGCACGCTGGCAGGTCAGGGCAGACAGCGCGGCTGGTGGCAGGACTTCCGCGACGTACTGCCCGTGGAGTACCGCGACTTCATCAGCCTGGAGGCGGGTGCCAGCCGGGCCCGCTCGATGGAGAACAGCGTGGTGCCCGGCCTGCTCCAGACCCCCGCCTACGCCCGGGCGCTCACCCGCGACGTCATGCCGCATCTGACCCGGAGCGAGGCCGGCGCACTGGTCGACGTGCGGATCGCCCGGCAGGCGGTGCTGCGCCAGGACGAGCCGCTGGAACTGTGGGCCGTGCTGGACGAGGCCGTGCTGCGCCGCGTGGTCGGCGGCCCCGCGGTCATGTCCGATCAGTTGCGGTCACTGGAACGCGCCGCCGCGCTGCCGCAGATCCGGCTCCAGGTGCTGCCCTTCGGTGCCGGAGGCCACATAGGAGTTACGGGTTCGTTCGTTATCTTCTCATTTCCGCGCATCGCTGATCTCGACGTGGTTGTTATCGATCATTTGACGAGTAGTCTCTACGTCGATCGAAAAGAAGACATCACCGCTTACGGCGCCGCTTTCACCCGATTGAGCAACATTGCCCTTCCTCGCGACGAGTCCGTCGCGTTGATCAGTAAGATCGCCGGGGAGATGTCGCGATTCGCAGGCGCATAAAGGAGGCCACCATGGCGGCACAGTCCGGGTACGTTTCCTCGAGCGCGTCGATTTCCGGCGTGACATGGCGGAGGAGCAGTCACAGCACCGCCGCGAACAACTGCGTGGAGACCGCGAGACTGGCCTCGGGGCTGCTCGCCGTCCGCGATTCCAAGGACCAGGAGGGGCCCGCGCTGCTCTTCCCACCGGGTGCCTGGTCGCACTTCGTCGGGGCGCTGCGCCGGGACGACCTCGGCCCCGCGTAGGACCGGGTCGGTTCCTGCGGCGGACGGACGGCGGCGGGCCGCGCCCTCAACCGCGCGGCGCCGTACGGACGATGACGTCCACCGCGCCCGCGACCTGCGCGTCCGTCAGGTCGCAGCGCGCGGTCAGCCGCAGCCGGGACACTCCGTCGGGGACGGACGGCGGCCGGAAGCAGCCGACGGCCAGACCCGCGGCCCGGCACCGGGCCGCCCACTCGACGGCCGCCTCGGGCGAGGGCGCGCGCACCGACACCACACAGGCGTCGGGCGCCGTCGCGTCCAACTCCGCGGCGGTCAGCATCCGGTGGAAGGCGCGGGCCACGTGCAACGCGCGGTCGGCGCGCTCCGGCTCGCGCCGCAGCAGCCGCAGCGCGCCGAGGGCGGCGCCCGCCGCGGCCGGGGCGAGACCGGTGTCGAAGATGAAGGTGCGGGCGGCGTTGACCAGGTGCTCGATGACGGCCGCGGGGCCGAGCACCACACCGCCCTGCGCGCCGAACGCCTTCGACAGCGTCGCCGTGCTCACCACGTCGGGGGCCCCGGCGAGTCCGGCCGCCGCGAGCGCGCCGCGCCCGCCCTCGCCCAGCACGCCGAAGCCGTGCGCGTCGTCGACGAGCAGCGCGGCGCCGTACTCGCGGCAGGCCGCGGCGAGCGCGGGCAGCGGCGCCGCGTCGCCGTCCACCGAGAACACCGAGTCGCTGACGACGACGGAGGACGCTCCCCCGGACCGGGACGCGTCGGCGTCCCGCCGGGCCCGCGCGCCGAGCGCCTTGCGTACGGCCTCGGGGTCGGCGTGCGGCACCACTTCGGTGGTGGCGCGCGACAGGCGGCAGCCGTCGATCAGTGAGGCGTGGTTGGCGGCATCGGAGACCAGCAGGGTGTCGGGGCCGGTCAGCGCGGTGACGGCGGCGAGGTTGGCGGCGTAGCCGGAGGCGAGGACCAGGGCCGCCTCGAAGCCGGTGAAGTCGGCGATCTCCGCTTCGAGTTCCGCGTGCAGCGCGGTGCTGCCGGTGACCAGCCGGGAACCGGTGGCGCCCGCGCCCCAGCGCAGGCAGGCGTCGGCGCCCGCCTGCGTGACCTCGGGGTGCCGGGTCAGGCCGAGGTAGTCGTTGCCCGCGAGGTCGAGCAGTTCCCAGTCCGCCGGGCGGGGGCGCAACTCCCGCCGGAGCCCGGCCTCGCGCCTGATCCGGTCCTGTTCCGCGATCCAGCCGAAGGGACCTGACGGATCGGCGGTGCCGCTCCCGGCGGAGGCGTGCGGGTCGGCGGGGTCGGTGCTCTTCACGGGTGTCCCTGGGGTCGGCGGGTCGATGGATCGGGTGGATCGGGCGGATCGGTGCGCGAGCCGGTCGGGCGGATCGGCGGCTTTTCGGCTCAGCGGTTCTTCGGCTCAGCGTTTCAGTGGCACTTCGGTTCAGCGGCACTTCTGGTCGGGCCGCGCGCCCCCTCACACGGACGCCATCAGCAACGTACTGGCCCGCACACATGCACAGGGTGTGGTGATGCACACACCAGTAGCCACCCGAGTTGTGCGGTCCGCCATTGGCCGCGGGTGCCGTCGTGCGCGAGGATCGCCCCTATGGATCTGCTGACCACTCTCGTGGACAAGGGGCTGCGGCGCGAGCTGCCCACCAGGGACGAGGCGCTTGCCGTCCTCGCGACCTCCGACGACGAACTGCTCGACGTGGTGGCCGCCGCGGGCAAGGTGCGCCGCCAGTGGTTCGGACGCCGGGTCAAGCTGAACTACCTGGTCAACCTCAAGTCCGGGCTGTGCCCCGAGGACTGCTCGTACTGTTCGCAGCGGCTCGGCTCGAAGGCCGAGATCCTCAAGTACACCTGGCTCAAGCCCGACGAGGCCGCCGCGGCGGCGCGCGCCGGGGTGGCGGGCGGCGCCAAGCGGGTGTGCCTGGTGGCGAGCGGGCGCGGTCCCACCGACCGCGACGTGGACCGGGTCTCGGCGACCATCGCGGCCATCAAGGACCAGAACGAGGACGTCGAGGTGTGCGCCTGCCTCGGCCTGCTCTCCGGCGGCCAGGCCGAGCGGCTGCGGACGGCGGGCGCGGACGCGTACAACCACAACCTCAACACCTCCGAGAACACCTACGGCGACATCACCACGACGCACACCTACGCCGACCGCGTGGACACCGTGCGGCAGGCGCAGGCCGCCGGGCTGTCCGCGTGCTCGGGGCTGATCGCGGGCATGGGCGAGAGCGACGCGGACCTGGTGGACGTGGTGTTCTCGCTGCGCGCGCTCGACCCGGACTCGGTGCCGGTGAACTTCTTGATCCCGTTCGAGGGCACGCCGCTGGCCAAGGAGTGGAATCTCACCCCGCAGCGCTGCCTGCGCATCCTGGCGATGACGCGGTTCGTCTGCCCGGACGTCGAGGTACGGCTCGCGGGCGGCCGTGAGGTGCACCTGCGCACGATGCAGCCGCTCGCCCTGCACCTGGTCAACTCGATCTTCCTGGGCGACTATCTGACCAGCGAGGGCCAGGCGGGCCAGGCCGACCTCGACATGATCGCCGACGCGGGCTTCGAGGTGGAGGGCGCGGGGACGTCCACGCTGCCCGCGCACCGCGCCGACGTCGCGGAGGCGGCGACCGGCTGCGGTTCCCACGCTTCCGGCTCCGTGTGCGGCTCGCACGAAGGCGGCTGCGGCCCCTGCGGCCACGACGAGGACGCGGCACCCGCCGCGAGCGCGGCGCCCGTGCGGACCGAGACGGTGCGGACGGAACCGGTACGCGCCGAGGGCCCGCGCCCCGATCTGGTGGCGGTACGGCGACGCGGCGCGGGGACGGACCTGCCGCCCAATGCCTGAGCCCTGCCCCTCGCCCGACGCGCCGCTCGACCCGGACACGCTGCTGGCGCTGGACCGGGAGCACGTCTGGCATCCGTACGGCCCGATGCCCGGCCGTCAGGAGCCGCTTGTCGTCGCGTCCGCCTCCGGCGTACGGCTGCGGCTCGCGGCGCCCGCCGAGGGCCGTACCGAACTGGTCGACGGCATGTCGTCGTGGTGGTCGGCGATCCACGGCTACCGGCACCCCGTGCTGGACGACGCGGCGCACGCCCAGCTCGACCGGATGAGTCATGTGATGTTCGGCGGGCTCACGCACGAGCCCGCCGTACGTCTCGCGGCCAAGCTGGTGGAGATCACGCCGGAGCCGCTGCGGCATGTCTTCCTCGCCGACTCGGGTTCCGTGTCGGTCGAGGTCGCGATCAAGATGTGCCTCCAGTACTGGCGTTCGCTGGGCAGGCCGGACAAGCAGCGGCTGCTGACCTGGCGCGGCGGCTACCACGGGGACACCTGGCAGCCGATGTCGGTGTGCGATCCGGACGGCGGCATGCACGAGCTGTGGTCGGGCGTGCTGCCCCGGCAGATCTTCGCCGACGCCCCGCCGCCCGGCTTCGACGCGGCGCCCGACGCCGTGTACACCGCGCATCTGCGGGAGTTGATCGGACGGCACGCCGACGAGCTGGCCGCCGTCATCGTCGAGCCGGTGGTGCAGGGCGCGGGCGGCATGTCCTTCCACTCCCCCGAGTACCTGCGGGTGCTGCGGGAGGCGTGCGACGAACACGACGTCCTGCTGGTCTTCGACGAGATCGCCACCGGTTTCGGCCGCACCGGCACGCTCTTCGCGGCCGAGCACGCCGGGGTCTGCCCCGATGTGATGTGCGTCGGCAAGGCGTTGACCGGCGGCTATCTCACGATGGCGGCGGCGCTGTGCACAGGCGAGGTCGCCGAGGGCATCTCGCGCGGCGAGGTGCCGGTGCTGGCGCACGGCCCGACCTTCATGGGCAATCCGCTGGCCGCCGCCGTCGCCTGCGCCTCCGTCGACCTGCTGCTCGACCACGACTGGGCGTTGGAGGTCAAGCGCATCGAGTCCGGGCTGCGCGAGGGCCTGGACGGGGTCGCCGCGCTGCCCGGTGTCCGCGATGTGCGGGTGCTCGGCGCGATCGGCGTCGTCCAGCTCGACCACCCGGTCGACATGGCGGCGGCCACCGCCGCCGCGGTGCGCGCCGGGGTGTGGCTGCGGCCCTTCCGCGACCTCGTCTACACGATGCCGCCCTATGTGACGGGCGACGACGACGTGGCGCGGATCTGCGCGGCGGTACGGGACGCGGCCGTCGCGGGCTGACCGGGCCGCGTCCCGGGCGGCAGACGCACGGCATCCGACATACCGCGCGCCGTACGGCATACGTCGTACGAGCTGACCGCGCTCGTCACCAATTGGGCGGAATGAGCGGTCCCGGCACGGGTACGAGGCGCGCCGGGACCGTACGCTCCGGGCACACGCGCGGCGCCCGGAGCGTACGGCGACATGACATGGCACGGCAACGAGGAACGGAGCGACACCATGGCCATCGTGGTCATCACCGGAACGGGTACCGAGGTCGGCAAGACGGTGGCCACCGCCGCCGTGGCCGCCGCGTCGCTCGCGCAGGGGCTGAGCGTGGCCGTGCTCAAGCCCGCCCAGACGGGCGTGGCGGACGGCGAGCAGGGGGACGCCGCGGAGGTGGCCAGGCTCGCGGGTCCGGTGACGGCGGCCGAACTGGCCCGCTACCCCGAGCCGTTGGCGCCCGCGACGGCGGCCCGCCGCGCCGGACTGCGGCCGGTGGGCCCCGAGGACATCGCCGAGGCGGCGGCCAAACTGTCCGCGGTGCACGACGTCGTGCTGGTCGAGGGCGCGGGCGGGCTGCTGGTCCGCTACGACGAGCAGGGCTCGACCCTCGCCGACGCGGCGGCGCTGCTGCGGGCCCGTGTGCTGCTGGTCGCCCCGGCCGGGCTCGGCACCCTCAACAGCACGGCGCTGACCGTCGAAGCGCTCAGCGCCCGCAAGGTCGACTGCATCGGTGTGATCATCGGAAGCTGGCGCGCCGAGCCGGAGCTGGCCGAGCGCTGCAACATCGCGGACCTGCCCGAGGTCGCGCAGGCGCCGCTGCTCGGCGCGCTGCCGGAAGCCGCCGGCGCCCTGTCCCCCGCCGCCTTCCGCACCGCCGCCCCCGACTGGCTGGCCCCGCAGCTCGGCGGCACCTGGGACGCGGCCGCCTTCGCGGAGGTCTTCGCCCCGGCGCCGTACAAGGCGTAGGCGCGCGGGGCATCGCCGTACAGGGCGCAGCCGTACGTACGGGCGACCGCGAGCGGGCGCAGCCGTACGTACGGGCGACCGCGAGCGCGCCGCTATCCGACCTGTCCGGCCGGGCCCAGCTCCGCCTCCGTCGTCCAGGTGCGCAGCTCGTCGGCTATCCGGTCCAGTGGCGCCGAGCCGTCCTTCACCAGCCGGGCCAGGTCACGTACCTGTTCCGGCGTCATGGAGGGCTTGAGGCGGCTGGCGACGAGGTAGGCGTAGGCCACGGCGGAGGCGAACAGCGCGTTCGTCTCCTCCAGCGCCGGGACGTGCACGAGCAACTGGAGCATGGCGGCGGCGCGGGTGTGGGTGTCGGTGTAGACGGGCGTGCCGAAGATCTCCGCGTCGTGCCTGCTGACGGCCGCGACGAGCGCGCCCCAGTCGGTCACCTGCGGGTCGCCCGGCGTGTAGTGCTCGGCGACCATCAGCAGCCATGCGAGGTCGATACGGAGGGTCAACGCGCGCCTTCACCCCGGGCGGCCGCCCGGGTGCCGAACTCCTCGGCGAAGACCTCTTCGTAACGCTTCATGAAGTCGGCGGCGGCCTCGACGAATGCCTTGCCGTTCTCGCCCTCGTCCTGCTGGACGAGTTCCTCGATATAGCGGTTCACACTGATACCGCGCTGCGACGCGCGCTGCCGGGCCGTCTCGGCCGTGGCTTCGTCCACCCGAACGTTCAACTGGGTCTTCGACATGCGTCCACGCTAGCGCCGTGGCGCTAGTAGCGGCAAGGGCGCCTTCCGCGGCAACGCCGGGAACCTCCCGCGCCCCCCGGGGACGGATCGGGGCCTTCGACCGTTGGCAGGGCATGAACGACATTCATCTCGCATGCCGGAATTCCCCACCCGGAAATCGGTGCGGTGATTGGCTGCGGTGATGAGCGATCTTCACCTTCGGACCGCCACCCCCTCCGACGCCCTGCCCGTCCTCGCCTTCTGGCGGGTCGCGGCCGAGGGCACCAGCATCAGCGACGACCGGGCGGGAGTGGAACGACTGATCGCCCGCGACCCCGGCGCCCTGCTCCTCGCCGAGCGGGACGGCGACCTCGTCGGTACGGTCATCGCCGGTTTCGACGGCTGGCGCTGCCACCTCTACCGCCTCGCCGTCCACCCGGACGCCCGGCGTCAGGGCGTAGCGACCGCGCTCCTAGACGCCGCCGAACGCCGCTTCACCGCGCTCGGCGGCAGGCGCGGCGACGCGATGGTGCTCGAACGCAACGAGCGGGCGCAGCACGCCTGGAGAGCGGCCGGGTACACCCGCGAGTCCCGCTGGCGCCGGTGGACCAAACCGCTCACCTCATGACGGTTCACCGAGCGACGACCGGGCCGGCCCCGGACCGCCAATACCGAGCGGTCGGCCCGGTCGTGGCCGATCATGGGACCGAGGTGACCGGATGACTGAAACACTTCTGCTGTTGGTGGCCGTACTGCTCACCCTCGCCTGCGGCGTCTTCGTCGCGGCCGAATTCTCCCTGACCACGATCGAGCGCGGTGAGCTGGAGCGCGCTGCGCGGGACGGCGAGCGCGGCGCCGCGGCGGCGCTGGCGGCCGTCCGCACACTGACCGTGCAGCTCTCCGGCGCGCAGCTCGGCATCACCGTGACGGGGCTGGTCATCGGCATGCTCGCCAAGAGCTCGATCGCGGAGCTGCTGCGCGGGCCGCTGCGGGCCGCGGGGCTGCCGGACTCGGCGTCGTCCTCCGTCGCCCTGGTGCTGGGCACCGCCCTGTCCACGGTGGCGCTGATGGTGGTCGGCGAGCTGGTGCCGAAGAACTGGGCGATCTCCACTCCGCTGCCGGTCGCCAAGGCCGTGGCGGCGCCGCAGCGCGCCTTCACCGCCGCCTTCCACCCGCTGATCCACCACCTCAACAACACCGCGAACCGGGTGCTGCGCGCGATGGGCCTCGAACCCGCGGAGGAGCTGGCGTCGGCGCGCGGCCCGCAGGAGCTGGCCGCGCTGGCCCGGCACTCCGCCAAGGAGGGTGTGCTGGAGGCGGACACCGCCGAGCTGTTCGTCCGTACCCTCAACCTCGCCGAGCTCACCGCGGAGAACGTGATGACGCCGCGCGTCCAGGTCACCGCGCTCGAAGCGCAGGCCACCGCCGAGGACGTGGCGAACGCGACCCGCGCGACCGGCCTGTCCCGCTTCCCCGTCTACCGCGGCAGCCTGGACGCGGTGATCGGCACCGCCCACATCAAGGACGTCCTCGCGGTCCCCGCCGACCGGCGCCCGCGCGTGCCGGTCACCGAGCTGCTGCGCGAACCGCTGCTGGTCCCGGAGACGCTGACGGTCGACCGGCTGCTCGACCGGCTGGGCGGACGGCGCTCGATGGCCGTGGTGATCGACGAGTACGGGGGCACGGCGGGCGTGGTGACCATGGAGGACATCGTGGAGGAGGTCGTCGGCGAGGTCCGTGACGAGCACGACCCGCACGAGCTTCCCGACCTGCTCTTCCTGCGGGAGGCGCCGGACGGGCGGCGGATCTACGACGCGGACGGCGCGACCCGTACCGAGGACCAGTTGGAGCGGATCGGGCTGCACGCCCCCGACGGGCCGTACGAGACGCTGGCCGGTCTGGTGGCCCAGCGCCTCGGCCGTATCCCGGCGCGCGGCGACGCCTTCGAGCTGGACGGCTGGCGGATCGAGGTCACCGACGCGAGCGGGCACCGGGCGTCGCGGGCCCGGCTGATCTCCCCCGCGCGGGCGGCCCGGCCCCCCGCCGCCGCGGACAGGGCGGCGGGCGGCACGCCCGGCGCCACGGCGGGCACCACGCCCGGCGACACCGCGGGCACGGCCGAGCGGAGACGTGACCGATGACCGTCGTCCAGTTGCTCATCGGCGCGCTCACCCTCGTGGTGAACGCGTTCTTCGTCGGCGCCGAATTCGCCATGATCTCGGTACGCCGCGGCCAGGTGGAAACCCTCGCCGAGAGCGGCGACCGCCGCGCCCGCAGCGTGGTGTGGGGTCTGGAACACCTCTCGCCGCTGCTGGCCGCGGCGCAGCTCGGCATCACCGTGTGCACGCTGGTGCTCGGTATCGTCGCCGAGCCCGCCATCGCGCACCTGCTGGAGCCGGTGTTCCACGCCGTGCACGTGCCGGAGGGCGCGATCCACGTCATCGCGTTCGTGATCGCGCTGGCCGTGGCCACGTATCTGCACATGCTGTTCGGCGAGATGGTGCCGAAGAACATCGCGCTGGCCGATCCGGTGCGGTCCGCGCTGGTCCTCGGCCCCCCGCTGGTGGGGCTGACCAGGGCGCTGCGGCCGGTGATCTTCGCGATCAACGCGTTCGCCAACACGCTGCTGCGGCTGCTGCGGGTGGAGCCGCGCTCCGAGGTGGCGGCCGTCTTCTCCGACGACGAGCTGTCCCGGATGGTGGTGGACGCCGGGGCGGCGGGGCTGCTCGACGAGCGGGCCGCCGAGCGGCTGCGGGACGCCCTGGAGCTGGGCAGGCGGCCGATCGGCGAGATCGTGGTGCCGCCCGAGCGGGTGGTACGCGCGCCGCTGGGCATCACGCCCGAGGGCCTGGAAGCGCTCGCCGCCGACTCCGGTTACTCCCGATTCCCGGTCGCCGACCCCGACGGCCGGGTCCTGGGCTACCTGCACGTCAAGGACGCCCTGGACGCCGATCCGCGGGACGCGCCCTTCCGGCGCACCGCCCTGCGGCACATCACCCGCGTCGGCGCCGCCACCCCGCTGGACGACGTCCTCACCGCGATGCGGGCGGGCAGCGCCCACCTGGCGGCGGTCGTGGACGACGCGGGGCGCGGCATCGGGCTGGTGACGATGGAGGACGTGCTCAAGGAACTGGTCGGTCCCGGACGCCCCTGAACGGCCGGGCGACCGGTAACGGGTCCCGACCTCGTTGCCGGTGCTCCTGAGCGGTCGCATAGGATCTCCGGCGCCATGCAGAATGACGCACAGACAGACACACAGGCGGGCGCGCGGACGCCGGCCGCGTACAGCAGCTTCGTCGCGGTCGGCGACTCCTTCACCGAGGGCATGTCCGACCTGCTGCCCGACGGGTCCTACCGGGGCTGGGCGGACCTGCTCGCCGCCCGCCTCGCCGCCGCTTCCCGCACCGCCACCGGTGGCGGGGACGGAACCGCGACCGCGACCGCTCAGCAGCCGGAGCCGGGGGACGGTCCGGGCTTCCGGTACGCGAATCTCGCAGTGCGCGGCAAGCTGATCCGGCAGATCTCCGAGGACCAGGTCGACGTGGCCGCCGCGATGGGCGCCGACCTGATCACCCTGGTCGGCGGCCTCAACGACGTGCTGCGGCCCAAGTGCGACGTGATGGAGGTCTGCGCGGTCCTGGAAAGCTGTGTCGAACGGCTCGCGCCGGCCTGCGGCCAGCTCGTCCTGATGCGCAGCCCCGCCCGGCGCGGGCCGGTCGCCGCCCGCTTCCTGCCCCGGATGGAACAGCTCTTCGCCTTCATCGACGACCTCGCGGCCCGCCACGGCGCCCTGGTCGTCGACCTCTACGGCGCCGAGGTCCTGGGCGACCAGCGCATGTGGGCCGACGACCGGCTCCACCTCACGGCGGACGGCCACCGGCGCGTCGCCGAGGCCGTCTGGCAGACCCTCGGCCATCCCGCCGAGTCCGACTGGACGGTCGGTCTCCCCCCGGCGGTCCGCCCCGGCTGGACCGCCCGCCGCACGGCCGACCTGCGCTTCACCCGGCGGCACCTCGTCCCGTGGATCGGCCGCCGCCTCACCGGCCGCTCCTCCGGCGACGGCCGCCCCGCCAAGCGCCCCGACCTGCTGCCGTGGGCGGCCGGTCCGTCGTACGACGACTGATCCGCCGTACGACGGGGTCGCCCGTCAGCCCAGCGGCAGGTCCAGGTGGGACTCCTCTCCCGGCGGGGAGCTGACGGTGGTCGTGCTGCCCTCGACGTCGGCGTCGGAGTACAGCTTGTCCTTGCTGTTGACGACCAGGGCCAGCCGGTGGCCGACGGGCACGTCGTAGGCGGCGGCCTGGAGCTGCCAGGTGACGGTGGTGTCCTGGCCGGGCACGAGGTCGGACAGGGTGTACGGCTCGTGCGTGACGATCCGCGCCGTCCGGTCCTCGGCGATGTCGAAGAGGTACGCGACCAGGGTCGTGGACGCGGCGGAGCTGCGCACGGTCAGCCGGACCTCGGGGATGCCGCGAATCCGGCGCGCCACGTGCCGGTCCGCGCCCGCGGGGAGCGGATCGGTGGCCCACAGCGCCAGGTGCTGCCGGTCGAACTTCTCCGTCTCGTAGGTCTTCGGATTGCCGTTCCACTCGGCGTTGCCGGTCGCCACGATCCCGTCCACCGCCGTGGCCTCGGTCAGGTGCCCGGCGATGAACCCGCGCGACCAGCCGGGCGCGGGCTCCTCGGTCAGTGACCCGTCCCGGCGCCCGGCCCCGGTGTTGGCCAGATACCAGCGTTCGGTGGAGACGGTGACGTCGCCCCAGGTCTGCCGGGGTTCGCGCCGCGCCGGGGTGACGACGGTGTCGTCTCCGGTGCCGGTGCCCGGCCGGGTCTCGTAGGTGAACATGATCTGGTTGTTGACCTGGGGCCAGTCGGGCACGTCGTTCGCCTCGCCCCGCAGGTGGTGGTCGAGCCAGGCGTACGCCTCGGCCATCGCGAGGTTGGGGCCGGTCGGCCCGGCCAGCGGTCCGGTCAGTCCGGGACCCTCCGGCACCGCGTGGTCACCGATCCACATGTTCAGCCGCTTGGGGACGGTGAGGCGGTTGAAGGTGGCCAGCACCTGGTTGACCGGGAACAGGCCCTCGTGCCAGGTGTTGGAGATGAAGGTCGGCACACCGCGGTCGTTGGTGGCGTCGGTGTACGCCTCCGGTGCGCGCTCCGTGCCCCACGCCACGACCGCGTCCATGTTCTGATTCGCGTGGAAGTCCGCCAGGATCTGCTGGGTGGCCTCGTCGAATTTGCGCTCCACGGGTCCGCCGGTCAGGGCGAGCAGGACGGCCACGGCCTGGAGGTGCCGGGTGTCGTGGTGGTAGAGGCTGGTGGCCAGATTGCCCCAGGTGCTCAGCGCCACGACCGCGTCCACCCGGTCGTCGTTCGCCGCGACGAGCTGGCTGATCCCGGACCCGTAGGACTCGCCCAGGAATCCGATCCTGCTCGGCGCGAAGTGCTCCTGCGCGTAGTCGATCACCGAGGACCCGTCGGCCCAGTCGTTGGGTCCGCCGACGTCGATGAAGCCGCCCGAGGTGAACGGGCCGTCCACGTACCCGTGGCCGGGGATGTTCACGGTCAGGCCGATCCCGCGCGGGGTGTACGCCAGCACGTGGTAGCCCTTGAGGGCCAGGGTCAGGTGCGCGTACTCGAACAGCGGCCAGCCGACCGGGGTCCAGCCCGCGGGGAGGATGACCAGCGGGCGCGGTTCCGCGGAGTTGAGCCTGATGGTGTGTGCCGCCAGCCGGGTCCCGTCCTGGGCCCGGATCCACGGGAAGCCGACGGTGGCGACCCGCAGCACGTCGTCGGTGAGCCGGCGCAGGTCGCGCGGCAGCAGGTTCTGGGTGGTGTTGCCCTGCAACGCGGCGACCAGCGCCTCGCCCAGGTTGGCCGCGTCGGGATTGACGCTCGCGCCCGTGCCCCAGATGCCGTTGTCGGCGACCTGGGTCAGTTGGGCGGTGGTGACCGCGCGGACCTCGTCCTGCGGAGGTCCGTCCCCTGATGACGTGCTCATGAGCGTGTTCCTTCCGTCTCGGTCCCGGACAGCCGGGTGACCGGGTAGCAGAACATGTGGCAGAAATCGTGCGAATCGCCACACCTCGATCGTGGGACCTCGCCGATCACCGGGGACAGGGCGCGAACCGACGCGCGGAAGCGTCCGGGCGGCCGCGTACGCCCGGCGCAGACCTACGACAGACCCGGGTCGACTCGGCAGTGGTACGGCGCCGGGGGCACCTGCCGCGCGCGGCGGTCACGGCCCCGTTCCCGGACCGCTGACCAGGGCTCCGGCGCGTGTGACCGGCGGAATCCGGCCGCCCGGATACCCGGTAAACTCTCCGCACGTGACTGCTAAGCCGCGCATCCCCAATGTCCTCGCCGGCCGCTACGCCTCGGCGGAGCTGGCCACCTTGTGGTCTCCCGAGCAGAAGGTGGTGCTGGAGCGCAGGCTGTGGCTGGCCGTGCTGCGGGCGCAGAAGGACCTGGGGATCGAGGTGCCGGAGCAGGCCATCGCGGATTACGAGCGGGTGGTCGAGCGGGTCGACCTCGGCTCGATCGCGGAGCGCGAGAAGGTCACCCGGCACGATGTGAAGGCGCGCATCGAGGAGTTCAACGCGCTGGCCGGGCATGAGCAGGTCCACAAGGGCATGACGTCACGGGACCTGACGGAGAATGTGGAGCAGCTTCAGATCCGGCTGTCGCTGGAGCACGTCAGGGACCGTACGGTCGCGGTGCTCGCGCGGCTGGGGCAGCTCGCGGGTGAGTACGCGGAGCTGGTGATGGCGGGCCGCTCGCACAATGTGGCGGCGCAGGCGACGACGTTGGGCAAGCGCTTCGCGACGACCGCGGACGAACTGCTGGTGGCCTTCGAGCGGGTCGAGGACCTGATCGGCCGCTATGCGCTGCGCGGCATCAAGGGTCCGGTCGGCACCGCGCAGGACATGCTGGACCTGCTGGGCGGCGACAGCGCGAAGCTGGCGGATCTGGAGCAGCGGATCGCCGACCACCTCGGCTTCTCGCGGGCCTTCACCTCGGTCGGCCAGGTGTACCCGCGGTCGCTGGACTACGACGCGGTGACGGCGCTGGTGCAGCTCGCCGCCGGTCCCTCGTCGCTGGCCAAGACGATCCGGCTGATGGCCGGGCACGAGCTGGTCACCGAGGGCTTCAAGCCGGGCCAGGTCGGCTCGTCGGCGATGCCGCACAAGATGAACACCCGTTCCTGCGAACGCGTCAACGGCCTGATGGTGATCCTGCGCGGTTACGCGTCGATGACCGGCGAGCTGGCGGGCGACCAGTGGAACGAGGGCGATGTGTCGTGCTCGGTGGTGCGCCGGGTCGCGCTGCCCGACGCCTTCTTCGCCTTCGACGGGCTGCTGGAGACGTTCCTGACGGTGCTGGACGAATTCGGTGCCTTCCCGGCCGTCGTCGCCCGCGAACTGGACCGCTACCTGCCGTTCCTGGCCACCACGAAGGTGCTGATGGGCGCGGTGCGCGCGGGCGTCGGCCGCGAGGTCGCGCACGAGGCGATCAAGGAGAACGCGGTGGCGTCCGCGCTGGCCATGCGCGAGCAGGGCACCGAGCGCAACGAACTGCTCGACCGGCTCGCCGCCGACGCGCGGATCCCGCTGGACCGGGCGGGTCTCGACGCGCTGATGGCCGACCGGCTGTCGTTCACGGGCGCGGCGGCCGGACAGGTCGCCGAGGTCGTCCGGCGGATCGAGGACGTCACCAAGGCGCACCCGCGGGCCGCCGCGTACCGCCCCGGCGCGATCCTCTGACCACCGGGACGAGCAGGACGAGCAGGCGGCAGCCCGTATGACTCCGGAACAGCTCACGGCGGCCCGCGACCGCACCCTGGACGATGTCATCGGGGGCGGTCTGCGGGTGCTGTTCTGCGGGATCAATCCGGGGCTGATGTCCGCGCATCTCGGGCAGCACTTCGCCCGGCCGGGCAACCGCTTCTGGCCCGCGCTGCACGCCTCCGGTTTCACCCCGCGCCGGTTCGCCCCGGCCGAGCAGGAGGACATGCTCGCGCTCGGCCTCGGGATCACCAACGTGGCCGGGCGGGCGACCGCGCGGGCCGACGAGCTGACGGCGCGGGAGCTGGTCGAGGGCGGGAAGCAGCTGACCGTGAAGGTCGAGGAGTACCGGCCCGGCTGGCTCGCCGTACTGGGCGTCACCGCCTACCGGGTGGCCTTCGCGGACAAGCACGCCCAGGTCGGCCCGCAGGAGCGGACGATCGGCACGACCCGGATCTGGGCGCTGCCGAGCCCCAGCGGCCTCAACGCGCACTGGTCGCCGGCCGCTCTCGCGGAGGAGTTCGCCCGGCTGCGCGTCGCCGCGGGTCACGAGCCGAAGCCGTAGCCCCCCGCCCTGCCGTTCCGCCTGGGCCGGCGGGACGGCCGCGCGCGGCACCGGCACTCCACCCGTCCCGCGCACCGTCCCCGTAGGACGTTTGGCGTCCCGTCAGCGCTTACGGGACGCCACGCGTCTTGGCGGGTACGGGCGACCACTCGCCGCGACGGCCCGCGCCCGGTACGATCCGCCACACACAGGTACAGGCTGGGAGGACATACGTTGGGGCGGCTCACCGGCGGGGACCCATCCCTGCTCCGGCGGATCAATTCCGCGGTCGTCCTCCATGCGCTGCGCGGGGCGCAGGCCCCGACGCTGACCGAGCTGGTGCACAGCACGGGACTGTCGCGGCCCACCGTCGAGGGCGTCATCGAGGGCCTGGCCGAGTCGGACCTGGTGGTCGAGGTGGCCCCCGAGGGCGCCGACGCGCGCAAACAGGGCCGTCCCGCCCGCAGGTTCCGTTTCCACGCCGAGGCCGGGCATCTGCTGGGCATCGAGATCGGCGCGCACCAGGTACGGGTGGTGCTGTCGGACCTCAGCGGCCAGGTGCTGGGCTCGCACGGCCGCGAGGTCGACGAGGCCGCGTCCGCCGACGACCGGCTGGAGCGGGTCCGCGGCACGGTCGCCGAGCTGCTGCGCAAGGCCGGGGTGGCCCGCAGCACCCTGTGGGCGGTCGGCGTGGGCAGCCCCGGCATCGTGGAGGCGCACGGCGAGGTCCGGCTGAGCACGGCGCTGCCCGGCTGGACGGGGCTGCCGCTGGGCGAGCGGTTGCAGCGCTCCTTCCGCTGTCCGGTGCTGGTGGAGAACGACGCGAATGTCGCGGCGGTCGCCGAGCACTGGAAGGGTGTCGCGGTCGACACCGACGACGTGGTCTTCGTCCTGGCCGGGCTGAGCCCCGGCGCGGGTTCGCTGATCGGCGGGCGGCTGCACCGCGGCTTCGGCGGCGCGGCGGGCGAGATCGGCGCCCTGCACCTGCTGGGCCGCGAGGTCACGCCCGAGCACCTGCTGTCGACCACCGGCACCCCGCTGCACCCGCTCGACGAACCTGCGGTCGCGCGGGTCTTCGCGCTGGCGAAGAAGGGCGACGTACAGGCCAAGGACGCCGTCGAGCGCTTCCTTCGCCGCCTGGTGCACGACGTCGCCGCGCTGGTGCTGGCGATCGACCCGGAGCTGGTGGTCGTCGGCGGCTGGGCGGCGGGCCTCGACGGGGTCCTGGAGCCGCTCCGTTCCGAGCTGGCGCGCTACTGTCTGCGGCCCCCGAAGGTGACGCTGTCCGCGCTCGGGCAGGAGGCCATCGCGACCGGCGCCCTGCGGCTGGCCCTGGACCATGTCGAGGAGCAGCTCTTCGCGGTGGAGCAGACGTCACTGGCGCGGCACTGACGTATCAGTACCGCGCCATGGTGACGTCGGGTCGGCGTACGGCCGCCGGGCTCGGCGCCTCCGGTCGTCTCGACCGGTGGGCGCTCGCCGCCGGGGCAGCCGCCCGGTTCAGGAAGCCTGGCGGCTGTCGTCCTGGTGGTGGGTGACCTCAAGAGCACCCGAGTCGCCGAAGGTCAGCCGGCAGGTGTCGGCGCGGTACGTGGCCACCGACGCGGCGGCGACCCGGCCCTCGGAGAAGTAGCGGGTGGTGACGACCAGGACGGGCGCGCCGGGCAGCCGGTCGAGCTGCTTGGCGTCCTGGGCGCTGGCCGAGCCCAGCTCGACGGAGCGGTCTTCGCCCTCCAGCTCCAGCGTGTGCAACTCGCGCAGGACGGCGGGGCCGTGGTTGGCGGGCGTGAGCATCGTCGACAGCTCGGGCACCGAGGCCGGGGGCACGTACAGCAGCTCGGTCGCGACGTGCTGGCCGCGCATCACGCGCTCGCGGCGGATGGTGTGCACCGCCTCGTCGCCGCCGGTGCCGAGGAGCGCGGCGATCGGGCCGGGCGCGGCGGCCTCGACGCAGCCCACCGTGTTCCAGGAGTCACGGCCGGAGCCGGGCCACGCCTCGGCGACCGGTCCCACGGACACGCCCATCCGCGGCGGTGCCACGGTGGTGCCGACCCCCCTGCGCCGCTGGAGGCGCCCTTCGAGTTCCAACTGTTCGAGCGCCTGCCGGAGCGTCGCGCGCGCGACACCGAAGCGGGCGGCCAGGTCCCGCTCGTTCGGCAGGATCTCACCGACCTCGAACTCCGAGTCGAGGGCGTCGTTCAGCACGGTCTTCAGGTGCCAGTACTTCGGCTCCTGCACCGATTCGAGCTGCGTGGTCCCCACCCTGTCCTCGCAATCACCGGGTCCGCGACGGGCTCTGGCTTGTCGGCCACACCCTCGGCTTGTTCAGCCTTGTTTCCGAACCACTATTTATTAAAGGTCCTTGCACTACTACGTCTCGAAGATAGAGCCGCCTCGTGAACTTGGTCAAGACCAATCCTCGAACGCGACGGCCTGCTATGGGGCGGGCGCGCGAGACGTTCATGAGTTGTTGACGGTGTGCTGAGACGCCGTTCGTGATGTCCGTGGGAAACGACGCGGGTGTTGACCTGGGCATGACTGAAACCCGACGGTGATACGGGGTAACGCCACGGAAACCCGCCGCGGCCGACCGGGGAGCACAATCCGTGTGCCCCGCCCTCGTTCCACCGTTTGTTGAATCCAGAGGAGCACCATGTCAGGACCCGTCGTGGACGCGGAGAAGCCGTCGTCCGGACCACCACCCGCGGCCAGTCCGCTGGACCGCTACTTCCGGATATCGGAGCGCGGATCCACGCCCGGCCGGGAGATACGCGGCGGTCTCGCCACCTTCTTCACGATGGCGTACATCCTCGTGCTCAACCCGATCATCCTGGGCAGCGCCACGGACAAGTTCGGGCACCACCTCTCGGTCGCCCAACTCACCACCGCCACCGCGCTGGTGGCGGCCGTGATGACCGCGATCATGGGCGTCGGCGGCAACCTCCCGCTGGCGATCGCGGCCGGTCTCGGCCTGAACGCCGTGGTGGCCTTCCAGCTCGCGCCCAAGATGAGCTGGCCCGACGCGATGGGCCTGGTCGTCCTGGAGGGCCTGCTGATCTGCGTGCTCGTCGCGACCGGCCTGCGCGAGGCGATCATGAACGCGATCCCGCAGCCGATCAAACAGGCGATCAGCGTGGGCATCGGCCTGTTCATCGCCTTCATCGGCTTCGTGGACGCCGGATTCGCCAGCCGTATCCCCGACGCGGCGAAGACGACGGTCCCGGTGCAGCTCGGCGCGACCGGGACGCTCACCGGCTGGCCGGTGCTGGTCTTCTGCCTCGGTGTGCTGCTGACGGTCGCGCTGGTCGCGCGGCGGATCAAGGGCGCGATCCTGATCAGCATCGTGGTCATGACGATCGTGGCGATCGTCGTCAACAAGATCGCCGACCTGCCCGACTCGGCGTGGGGCCTGACCGTGCCCAAGGTGCCGCACCATGTGACGTCCACGCCCGACTTCGGGCTGATCGGTCACTTCAGCCTCTTCGGCGGCTTCCGCGAGGCGGGCATCGTCACGGCCGCGCTCTTCGTCTTCACCCTCGTGCTGTCGGACTTCTTCGACGCGATGGGCACGATCGTCGGCATCTCCAACGAGGCCGGTCTGCTGGACGAGCAGGGCCGGGTGCCGAACATCGGCCGCGTGCTGTTCATCGACGGCGCCGCCGCCGTCGCGGGCGGCGCGGCCTCCGCCTCCTCCAACACCGCCTACGTGGAATCCGCCGCGGGTGTCGGCGAGGGCGCCCGTACGGGTCTGGCCAGCGTCGTCACCGGCGCGCTCTTCGTGGTGGCGCTCTTCCTGACCCCGCTCGCCGGCGTCGTCCCGTCCCAGGCCGCCGCCCCCGCCCTGGTCGCGGTCGGCTTCCTGCTCATGGCGCAGGTCCGCACCATCGACTGGACGCAGTACGACATCGGCATCCCGGCCTTCCTCACCATCGCCGTGATGCCCTTCACCTACAGCATCACCAACGGGATCGGCGCGGGCTTCCTGTCCTTCGTCGTGATCAAGATCGTGCTGGGCAAGGCGCGCGAGGTGCATCCGCTGGTGTGGGGTGTGTCGGTGTGCTTCCTGGCGTACTTCGCGATCGATCCGCTCCAGCAGGTGCTCGGCGCCAAGTAAGCACTCACGGAGGTCTGGTGACGCGCCGCACGGTCCCTCGGCGCCGCCGAGGGACCGTGCGGGAGGCGCCGCGCGCGGCGGCACCGGGCGGACGACGCCCCGACCGGGACGGGGGCGCCCGGTCGGGGCTGCTGGCCGGACCGGTGTCGCGCACCGGCCCGTACTGTCACAACTCGCCCACCCCAGCGGGAGTTCCCGGCCGCGCGGAATTTTGCCATCCGGCTATGGGGCGTCCGCCGCCGGAACGGTCCGCCGATCGCGGTCGGGTACGTGCTCGGGAAGCCGGTGCTCGGGAAGCGGGTTCGCGGGAAGGGGCTTCGCGAGAGGCCGGTTCGCGAGAGGGCGGTTCGCGGAAGGTTCCTTCGCGAGCGGCCGTCGGCGGGACCGCAGCGCTCCCGAGCCGACGGCGACACCGACCGCGACCAGGACGCTGCCCGCGAGTTGACCCGCCCCGAAGGTGCCGACCGCCACCAAGGGCGCGGTCACCGCGGCGGACACCGGGATCAGCCCGGAGAAGAGGGTGGCGCGCTCGGTGCCGATCCGCTGCACGCCCGCGTACCAGCACAGGAATCCGATCACGGTGGCCACCAGCGACTGCCAGCCGAGCGCCAGCGCCTCGGATCCGGTGGGTACGCGCACCGCCGCCCGGCCCTCGGTCACCAGCCCCAGCGTCCCCGCCTCCACGGCGGCCAGCGCGCACACGCACGCCGACAGCAGCGGCGGCCCCAGCGGCTTCACCAACGGCGCCGCCAGCAGAGCGAATCCGCACTCCCCCACCAACGCCATCACCGACCAGAACAGCCCCACGCCGTCCGTGCCGCCCCAGCCCTGCACCACGAAGGCGCCGGACGCCACGAGCACGGCCCCCGCGGCGACCGTCCGCGTCGGCCGCCGCCCCGCCCCGAGCGGTACGAGCACCGCGACCACGACCGGGGCGCACCCGACCAGCACGCCCGGCACCGCCGGTTCCGCGGTGCGCTCGGCCGCGAGGATCGCGAGGTTGAAGCCGACCATGCCGATCGCCGCCACGCCCGCCGCCAGCGCCCACTGGCGTACGGTCAGCGCCCGCAGTCTCCGCACGGCGCCTTTGCGCGCGGGCCACAGGAGCAGCAGACAGGCCGAGCCGTAACGCAGCGCCTGGCCGCCCGCGTGCGGATAGTCCACGAGCGCGCCGCCCGCGGTGAAGGACGCGCCGACCAGGACACAGGCGACAGTGGCGAAGAGGAAGCCGGCGCGTGGGGATGAGTTCATACGACGACGGTATGGAGACAAGCGGTCCGGTTTAAGGTCCATTCCCATGGGAGTTAAGAGGACCAATTCGGATGGTGCCGGTGCGGACCCGGAGGGGGCGGGCGGCACGCCGACCGCGGCGGCCGGGTCGGACGTACCCCGGACGGCGGTCCCGGCGGGCCCGCCGGACGGCGGGCCGCACGGCGCCCAGCCCGAGGGGTGGACCGCCGCGTGGGAGCTGTTGCTGCCCTCCGCGGGGGCGTCGCCGCGGGGTCGGGGGCGGGCGCTCCAGGCGGCGCTGCGGGACGCCGTGCGCTCGGGGCGGCTCGCGCCCGGCACGCAACTGCCCGCCAGCCGCGAACTGGCCGCCGACCTCGGCGTGTCGAGGGGCCTGGTCACCGACGCGTACGCGCAGCTCACGGCCGAGGGGTATCTCAGCGGGCGGCAGGGCTCCGGCACGTGGGTGACGGGCGCGGGCGCCGTACCCGTACCGGCCGCGACGGCCATGCCCGCCGTGGACGACCGGGGCGGTCCCGCGGACCTCAGGCCGGGTCTGCCGGACCTCTCCCTGTTCCCGAGGGCCGCGTGGTCGGCCGCCCACCGGCGGGTGATCGCCCGGCTCCCGCACCGCGCCTTCGGCTACCCGGATCCGCGCGGCCTGCCCGAACTGCGCGAGGCGCTCGCTGAGTTGCTGGCCAGGCGGCGCGGGGTGGCCGCGGACCCCGACCAGGTGATGGTCTGCTCCGGCGTGGCCCAGGCGCACACCCTGCTCGGCTTCGTCCTGCGCGGGCGCGGCGAGCGCGCGACGGCCGTCGAGGACCCGGGCAGCCCCGAGCAGAGCGGGCTGCTCGGCGCGACGGGGCTGACGGCGGTGCCGGTGCCCGTCGACGAGGAGGGCCTGTCGGTGACGGCGCTGGCCGCCGCCGGAGTACGGTCCGCCATCGTCACGCCCTGCCACCAGTTCCCGACCGGGGTCGCGTACTCGGCGCGGCGGCGCGCCCAACTCACCGACTGGGCCCGTACGGTCGACGGTCTCGTCATCGAGGACGACTACGACGGCGACTTCCGCTACGACCGCGCGCCGGTCGGCGCCCTCCAGGGCCTGGCGCCCGGCCATGTCGCCTACACCGGCTCGGTGAGCAAGACCCTCGCCCCTGGGCTGCGGCTCGGCTGGCTCGTCGCGCCGCCGGACATCATCGCCGACGCCGCCGCGCGCAAGCGCACGATGGACCTCGGCAACCCGGTCACCGAGCAGGCCGTCCTGGCCGACTTCCTCACCTCCGGGCAGTACGACCGCCACCTCCGCCGCTGCCAGCGCCTCTACCGCCGCCGCCGCGACACGCTCACCACCGCGCTCGCCGCGTACTTCCCCGGCGCCACGACCAGCGGCATCGCCGCCGGTCTGCACGCCATCGTCACCCTCCCACCGCGCTGCGGACCCCCGTCCCGTCTGCTGTCCGCCGCGACCGCCGCCGGAATCACCCTCCGCCCCCTGTCCGACTACGAGCACGCGCCGACGCGGGTGCCCGGCGTCCGGTTGGTCATCGGGTACGCGCACCTGTCCCCGGAGTCGATCACTCGCGCGGTCGAGCTGCTGGCCAGGGCGGAGTCGGCCGCACCGCGCTGAGACGAGCGGTCCTGAGCCCGGCCTCAGCTCTCGTCGTCCGCCCGGTCGGCGCTGGTGTAGTCGAGGATCGAGGCGGCCTCGGCGCGGCGGGCGTCGGCCGTGGGGTCCTGGGCGTCGGCGTATTCGGCGGTGACGGTACGGGCGCGGGTGGCGGCGGCGGCGGGGCGGGCGAGGTCGGCTTCCAGCCAGGCGGCCATGAGGGTGGCGGCGGTGCGGTCGTCGCGGGCGGTGGCGCCCAGCGGGGTGAGGGTGGCGATGGCGAGGTCGGCCAGTGCCAGGGCCTCCTCGTGGACGGCGTCCGTGTCGCCCGGACCGTCGTCGGAGCCGACGGTGCCGTCCGCCGCGCGTAGGACGATCTCGGCGGTCTGGCGGTAGGTGTCGGCGAGGTCCACGCGCAGGTGGGCGGTGGCCGTCCCGTCGTCGGGGTCGGCGGCTTCGAGTGCCTGACGCACGGTGTCGGCGGCGGCGGTCATGAGGGAGCGGGCCACGGTGATGCCGCCGCGGCCTTCACCGACTTCGATCCAGGCGCGGGCGCGCAGGGTGCGGATCAGGGCGTGCGGGTCGCCCACGGCGCGCCAGAGGTCCTCGGCGCGGGCGTAGGCGCGTACGGCCTCGTCGTGCAGACCGGCGCGGTTGAGCGCGTCGGCGGCGAGATTGGCGAGCATGGCGTGGTCGCAGGGGTCGTCCCAGCCCTCGGCGATCCGGGCGGCGCGCAGGAACTGCCCGGCGGCCTCGCGGGCCTCGCCGAGGTCGAGTTGGCACTCGGCGAGCCACCAGCGGGCCTGGACGATCTGGGCCTCGTTGCCGCCGCGTTCCAGGTCGGGAAGCACGGACTCCAGGACGCAGGCGCCCTCCTCGGCCCGGCCGAGCCGCCGCAGCGCGCCGCCGAACAGCAGCCGGCCGGTGGCGCCCATGTCGTCGCCGTGGCCGGCTTCGTCGGCCCAGGTCGCGGCCTCCAGCGCCTCGGCCGCGGCCTGTTCGTCGTCGCCGAGCGCGGCGCGCGCCTGGGCGATGAGCAGGTGCAGATGGGCGCGGTGCGGCGGTTCGAGTACGTCGGCGCCGTGGTCGAGCGCGGCGCGCGCGCAGTCGGCCGCGGTCTCGGGGTCACCGCCGCGCAGTGTCAGGTCGGCGAGGGCCGCCTCGGGCTCGGCCGCGTACCAGGGCTGTTCCGCCGCGTGGTGCAACTCGGCTCCTCGGGTGAGGAGTCGGACGGCCCGCTCGCCGTCGCCGCGGCCCGCGGCGAGCCGTCCGAGCATGACGGTGGCGTCCGCGAGTCGTCCGGTCATCCCCGGCTCGGCCTGGTGCTCGTCGCTGAACTCGGCCACGTCGGCGGCCTGTTGGGCGGCCTCCGCGAGCGCGGCCCGCCGGGCCTCGTCGTCGCCTCCCGCCGCGGCGGCCAGCAGGACGCGGCAGCGCAGCAGACCCGCGCCGCTGACCTGGCGGGCGGTGGCCCGCTCCCCGCCGTGCAGGTCGCGCAGCACCGCGCACTGCTCCTCGACCGCCCGCAGCGCCTCGTCCGCCTCGCCGGTGAGCGCGAGCGCGTAGGCGGCGCGGGCCCGGCTCGCCGCGGCCTCCCCCGGCTCCCGCGCGTCCTCGAACTGCCGCGCGGCGCGCAGGAACAGCTCGCGGGACCGTACGGGTTCGCCGATCGCGGCCATCGCGGCGTTGTCGGTGATCTCCGCGCGCGCCGCGGCGTCCACTTCGGCGCCGGTCCGTTCCACGGCGGCGGCCACGTCCGCCCACGCCTGGTGGGCCCGCGGGTCGCCGCCGCCGCTGAGCCGCCGCGCCTCGGCGACCATGTCCGGCAGGTCGTCGGCGGCGGGTTCTGCCGGTACGGAGTCGGCCCGCGGCGGGGGAAGGGCCGGTCCCTCCTCCGTGCCAGCCGCCTCGCCGAGCCGCGCCGCCCGAATTCCCAACGGCAGCCGCTCCAGCAGGGGTTGGCGCGCCATCCGCTCCCGTACGGCCTCGGAGACGGCCCGTGTGCCGTTGCGGGCGTCGAAGCTGTGCGCCAACTCCAGGGCGCGGGTGCGGGCATGGGTGTGCAGGTCGGCGGCGGTCCAGTCACGTCCCGCCGGTCCCGGCACCGGTCGGTCGGCGTGGCCGAGCGCGGTGAGCCGTGCGGTGAGCAGCGCGGTGACGGCGTGGTGGTCCATGAGGCTGTCGGGGTCGCCCGCGGCGGTGAAGTGCGCGGGGTGTGCGGCCAGGATCTCCAGGCCGCGCGCCTCGTTGCCGGTGAGCGCGCAGAATTCGATGTGCTGGGCGACGGCGGACCGCATGCTCTCCATCGACCGGACCATCCGGTAGCCGCGCAGGTGGTTGGCGCGGGCCAGGTCGGCGCTGCCGGTCCTGAGCAGCGGCAGCAGCGAGGAGGCCAGCACCCCGTGCGGCTCGTGCGCACACGTCAACTCGCCCGCCAGCACCGGCTGCCAGCTCTCCAGCGCCCGCCGGTCGTCGCCGAGGCGCACCCGCCAGCCGCCCTGGGCGTGCAGTTCGCAGGCGTGGCAGTCGCTCATCACGTCGCGGTCGGCGGCCAGCCACGCGGCGAAGGCGGCCTCGGCGCGCGGCAGGTCGCCGATGTGCCGGGCGATCCTGAACTGGCCCTGCCGTACGGCGCGTTCGGAGTATCCGGCGAGCCGGTAGCGGTGTTCCATCTCGGCCTGCCATTTCTCGATGGCGGCCAGCGGGATGTGCGGCTGGTCGAGCATGCCGCTGGAGACCCACTTGAAGTACCAGTGCAGGCTCTTGGCGCTGAACTCGTCGAAGTCGCCCGGCTGTTCGTCCCACATCCGCAGCGCCTTCGCGAAGGGCACGAATCTCTTGTCGGACTCGGAGCTGTAGTTGTACGCGGTGAGCAGATTGAACAGCGCCTCGATGATCAGCGGCCGGTCACCGGTGCGGTCGGCCTCCTCGGCGATGCGCTCGGCGCGGGCGTTGCGGGCCGCGCCCTCCGGCTCCGCCGCGTTCTCCTGGATGGCCCGGTGCAGATCCGCCGCGGTCGTGGGCTCGCCGGTCATCGTGGGCTCCCTGGGACGCCGCGCCGGGGCCCGGTCGGACACGTCGTCCTCATCGGCCCTCCTCCTGCCCGGCCGGGTGGTCGGTGGCCCACTGGAGCAGGTCGAGGAAGGCCCGGTTGAGCAGCGCGGTGTCGGCGGGCCGCAACGGCCGCTGCGCCATCAACAGCGCCTGCCCGTAGAGCGCTTCGACGGAGCTGGCCACCAGGTCGCGGGCGCCGAGCGCGCCGATCCTGCGCACCAGCGGGTTGAGGTGGTTCAGGACCAGCCGGGCCCTGGGCGCGGTGCCGCGCAGCGATCCGAGGATGCCCGCCCACAGGTCGTCGGCCTGTTCCTCTTCCTCCTCGCGGGCGCGCTCGTGCCGGGCCGACCGGTCGTCGAGGTGCAGCGCGGGGACGGTCAGCGGGTGGAACGTGCGCAGGACGACGTCGCACCCCAGCGGGTCGAGTGCGGCGCGGGCGACGGCGAGGAAGCCGGACAGGGCCAGTTCCTCGGCCGGGTCGACCGTGTCGAGGTGGGCGGTGACGGTGTCGGCGTCCAGTTCCGCGACCGGGGTGCCCGGCCGTACCCGCGGGAGCATCCCGACCAGGTCGGCGTCGTACGTGTAACCGCCGTTGACCACGCCCATGCCCTGGGCGGCGGCGATGGCGGCGACCTGGCGGAATTCCTCGACGGTGCGGGTGAAGTGCACGGTCGGGTGGCGGCGGGCGAATTCGTCGAGCGACTGCTGCCCGTCGGTGGTCTCGAACGGCAGCCAGGGCAGCATCACCCGCAGCAGGTCGGGGTCGTGCCGGGCGAGCGTCTTCACGCCGAGGTGGTGCACGGACAGGAAGTGTCCGAGGCGTTCCGGCTCGCCCGCGGCCAGCGTCGTCAGCCACTCCTTGATCCGCTCGCCCAGCGCGTCGCGGACGGCGGCGAGCGTCTCGTCGGCGTAGAGGTGTTCGCGGGACGCGGTCGGCCGCAGGCTGTCGGTGTCGATGACGCAGCGGACGAAGAAGGCCCAGTCCGGGAGGAGTTCGTCGGCGCGGTCGGTGAGCAGCATGCCCTTGAGGTGCACGCGGTGGCCCGCGCGCTGGGCCGGGCTGACGGCGGAGGGCAGGACGTACGCGATGCCGCGCACTCCGGCGACCGGCACGTCGAGGTCGATGGCGTCCAGCGGCAGGAAGCCGAACTGCTCCTGGCAGTGCCTGGCCAACTCCACCCGGCGGGCCCCGGCGCTGGCGTGGCGGCGCTCCCAGACCGGCGGCCGGTCGGTGACGGGCGTGTCGTCCACCCGGATGTCGTACGGCAGCAGCGAGCCGAAGTCGCGGGTGACGGCGGTGACCCGCTCGGGTGTGAACCAGTCGGCGGCGCCGGGCCGCGCGGTGAGGTGCACGGTGGTGCCGGGTTCGGTCCTGGCGTCGTCCGGCAGCGTGCGTACGGTGTACGAGCCGTCGTCGCGCGCGGACCATTCGACCGGCGGCGCGTCCGGGGTGCGGGCGGAGCGGCTGACCACGCGGATGGTGTCGGCGACGACGAAGCAGGCCAGCAGGCCGATGCCGAACTGGCCGAGGAATTCGGTGCGGGCGGAGGCGATGCCGTTCTCCAGCGCGTCGCGCTTGGAGCTGCGTCCGATGGTGGCCAGCAGATTGTGCACGTCGGCCTCGGTGAGGCCGATCCCGGTGTCCTCGACGCGCAGCGCGCCGGGTTCGGTGTGCAGCAGGACGCGGGCGGGCGCGTCCTGGTCCTGCGCGCGGCGGGCGGTGATCGCGTCGACGCCGTTCTGCAGAAGTTCCCGCAGGTAGACCTTCGGGCTGGAGTAGAGGTGGTGGGAGAGGAGATCCACCAGGCCACGCAGATCGACCTGGAAGGTGTGCGGTGTCTGTTCTGCAGTCATCGTCGCTGCGCCGGTGGGGGTAGCTGCTTCGGCGCGGGTAGGGCGGCTCGGGTGGTCCGCGGCGGGGTGAAGTCGGGCCATCGTAGGCGGCGCGGGGGCTCGTTGACCATGGGGCCATGGATGCCGCACTCCGGCGCGAGAGGGGCGCATTCGGCAAAAACGTTGAAAACGTAAGTTAACCGAAAAGATCCGTCCTTTACCGGCCGGTCACGGAACGTTCGTGATCACGCAACACATCTTAGGCATGGTAGACGTATGTCTCAGTCGACTCCTGCCCATCCCGGATCCCGTCAGCCTCACTGGCGCCGCGAATTCGTCGAAGTGGCCGCGCTGTTCACGGCGATGGCCACCGCCGACCTGATCGCCGAGACGGTGGGGCACGGACCCGACGGCCGGGTGCTGCTGGTCATGTCGGCGGCGGCGCTGCTCGCGGTGGCGGGCTTCCACACCTGGTGGGCACGCGGGCGCGGCCACGCGCCACCGGCCGCCGCGCCGCGGACGGGCGAGGACGGACGCGCCGACGCATCCGCCGACGAGGCAGGCGCCGAGCGCGCGGGCGGCCGTACCGACGGCGAGACGACGCTGTGGCGGCTGCGGACGACCGTGCGCGACGCCCCCGGCAGCCTGGGCGCGGTGTGCACGGCGCTCGCGGGCAGCCGCGTCGACATCGTCACCCTTCAGACGCACCCGCTGGCCGACGGCACGGTGGACGAGTTCCTGCTGCGGGCCCCTGCGGCGCTGCCCGCCACGGCGCTCGCCCGGACCGTCACCGCCGCGGGCGGCACCGACACATGGACGGAGCGGGCGGACGCCCACGACCTGGTGGACACCCCGACCCGCATGCTCACCCTGGCCACCCGTACGGCGCTCGACGCGGCGGAACTGCCGCTCGCGCTGCGGCAGTTGTTCGGCCGTTGCACCATCCGCTCGACGCCCGCGCCCGCCGACGCCCCCGCTCACGCCGAGGACGCGCTCGACGGCACCGTGATGCGGCTGCGCGACCCGTCGGGCGGCACGATCACCGTCCAGCGCGACCATCTCCCCTTCACGCCCACCGAGTTCGCCAGGGCGCGGGCCCTGCTGGAACTCGACGCGCGGCTCGGCGCGCGCCTCGGGGCCAGGACGCCCGACGCCAGGGACGTCCTGACGCTCCCCGAGGGCAACGAGATCACGATCCGCCGCGCCGGGCCCGAGGACCGCGAAGCCGCCCTGGCGATGCACGAGCGCTGCTCCCCCGGCACTCTCGCCCTGCGCTACCACGGCCCCGTGGGCGACGCCGACCGCTACCTCGCCCACCTGCTCAGCCCCCGCTTCGGCCAGTCCCTCGCCGTCGAGACCGCCTCCGGCCGTCTGGTCGCCCTCGGCCATCTTCTCTGGGACGGCGACGAGAACGAGGTCGCCCTCCTCGTCGAGGACGGCTGGCAGCGGCGCGGCATCGGTGCGGCCATGCTGCGCAAGCTGGTCGCCATGACCGCCGAGGCCGGGCGTGACAGCGTTTACGCTGTCACGCAGTCGACCAACACCGGCATGGTCGCCGCCATGCGCGAGCTTGCGCTGCCGCTCGACTACCAGGTCGAGGACGGCACCCTCGTCATCACCGCCACCCTGGCGTCTGCCGACGCCCCTTCCCCCCTCCCCCGCACCACCCAGGACCGCACCTGACGCTTCGGGTCACGCCCCCCAGGGGCGCGGGAAGGGCGCGCTGCCGTCGCGCAGGGCCTGCTCTTCAGGGGCGCGGGAGAGGTGCGCTGCCGTCGCGCAGGGCCTGATTTCCAGGGGCGCGGGGAACTGCGCGGCCCGCCCCCACCGGGCTGTCAGCCCGAAAACACACAGCAACTGCCCCACTGGGGCCGGTTCTCAGACGTGCCACCGCGCGAGCTGAGCGCGCAGTTCCCCGCGCCCCTCAAACGATCGGCCTACCCTCCTGCGTCAGCGGAGACCGCGGTCAGACGTCGATGCGACGTACGCCGGGTGCGGCCGAGGTAGTGGAGGACGCGAGCGCGAGCGTCAGGTCGAACCAGAGGTCGTCGACGTCTTCGAGGCCGACCGAAAGGCGGAGGAGCCGTTCGCTGACGCCGGAGCGGGAGCGATCGGCCTCGGGGACGATGCGGTGGCTGATGGAGGCGGGGTGCTGGATGAGGGTGTCGACGCTGCCGAGGCTGACGGCCGGGGTGATGAGCCGGACGGCGCCGATGACGGCGTGGGGGTCGCCGATGACTTCGAAGGCGATCATGGCGCCGCCGATCCGCGGGTAGTGGACGGCGCCCACGCGGGGATCGGCGGTGAGGCGCCGGGCCAGTTCCGCGGCGGTCGCGGAGGCCGCCCGCATGCGTACCGGAAGGGTGGAGAGCCCGCGCAGCAGGAGGTAGCCGGCGAGCGGGTGCAGGACGCCTCCGGTGGCGAACCGCACCTTGCGCAGGCGCCGCGCGAAATCCTCGTCGCAGGCCACGGCGCCGCCGAGCACGTCGCCGTGGCCGCCCAGGTACTTGGTCGCGCTGTGCAGCACGATCCGGGCGCCGGATTCGGCGGGCCGCTGGAGTACGGGCGTGGCGAAGGTGTTGTCGACCAGCAGCGGCACGGTGCCGCAGGAGTGGGCGACGGCCCGCAGGTCGACCTCCGCGAGCGTCGGGTTGGCGGGCGTCTCGACGATGACGAGACCGGTGTCGGGCCGCATCGCGTCCGCGATGCCCGCCGGGTCGGTCCAGGTCACCTCGGTACCGAGAAGTCCGGCCGTCAGCAGGTGGTCGCTGCATCCGTACAGCGGCCGGACGGCGACGACATGGCGCAGCCCGTCGGCGGCGCGCGCCAGCAGGCAGGCGGTCAGCGCGGCCATCCCGCTGGCGAAGGCCACCGCGGCCTCGGTGCCCTCCAGCCGGGCCAGCGCGGTCTCGAAGCGGGCGGTGGTGGGATTGTCCAGCCGGGCGTAGACGGGCGGGCCTTCGAGCTGTTCACCGGTGGCGGCGAAGGCGTCGATCCGCCGGGCCTCGGCGCGGCTGTCGTACGACGGGTAGGTGGTGGACAGGTCGAGCGGCACGGCGTGCACGCCGAGGGCCGCGAGGTCTTCGCGCCCGGCGTGCACGGCCTCGGTGGCCAGGGTCAGGCGGGGCCGGGACGGTGTCGTTGCTGCTGTCGTCTCCATGTGCTCCAGGCTGAACGCTCACCGGGCGTCGTGGGAGAACGCCCGTGCTACGTTCGCCCGATGTCTGATTCCGTCGCGCTGGATCCGGTGGATCTGGAGATTCTCCGGCTGCTGCAGAACGATGCCCGGACCACGTACCGCGACCTCGCGGCGGCCGTCGGTGTGGCGCCGTCGACCTGCCTCGACCGGGTGGCCCGGCTGCGGCGCGGCGGCGTGATCCTCGGGCACGAGCTGCGGCTGGACCCGGCGAAGCTGGGCCGCGGTCTGGAGGCGCTTCTTCTGGTGCAGGTACGGCCGCACCGCAGGGAGCTGATCACACCGTTCGTGGACCGCGTCCGCGCGCTGCCGGAGTCCCGCGCCCTGTTCCACCTCACCGGGCCCGACGACTATCTGGTGCATGTCGCGGTGACCGGTGCCACCGATCTCCAGCGGCTGGTGATCGACGAGTTCACCTCACGGCGGGAGGTCGCGCGGGTCGAGACGCGGCTGATCTTCCAGCAGTGGGCGTGCGGCCCGCTGCTGCCGCCCACGCCGTGACCCGGACGGTCCGATCCGTACGGGCCCGGCGGGGCTGTTCCGCGGGGCGCGAGGGCCGGGGAACACGCCCCCAGCTGCGGCGTACGCCCCAGGCGTAAGGCACCACGCACACAATGGTGGTGACGCGAGGGCCGGTCTCGTACCAGGATGGCGCCATGTCCAATATCACCAGCAGCCCTCTGCCCCGCCAGGTCGCCGACACCTACGTCGACGATCTCCTCGCTCTCGACCCGGTCCTCGGCACCTACCTCGGCGCCCCCGGCAGCGCCCGCCGCCTGCCGGACTTCTCACCGGCCGGCGCCGACGCGCTGGCCGCGCTGGCCCGTGCCACGCTGGACCGGTTGACCGAGGCGGAGGCGCGGCCCGGTGGCGAGAGCGACGCCGAGCGGCGGTGCGCGCGGCTGCTGCGCGAGCGGCTGAGCGCGGAACTCGCCGTGCACGCGGCCGACGAGCACCTGCGCGCGGTGAGCAACCTCAGCTCCCCCGCGCACAGCGTCCGGGACGCGTTCACCCTCATGCCGACCGACTCCGCGGCGGACTACGCCGACCTCGCCGCCCGGCTGCGCGCCGTCCCGGCCGCGCTCGACAGTTACCGCGCCGCGCTCGCCGAGGGCCTGTCCCGCAAGCTGTACGCGGGCCCGCGCCAGGTGTCGACGGTCATCGGCCAGATCGGTGAGTGGATCGGCGACGACGGCGGGGAGAGCTGGTTCACCGCGCTCGTCGCCGAGGGGCCGCAGGAGCTGCGCGCCGAGCTGGACGCCGCCGCCGCCGAGACCACCGCCGCCTACGCGGCCCTGCGCGACTGGCTGCGCGACACGTACGCCCCCGCCGCCGAGGGCACGTCCGACACCGTGGGCCGCGAGCGCTACGCCCGCTGGTGCCGGCTGTGGAACGGTACGGACCTCGACCTGGACGAGGCGTACGCGTACGGCTGGTCCGAATACCACCGCATCCACGCCGAGATGGTCGCCGAGGCCGCGAAGATCCTGCCCGACAAGTCCCCCTGGGAGGTGCTGGCCCACCTGGACCAGCACGGCACCGCCATCGAGGGCGTGGACGAGGTACGCGACTGGCTCCAGGGCCTGATGGACGAGGCGATCCAGGCGCTGGACGGTACGCACTTCGAGCTGGCCGACCGGGTCAAGCGCGTCGAGTCCCGGATCGCGCCCCCCGGCGGCGCGGCGGCCCCGTACTACACCGGTCCTTCGGAGGACTTCAGCCGTCCCGGCCGTACGTGGCTGCCGACGATGGGCAAGACCCGTTTCCCGATCTTCGACCTGGTCTCCACCTGGTACCACGAGGGTGTGCCGGGCCATCACCTCCAGATCGCGCAGTGGGTGCACGTCGCCGAGAGCCTGTCCCGCTACCAGGCCACCGTCGGCATGGTCAGCGCCAACGCGGAGGGCTGGGCGCTGTACGCCGAGCGCCTCATGGACGAGCTGGGCTTCCTCACCGACCCCGAGCGGCGCCTGGGGTACCTGGACGCCCAGATGATGCGGGCCAACCGCGTCATCGTCGACATCGGCATGCACCTCGAACTGGACATCCCCGCCGACTCGCCCTTCCACCCGGGCGAGCGCTGGACGCCCGAGCTGGCCCGCGAGTTCTTCGGCCTCCACAGCGGCCGGCCCGCCGACTTCGTCGACAGCGAGCTCATCCGCTACCTCGGCATGCCCGGCCAGGCCATCGGCTACAAGCTCGGCGAGCGTGCCTGGCTCACCGGCCGCGAGACCGCTCGCGCGGCGCACGGCGACGCCTTCGACGCCAAGGCGTGGCACATGGCGGCCCTGTCGCTCGGGTCGCTGGGACTCGACGACCTGGTGGCGGAGATCTCGGCGCTCTGACCTCCGGTCGGGGCATTTCCCGGTGACGCGAGCCCCGCCTCGCCCCCCGGGGAGACCTGTGCCCCGAAGACGCGCCGGGGGAGGAACCGCGCGCTCGGCCCCCACCGGTCCGGTGGTCGCGAAACAGCGTCTGCCCCACTGGGGCGACCCTGTGCCCGCGGCCCCGTGGGGGCCGGTCGCGCGGTTCCCCCCGCCCGCGGAAAAGCCGGGCGCGGCCCTCGGCACGGGGTCGCCGCGCGAGACGGTTACGCTGCTGCCTTCCGGTTCGACGCCGGGACGACAGCTCGCAGAAGGCGGTACGGCTCGATGACGTTGCACGCTTCCCATGACGGTGGACGGCTGGTGCTGACGCAGGGCCGGTTGACCCTGCGTGAGCAGCTTCCGGAGGACGCGGCGCTGTTGGCGGACGGCAAGCCCGCCGGGTTGGTGTGGGTCGACGGCGTGCCGGGGGACGGCACGGTGGGCGCGGCCTCGATGACGGTGGCCGCCGCCGCGGCGGGCGTCTACCGGCCGGGCTGGGGCGTCTTCGCGATACAGCGCAGTGACGACCTGGTGGCGCTGGGCGGCGCCGGGTTCCACGGGCCGCCGGACGGCGGCGCGGTGGAGATCGGGTACGACCTGTCGGAGTCGGGGCGGGGCGCGGGCTGGGCCACGGACGCGGCGCGGGTGCTGTGCCAGTGGGCGCTCGCGCAGCCGGGTGTGCTGGTGGTGCTCGCCACCACGGAACCGGCGAACCGCCCGTCGCAGGCCGTTCTGGAGCGCGTCGGCTTCGTGCGGGTCGCGGACCGCGGCGAGCTGTGGGCGTACGAGCTGACGTCGCTGCCGGACTGAACGGCCGAACAGGCGGACGTCAGGGTCAGCAGCCGCAGTCGTCGGCGCCGACCGGCGCGGTCAGGGGGTCGGCCGCGCGCCGGGCGGGGCCGTCGGCCGTCTCGTACGCGTAGCCCTCGCGGATCCAGTACTCCATGCCGCCGAGCATTTCCTTGACCCGGTAGCCGAGGCCGGCCAGGGCGAGGGCGGCGCGGGTGGCGCCGTTGCAGGCGGGGCCCCAGCAGTGGACGACGACCGGGACGTCGCGGTCGAGGAATTCGGCGGCGAGTTCGGGGACGCGCGCGGTCGGCAGGTGGACGGCGCCGGGGATGTGGCCCTGGTCCCAGGACTCGGTGGAGCGGGAGTCGAGCACGACGAAGCCGGGGTCGCCGCCCGTGGCGCGGGCCGCCTCCAGTGACGCGGCGACATCGGAGACGTCGGTGTGGAAGGCCAGGGAGGCCGCGAAGTACGCGGCGGCGTCGGCGGGGGCTGCCGGTGGCACCCGCAGGACCGGGCCGACGGCGGTGGCAGGGGTGGCGCTGAGCTGGGATGTCCGCTGTGTCATGGCGCAGAATCTACGGTCGCGCCCGGCTTGCCGGAAGTGCGCTTCCCCCGCAAATGCCTTGATCGGCCGGGCTTTCCCCTGCTATCCCTCGTGCATGACCGCTTATTCCCTCGACCCGACCGACTGGCGGCTGCTGGAGGCCCTGCAACGCGACGGCCGGGCCAGTTACGCCGAGCTGGCCCGTACCGTCTCGATGTCGCCGAGCGCCGTCACGGAGCGGGTCCGGCGCCTGGAGGAGGCCGGGGTGATCACCGGATATTCGGCGGTGATCGACCACGACCGGATCGGGCTGCCGATCCTCGCGATGGTCCGGCTGCGCTATCCGACCGGCAATTACCGGCCGTTCCACGACATGCTGGCGACCACCCCCGAAGTGCTCGAGGCGCATCACGTGACGGGGGACGACTGCTTCGTGATGAAGGTCGCGGCGCGGTCCATGCGGCATCTGGAGGAGACCACCGGGCGGATCGCCGGGCTCGGCGCGGTCACGACCAGCATCGTCTACTCCTCACCGCTGGAGCGGCGCCCCCTCACGCTCTGACCGGCCCGCCTCCGGCGGCGGCAGGTGCCCCGGTCCGCATCCGCACGCTCGATCCGTCCCTGCCCTTGACGACCCGCAGTTGGGCCGGGATGCGGTGCCGCAGGTCGGCGACGTGGCTGACGATGCCCACCGCGCGGTCGCGTTCCCGCAGGCCGTCGAGGACGTCGAGCACTTCGTCGAGGGTCTGGTCGTCGAGGCTGCCGAAGCCCTCGTCGATGAAGAGGGTGTCGAGGCGGGCGCCGCCCGCCTCGTCGGTCACGACATCGGCGAGGCCGAGCGCGAGGGCGAGCGACGCGAAGAAGGTCTCGCCGCCGGAGAGCGTCGCGGTGTCGCGTTCGGTGCCGGTCCAGGCGTCGACCACCATCAGGCCGAGCCCCGACTTGGCCCGGCCGCCGCCGCGCGCGTCGGTGTGCACGAGGGTGTAGCGGCCCGAGGACATGCGCTGGAGGCGTACGGCCGCCGCGGCGGCGACCTGTTCCAGCCGCGCCGCCAGCACATACGTCTCCAGCTCCATCCGGTAGCGGTTCTCCGCGGTGGTGGCGGAGGCGAGGTCGGAGAGCCGCGCGATGGCGTCGAACTCCGCGCGGGCCGGGGCGAGTTCCCTGGTACGGGTGGCGGCCTGCGCGGACAGCCGGTCGAGTTCGGCGCGGCGGGTCGCGGCGGCGGACTCGGCGGCCGATGCGGCACGCAGCCGGTCGGTCGCGGCGGCGAGTGCGGCCTGCGCGGCTGCCGGGTCCGCGGGCGGCAGTTGGGCCGCCGCGGCGGGTTCGGGCGCGGCGAGATCCGCTTCGACGGCGGCCTCCTCCTTGGCCCACGCCTCGGCCTCGCGCTCGGCGCGCCACAGCCGTTCCGGGTCGAGCAGCGCGGCCTCGGCGTCGGCGGGGGCCGCGAAACCGGCGCGCGTCGCGGCCTCCGCGAGCGCCGTGTCGGCCTCCGCGAGCCGCTGCCGGCTGTCGCTCCGGTCGCGTACGGCGTGCGCCGCCCGGTCGAGCAGCGCGATCCGCGCCGACAGCCGGGCCCGCCGGTCCGCGACGCTCGCGTACCCGGCCCGCGCCTGGGCCAACTCGGCGCTCAACCGGCGCTGCTGCGCGTCCAGTTCCTCCCGCCGCGAGGTGCGTACGTCGGTCCTGCTCTGTGCTTCGTGCCGCTGCGCCGTGCGGCGGTCGCGCTCCTGTTCCGCGCGCTCCAGCGCCCGGCGCGCCTCGGACACGTCGGCCGCCGCGCCTGCGGCGGTGGAGTGTTCGGCCTCCAGTACGACGCAGGCGGCGGTCAGCCGGGCCAGGGGCTCGTCCCCCGCCGTGGCGGCTGCGGCCTCCCACGCGGCCCCGATCCGGTCGGCTTCGGCACGCGCCGACTCATGCCCGGCCGTGGCGCGTTCGTAGGCCGCGCCCGCCGCGTCCTCGTCGGCGCGGGTGACCTGCTGCGCGGCGGGCCGCGCGGGGGCGGGGTGTTCCGGCGAGCCGCACACCCGGCAGGGCTCGCCGTCCGCCAACTGCTCGGCCAATTCGGCGGCGATGCCGTCGATCCTGGCCTCCCGCAGGTCCTGCCACGTCTCCCTGGCCCGTGCCGCCGTGTCCCGCGCGTCCCGCGCCCGGTCCTGAGCCCGCGTCAACTCCTGCGCCAGCCGGTCGCGTTGGTCCGCCGCGTCCCTGCGGCGGCGCGCGGTCTCCAGCTCAGCCGCCAGGCCCGCAGCCCTGGTCGCGGCCTCGGCCGCGCCGTCCGCCCTGGCCTGCAAGGCGGTGCGCAGCGTCGGCCACTCCTCCAGCCAACCGTCGGCCTCGCGTACGGCTCCCTCGTCCGCGCGCTCCTCCCGGTCGAGCGCCGCGCGCCGCTCGGCGATCTCCCGCACGCGCTGCTCGGCCTCTCCGGCCCGGGCGAGGCCGCCCAGCTCCTCCCGCAGCTCCCCCGCGCGTCCCGCCAGCGCCTCGGCGCGCCAAGGCCCGTGCTCCGCCGGGCTGTTGAGCGACACAGAGGCGGATTCGGGTGCCACCTCGCCCCGGCCGGCCTTCCGTTGCTCGCCGAGCCTGACGTCGTGACGGTCCACGGACCTGACCTCGGTCGGGCCGACGGTCCGCTCTTCGCCGTACCCGATCGACGCCCGATCGGCGGGCCCACCGGCCGACCGCTGCCCGCCGGGCCCGCCGTGCGGCGACTGGCCACCGGGCCCGGTGTCTTGGCCGTCCGAGGACCGGCCGGGCTCGGCCGGGGCGGAAGCCGGTCGGGGGCCCGGCGCGTCGGCCGCCAGTGGACCGGCCGCCTGCCGGGCGGGCGTCTCCACCGGGGATCGGTGGTGCGGTACGGCGGGCGTCGGGGGCTGTTCGCCCGCGGTCGTCAGGTCCGTGAGGACGCGGTGTTCGAGGGCGACGGCTTCGCGGTGTTGGAGGGCGGCCTTGTCGCGCAGGGCGAGGGCGGGTTCGACGGTCGCGGCGCGGTGGGCGCGGGCCAGTCGGTCGCGGGCGGCGGCGCGGTGGGCGCGCTCACCGTCGAGGGCGGCGGCGCGGCGGCGGGCCTCGGCGTGCCGGGACTGGAGGGTGGAGAGGTCGCGGGCGGCGTCGAAGCCGGTGGCGGCGGCGCGGTGGGCGGCCTCGGCGTGCCGCAGGGCCTGCGCGGCGATCGTGGCGGTCTCGCGGGCGTCGCAGCGCAGGACCGCGGCCCACTCCAACAGCCCTTCGGGCGAAGGGCCTTCGTCCGGCGCTCCGTCAGCAACGGCCCCGGCCGCCAGGCCGCCCGCGGCCTGGCGCATCCGCTCGGCGAGGTGGACCAGCCCCTTGTCACCGGCGGCGAGCCGCCCGGCCGCGTCCTGCTTGCGGTCGCGCAGCCAGTGCTCGACGGCCTTGAAGCGGCGCGTGTCGAAGAGCCGTCCGAGCAGTGCGGTCCTTTCGGTGGCGCTCGCGCGCAGGAAGGTGGCGAATTCGCCCTGCGGCAGCAGCACGACCTGGCAGAACTGCTCGCAGCTCATGCCGACGAGCTGCTTGATCTCCTCGCCGATCTCCTGGTGCGACTTGGACAGCGCCTGCCATCCGCCGTCCTTGTGCTCGCGCAGCAGCGTGACGGCCTTGTCCATGGTGGTGCCGGTGCCGCGCTTCTTCGCCCGCGGCTGCTCGGGCCGCCGGGTGATCTCCAACCGCCGTGTCCCCACGGTCAGTTCGAGGACGACCTCGGTGGCGGTGCCCGCCGCCGCGTGGTCGCTGCGCAGCCGCGTCACCGGCCGGGCGCCGGGCACCTGGCCGTAGAGGGCGTAACAGACGCCGTCCAGGACGGAGGTCTTGCCGGAGCCGGTGGGGCCGTGCAGGAGGAAGAGCCCGGCGGCGGAGAGTTCGTCGAAGTCGACGCGCTGGGTGGCCGCGAAGGGGCCGAAGGCGGTGAGTTCGAGGCGGTGCAGTCGCATCAGGCGCGTTCCGTCCGTACGGTGTCCGCCCGTACCGCGTCGAAGGCCGCGCTCAGCGTGGCGCTCTCGTGCGCGGCGGGCGCGGAGCCGCGGACGTGGGCGACGAAGTCCTCGGCGATCTGCTGGTCGCTGCGCCCGCGCAGCCGCCTGGCGTACGAGGCGAGCGGGTCGTCGTCACCGGTCTCGGGCTCGAAGGCGAGGCTGAGGACGTGCGGGAAGCGTTTCGCGAGCGCGGCCATCGGCTCGTGCGGGCGGAAGGGGTCGGTGAGGGTGGCCTCCACCCAGGCGTCCTCGTGCCGGTCGAGCGCCGGGTCGGCGATCAGGTCGTCGAGACGTCCGCGGATCCGGGCGAGCGCGCGCGGCACGGGCGTGTCGACCCGTTCGGCGTCGATGGCGCCTTCGGGGCCGAGGCCGACCAGCCACATGCTCTTGCGGTGGTGCTCCTCGGAGAAGGAGTACGCGAGCGGCGAGCCGGAGTAGCGGATCCTCCCCTGGCCTTCGGCCAGGGGCTCGCCCGTCGCGTCGCGCTCGGTGAGGGTCTGGCAGCCGTGCAGGTGGCCGAGTGCCACGTAGTCGACGCCGTCGAAGACCTCGGCGGGTACGGCCTCGACGCCGCCCGCGGTGATGTCGCGCTCGCTGGCGCAGGGCGCGGCGCCGGTGACGAAGGCGTGCGCGAGCACGACGCTGCGCGTGCCCGCGGGGCGCTCGGCGAGGTCGGCGCGGATCCGGTCCATGGCGGCGCCGAGCACCGCCGTGTGGTCGGCCCGGTCGGCGGCGAACTCCTCGCGGGCCAGGGCCGGTTCGAGGTACGGCAGCCCGTAGACGGCGACGTCGCCGTGTTCGTCGGTGAGCACGACGGGCCGGTGGCAGCTCGCCGGGTCGGTGCGCAGGTGGATGCCGGAGCGGCCCATGACGCGGGCGCCGACGCCGAGCCGCCGGGCCGAGTCGTGGTTGCCGGAGATCATGACGGTGGGCACGTCCAGGTCGGCGAGCCGGTGCAGTACGTCGTCGAAGAGTTCGACGGCGGACAGCGGCGGGACCGCGCGGTCGTAGACGTCCCCGGCGACGAGGACGGCGTCCACGCGTTCGGCGCGGACGGTGTCCACGAGGTGGTCGAGGAAGGCGCGCTGGGCGTCGAGCAGGCTGACGCGGTGGAAGGAGCGTCCCAGGTGCCAGTCCGAGGTGTGCAGAAATCTCACGCGACCGCTCCGACCCGCACGCTCACCCTCGCCGTTCCTCGACTCCCGCGGGCGTCAGACGACTTCGACTGGCTTCCGCGGGCACCTGTGCCGCGCCGCTTCCGGCGCCCGATCCGTACCGCTGCGATCTTCTCATCCGGGCTCGCGGCCCGTGCGCCGTGGCTCACCGGCGGTGGTCATGGAGTGTAGAAGGTCGCCGCCCGGCAGGCGGTGGAGATCGCTGATCAGGTCACCGGAAAGCCAGGAAACTGGCGTAAGACCCTGTAATTCGCCAGCAACTCCCCTAAAAGGGCACACCGCTTGACCCTGACGCGCGGGTCAGGGATTAACGTCACCGCGCCCCGGCCGACGGCACCGCACCACACCGCCGCCCCGAATCCGCGCGTCCTCAGGAGACCCGTCCATGTCCGCAACGCCACCGGTAACCCCTCAGGCAAGCCCCTCTGTCCTGCCCCGCACCAGCCGCGAAGTGCGGATCGTCGCCGACCCCCGAGGACTGCCCTCACCCGGGGACTTCGCCGTCGTGCAGACGCCGCTCCCGGAGCCGGGCCCCGGCCAAGTCCTCGTCCGCAACCGGCACTTCCTCGTCTTCCCCGGCCTGCGCACCCTGCTCGGCGGTGAGAGCGACGGCGTCCCGCTGCCGCCGCTGCGCCACGGCGACACGCTCTTCGGGCCCGCCGTCGGCGAGGTGGTCGCCGCGCCCGACGGCGACGGGCCGCGTACCGGTGACACGGTGCTGCACCTGCTCGGCTGGCGCGAGTACGCGCTGGTGCCCGCCGCCCAGTGCGCCGTGCTGGACGACACGCTGCCCGACCCGGTGGCGTATCTCGCCCAGGGTTCCTCCGCGTACGGCGCGCTCACCCGGCTGGCCCAGGTGCGGGCGGGCGACACCGTCTTCGTCACGGGCGCGGCGGGGGCGGTCGGCACACTGGCCGGGCAGGTCGCCAGGCTGCTGGGCGCGGCCCAGGTGATCGGCAGTACGGGCTCGCCGTGGAAGGCCGACCGGCTGCGCTCCGAACTCGGCTACGACGCGGTCGTGTTGCGCGGCTCCGGGCCGTTCGCGCGTCAGCTCGCCGAGGCTGCGCCCGGCGGTGTGGACGTGGTGCTGGACACCGTCGGCGGCGAGCAGTTGGCCGCGGCTCTCGGCGCGGCCAACCAGGGCGCGCGCTTCGCGCTGATCGGCGCGCTGTCCGGGCAGCTCTCCGCGGACCGGGCGGGCGGCAGCGCTCCCGTCGAGATCGACTCGTACCGGCTCGTCGTCAAGGGCCTGTCCCTGCGCGGCTACAGCGGTACCGACCACCCGGAGGTCGAGGCGGAGTGGACCGCGCGCTTCGGCGGCTGGCTGCGCTCGGGCGAGATCCGCTTCCCGTACACGACGGTCACCGGCATCGATCGCGCGCCCGAGGCGCTGCCGGATCTGATCGGCGGGCGGCACTTCGGGGCTGCGATAGTGGAGCTGGAGTAGGAATGGGCTAGCGGTACGAGGACCGTCGGGGGGACGGATGCGGATCGGCGAAGCGGCGGCAGCCGCCGGAACCACCCCGCGCGCACTGCGCTTCTACGAGCAGCGCGGCCTGCTGCCGCCACCGGCCCGCACCGGCTCCGGCCAGCGCGACTACGGTCCCGCCGAGGTCGCCCGGCTGCGCGTGATCCGTGAGCTGCTCACCCTCGGCCTGACCGTCGAGGATCTGCGCAGCCGCGCCCACCGCCTCCACCTCCTGGCGGCCGACCCGCCCGCCCCCTGCGACGGGTCCGCCGACCGGCCCGGCTCCTTCGCCGACGTCGTCGACCGCCGGCTCGCCCTCCTGGACGCCGAGATCGACCGCCTCACCCGCCTGCGCACCGACCTCGCGGAGCGCGCCCGAGGGCGCTAGGGCGTGTCCGTAAAGTCGCACATGTCCTAGGGTGTCACGGTCACATACGCGCTTCCGCCCACCGTCACCTCGGCGGCGCCCGATGTGGCGTCCGCCAGCCAGGAACGGAAGCCGGGGAGATCCGCCTGCGGTACGCCCAGGTCGATGGTCACGGCGGCGGCGTACGCGACACCGCGGATGGCGTGTCCGGCGGCGCGCAGCTCGTTCTCCAGCCGCCCGGCGCGCTGGTGGTCCACGGTGACCGTGACCAGGACGAGCCGCCGCCGCTCGACCGTGCCGATCTCGTCCAGCGCGGCGGTGACGGCGCCCCCGTACGCGCGGGCCAGTCCGCCCGCCCCGAGCTGGACACCGCCGTAGTACCGCGTCACGACGGCCGCCGTGTCCCGGACCTCGCGGCCCAGCAGCGCCTGGAGCATCGGTGTGCCCGCCGTCCCGCCCGGCTCCCCGTCGTCACTGGCCCGGTGCAGCCGCCCCTCGGGGCCGATGACGTACGCGAAGCAGTTGTGGCTGGCCCCGGCGTGCTCCTTGCGGACGCGGGCGATGAAGTCCTGCGCCGCCTCCTCGCTCGCCACGGGCGCGAGCGCGCACAGGAACCGCGAGCGCTTGATCTCGCTCTCGCAGACCCCCGCCCGCGCCACCGTCAGATACCGGTCCACCATCCGGTCAGCCTACGGGCCGCGACCGGGAATGGCGGGCGCGGGAGGCGTGTTTGACCAGGCACGACGGCAGTACGTGGACGATGTGACGGCGAGCGGCTGGAGGACGGCGTGTACGGCGACGCGGAGACGGTGCGGAAGATCCTGACCGGTACCGGGGACACCTGGGCGGTGGTGGGGCTGTCGAACAACACCTCACGGGCCGCCTACGGAGTCGCGGGCGTGCTCCAGCGGTTCGGCAAGCGGGTCGTGCCGGTGCACCCGAAGGCCGAGACCGTGCACGGCGAGCAGGGGTACGCCTCGCTGGCCGACATCCCGTTCCCGGTCGACGTGGTCGACGTGTTCGTGAACTCCTCGCTCGCGGGTGGGGTCGCGGACGACGCGGTGGCCGTGGGCGCGAAGGCGGTGTGGTTCCAGCTCGACGTGATCGACGAGGCGGCGTACGAGCGCACCCGGGCGGCCGGCCTGGAGATGGTGATGGACCGCTGCCCCGCGATCGAGATTAATTCCCTATGTTAGCAATACAGACACGCCGAAGCCCCACCATCAGCGCGACAGCGGGGCGACCTCGGTGTTTCTACGGATCACGGTCGTGCTGGAGGGTCACAGTTCCCGGCGCGCCAATGGACGACGTACGACTTGTCGAAAATATGAGTCTCGGAGAACTTCGCAGCGTGCTCCGCCTCCCATCTGTTCAGGGCATCTGGGTTGAGGCTCCGAAAGAGCACACCGAAGCTTCGACCCGGCTCGCTCGCCTCACACGTCAGACAGGTGATCTCGAAATGCGTTTGCCTACCCAACGGCCCCTCCATAGGGACACAGGGGCCGTCGTAGGGCTTCTCAAGCATGTCGCCTCCCTCCCACCGATCAAACAGTGGGACTGAGGTGCAGAAGCGTTCCGCCAACGGGACCACCACACGATGGGGTTAACGCACAACAAAACCCCCGTCAGCACTCAGACGGGGGCTCGTGTCCGGCCGACGCGGTGCGGGCGGGCGTGACGTCAGCCGGACGTCGGGCCCTCCTCCACCAGTCCGTAGCCCGTCACTGGCGGAGGAGGAAAGAGACCCGCCCCGGGAGCGGCTCCATGGCGCCTGAGCACATTGGCGACGTGCTCCCCGGGGCGGGCGTTTATGAGGTGCGGCGTGCGGCGCGGTGAGCCGGCCGACGAAGGGCGCTAACTAGCCGTGCGCCCGTCTCGCACAGCGCGCCCCGCTGACATGTCGTACAGCGCCCCAGATGCGTCCTTACTGCCACGAGCGACAGGGAGTCGCCTATCTTCGGTGGGTCGTACACGGCGTCGGGTACGCCCTGCACGCGGACCAGTCCGTCGCTCACGGCGTCTCCTCCCACACGGCTGCCGCTTCCTCCGGCGTCGCCGGCCTGACGTTGCTGAGCGACGCCGTCCAGGGGTAGTAGCCGGGGACCGGAGGATTGGGGCGCAGGTGTACCCACGCCCCCAGCACCTCCGCGACGTCGCCGGTCCGCTTCAGGTTCTCGTCGTAGGCCAGTACGCCCGGCCTGAGTGCGGCCGTCTCCGTCAGCCCCATTGCTGTCCCCTCGTGCGCGTCGTCGGCTGTCACCACTGCCGGTCATTCGGCAGCGGAAACCCCTGCTGCCTTCAATGTAGCGCCTTGTATCGCTACGTGCAGATACGTATCTCTAAGATGCGGGCCTGACAGCGACGCCTAGCGTCGTAGACATGGACGCCGACCCGGACGCAGAGATCGACCACGGAGCGCCGCTGACGCCCTACCGGCAGCTTGCGGAGATCATCCGTGCACGCGTCACCCGTGGCGACTGGGCGGCAGGGCGGATGATTTCTAGTGAGACTCAGCTCGTGCAGGAATACGGTCTCGCGCGGACCACGGTACGCCGTGCCATCGCTGTGCTGGTTGAGGACGGGATCCTCTTCGTGGTACCGCAGCGAGGCACCTTCGTTGCTGAGTCCGCCCCGCCGACTGACGTCGACGACGCCTGAACGCAAAGAAGCCCCGCCGCATCCATGAGGGACACGGCGGGGCAGGATCAGGACGTCAGATCCTCCTCCCCGTGGTGATCCCTGCCGCCACTGCGGCGTCGTACATCTCGATGCGGTAGTCGACGTGTTCCGTAAGCCGGTCGTTTCCGAGGTAAACCGTCAGTTGCGGCGCCTCAACCGTGATCGGTGCGTTACGGGCGCTGGCAGCAGCCTTCATCGTCTCCCACTGGCCCGCCGTCAGAACTGGCTCCGGCTTGCCCGTGTGATTGAAAACCCCGCCGAAATCGCCCGGAGGCAGATACCCGCCCTCGTCGTAGCCTCCGGCCCGGTTGTAGGCCGACGCCAGGGAGCCGTAGCGAGACAGGGCGTACTTCATCGACGCATAAAGGTTGGCGATTGGGTCGACGCTGACGCCGTACTCGAAAGGTCCGCGGGTCCTGAAAGGCCCGGCGTACTGCCGGAAAGTGCCTTCAATCACCTGCATAAGGCCGACGCTCGGGTGACCAGCAATCCAGTTGGAGTCAGTCCGGTTGACGATCGTCGGGTTGCCGCCGGACTCCTGGTTCATTCGTCGGAGCACAGTGCTCAGCAGTTCCGGCGACTGGCCAGTCAGTTGCAGCGCCGTCAGAACCTCGGGCTTCCAGTGGGCCACACCGGGTGAAATTGCATGCCCTCCACCTCCGCCTGGCAGAATGCCCTTCAGCAGATCGACCGCCTTAGACTCCAGACCCTTGACGACGGCCACAGGGAATTTGCCGACCATCGACGCCCACGGCGTATCGCCCAGACCGCGCACTTGATTGGTAATGGTTTTGATCAGCTTCTCGAAGATCTTTGCCGGGTCGGCGAGGTAATCGCCGACTGTCGACGCGATGTCGAGCGCCTTCCCTCCGGCTCCGGAAATGGTGTCGATGATGCCACCGCCGAAGAAACCGGGGGTTCGTCCTCCTCCGCCAAGAGCGGCGCGCACGCCACTAACTCCCTTTGTCGCAGCGAGACGGTTGAAGTAGTCGATGAATCCTGAGCCCACAGCCCGCGTGAATTCCGGTCGCATGATGGCCTCACCACCAGACAACGCGATTCGTCCTCCCGTTGGGGAGAAGAATTCGTGCGGATCACGACCCGGTGTATATCCGGGAAGGACACCGCCCGTTGCCCAGTTCTTGAGGTCGATCTTATCGAGCTTACCGACGCCGGTAATCTTCGCAACGTCGTTCCAAACGGGTCGGATGGCGTTGTTGTAGACGTTGTCGACGACGAACTTGACGGGCGTCTTGGCGTTGTCCTCGATGCCCCGCCAAACGGCGGCGATGCTTTTCCCCGCGACGTCAAACGCGTCCGCCACCTTGCTGATGCCGGACTTGATCAGGTCAAACACCGGTCGGAGGCTCTTGTCGTAGAGGATGTGCGCACCCTCGCCGATCAGGGCAAACGTCGGCCGCAGCACGTTCCGCCACGCCCATGAGGCGGCGTCGCCGAGTGCCCGGACCGTAATCACCATGAGGTCGAATTGCGGCTTTATGAAACCCCGGTACAGGACGACAGCTCCGTCACCGATGAACCTGAATATCGGTGACAGTACCGTCTTCCACAGCCAGGTGGCACCTGTTGCAATCCCCCGGAAAGCGGGGCCGACCGCATAGGTCCACAGCCATGAGAAAACTGCCCCGAGGATTCTGACGCCTATGTACAGCGGGCCGAAAACCACGACGGCAAGAATCGTCGCCATGATCTTCCCCGCCTCCCAGATGAACTGGAAAGCGGGACCTATGGCAGTCTGCCAAAGCCAGACTGCGGCTTTTCCAGTCCACTGGATCGCGGTGACGATTCCGCTGAACGTGGGCTTGAGCACGCTGTTCCACAAAAAGAGCGACGCCACCTTGATGGCGGTCCAGGACGCATCGACTGCTGTCTGAAACCATCCGACGTTCTTGTACGCCCAGATGATTCCGTACGTCAGCGCGCCGACCGCCACGACAATAATCAGAATCAGCTCGGGAATTCCCGTCGCCTCGATTGCCGCCGCCCATGACCACGTTTCCAGTGTCGCCAGGGCAACAATCGTGTTGTAGATTCCGATCGGCACGGCCAGAGCCTTCGTCCCAAGGGCGATCAGCTTTTCCACCAGGTACAGCGCATACATCGCGCGGACGAGGTCCGGAATGTTAGTGGCGAGCCAGCCGATTCCGTCGAGAAGCGGGCCGAGAATGGAAAACATCGTGGTCGACGCCGGGGCGAGCGCCTTCGAGACATCCGTCAGTGCGGACAGAATGTGCCCGATGAACTCTGCCAGCAGCGGGCCGTTCGTCTTGACGTATTCCAGGAAGCTCTCAAAGGCCGGCGAGCCCTTCAGGCCCTTGCCGAAATTAGCGAAACGGCCCGTTATCCGGTCCATGTGCTTGGCGATACCGGCCATGTGCGGGAGGAAGGCGTCTACGATTCCGGCCATCCCCGCAAGGGTGTGGCCGAACGCAACGCCAAGTCCGACAATCGCGGGCTGAGCCGACGTCGCAATGTCGCTCTTGAAGCTTTTCCAGAACGGGGTCCGCAGCGCGGCTGACGCCTTGTCGTAGAGCACCCCGATGCCGTCAGCCGCACTGAGCACTAGCGGCGTCAGGCCGGGGAGCGTGGCCTTAGCGCTGTCGACACCACGGGTGAACAGCGGGAGTACCTGCGGCTGAAGCGAATTCGACCACGCCGTGAACGCGACCTTCAGCCCTCTCGGGCCTGCGATGGCGTCGTACAGGTCCCGTCCCGCCGGCGTCAGCTTGGCCAACGCCTTCTGGAGAAGGTCTTCCTTCGTCGTGGCGTCGACAGTGACCTTCGACGCGGACAGCCGGGCAGACGCAATGCCGCGCTCGGCACTGACGATGGAGTCGGCAGCGTTGGCGCGGACGTTTGCGGCGTTGCGGTAGGCGTCGGCCTCACGCTTCTGAGCGTCAGCGACAGCCCGTGCGGACGATGCCTCGACCTTGCCGACGTTCGCCTGAGCGTCAGCCAGCGCCTTAGCCTGGTCCACAGCCTTCGCCTGAGCATCGGTGAGCTTCTGCTGAGCCGTCTTGACTACGTCGGCCCCGTCTACGCCGGCCTTGCGCTGAGCGTCGGCCGACTCCTTCAGGCCCTTCAGCGCCTGAGCCTGCTCCTTCTGAGCCTGGACCGCCTGGTCGTAAGCAAGCTGGTACCCGGCGAGGTCGAGCGGATTCGTCTTCGGGCTGCTCTTGGCAGCCTTCAGGTCTCCGGCAGCCCGCTGCACGCGAAGATCGGCCTCACGGGCCGACAGGTCCCCGTCGGCAAGCTGGTCGCTCAGGCTGGCGAGCTGATCAGCAGCCTTCTTACGGGCCGCGCTGAGATCGTCCTCCGCAGCCTTGCTTGCCCGCTGCGCGTCGGCCAGAGACTTCTCAGCCGCCGTGACCGACGCGAGAGCAGTCTTCCGCTGCTCAGCCGCAGCCTGCGCAGCGTCAGCGACCGCCCGCTCCGACTGCTGTATCTGCTCGTTGGCAGAGTAGATCTGCTGTGCTGCGGAGCGCTGGGCCGAAGCAAGAGCCTGCTGTGCTCCGGCCATCTGGAGGGCGCGCTGAGCGGCGGTGTTGCCCGCGTTGGCCTGCGCGCTCGTCGCCTTCGTCGTTTCGTTCGATGCCTGCGTCTGCGCCTGGAGAGCGGCGGCGACGCCCTTGATTGCCGGGATGGCGACGAGACCGAAAGCTCCGGCGCCCGCACCAGCGGCGGCAAAGGCGGACACCAGCGCACCGACCCCGGCACCCAGGACCGGGATTGCCGGAATGGCAGCCAGCGCAGCAATATTGATCGCCAGGGCAAGGACCGCACCCTGAGCGCCGCTCGTGTCGACCTTGATGTCTGCGCGTTTCACCGAGAGCGCGTCGACCTCAGCACTGATGGCAGCCAGCTCCGCAGCCGCGCGGGCGGCATCAGCGCGAACGTCGACTGTCGCCGTGCGGTTGCGGGACAGCTCATCGAGCCTCACCCGTAGCCGGTCAACCTCTGCCGTCGCCTCAACGCTGGTAAATTCGGCGTCGGTTCGGAGCCGCACGGGAATGACCGCCAGCTCCGCGCGATACCGGTCCAGTGAGGCACTGGCACGGTCGGTGTCGGCGTCGATCTGAATCGCGGGGAGAGCAGCCTGCACGGCCTCCACGCGGGAAATCAGGTTCTGCTCGAAGCCTCCGACGCGTACGCGGACGTCGAGCGGGCTCCGCGTCGCCTCCGCTACTTCCGCCCGGAAGTCCGCAAGGGCCGCGCGGGCTGTCGCGGTGTCCACACGGACACGGACGTTGGGCGACGAAGCGCCGAGCCGCGCCAGGCGCGCGTCAAGGTCGCTGATCTTCCGGTCTGCGTCCTCAGCGGAGATGTCGATGCCGATCCGCTTGGCGCGGAGGTCTTCGAGCTTCGCCCGGAGACGGGCGAGCTGCGCATCCACGCCCGTGTCGGTCAGGCCGACGTCCAGTTTCGGCATGGCCTTGAAAGCCGCCGTCAACTTGGCACGGAGTGAGTCGGCGAAAGCACCGCCCGTGGATTCACCGCCACGGGCGGCACCGGCCTTGGACGCCTTCACGCCCTCTTCGACGGCACGAGGGATCGCGCGGGCGATAGGCAACGTCAGCGCGTCGCCGATCTTCTGTCCGAGGTCCCTTCCCAGCTTCTCCGCAAGGGGAAGAACCATGGCGCGCAATTTCTCGTTGAACAGCGGTGCAATCGGGACGACGTCAACGCCAGCGGTACCTACGATGTCCAGATCTGCCGACATCACGCCTCCCCGAGTGCGGGGACAGGCCGGCGGTCGAGCAGTTCAGCCGTTTCGCAGAGTTGCTTTGCCGCCAGCTCTACGGCTTCACTCCATGGCGCCTTAGCGACTTCGAGCGCGATGGCGCTCCACGCCCTACACTCCAGAGAACAGAAAGGGTCGTCCTCCCAACCGAATTCGTCGGAGAGGCCGGCCCATGCGGGCCGTTGGCAGCCAGGACGGCCGCACAGTTTTGGTTCGGTATCGAGTTGCATCGGCCCCTCCGGGGGCATAGGGAAACCCCGTCGGCCGGCGGCACGACGGGGCGTAGGAAGTCTGTGAAGGGGTCCGCTAGCCGACTAGCGGACTTCAGGGAAGTGCGGGAGGGTACAGGCCACTGACCGGCTCAAAGGCCGCCTGGCGAGCGTCCAGCGCGCGGGACAGACGCAGCAACTCAGCCACCTCTTCCGCCGGCCCGGCTGCCGCCACAGCACGCTTGGCGCGTCGCTCCCAGAGTTGGCAGGCTTGGCTACAGTGCGGATGCCAACCGCCTCTGCTGATTCGGCGCTGGCAGACGAACGAGCACCCATTACGGCGGCAGATGCGCGGCTCAGGATTCATGAGGTGTTCCCTCCGAAACAAGGAATGGCAAAAGCCCCGCGTGACCTGTCGTCACACGGGGCTGTGAAGTGAGTTGTGAGCTGGCGCTACGTCAATGCAGTGATGACCGCGGAGAGATCCGCAAGAACGGACGGGCAGGAGCCGTGTCGGCGGCCCGTCATTGCGATGTACCGGCCCGTGCCGTAGATCTCCACGGCCGTACCGTCCAGGCGTCGGATGCGTCGTCCCTGCCGGACGTTCGCGCGGCCCCAGATGTGCAGTCCGTCCCCGCTCGGGGACACCTCTACGTAGGTGGCGCCCGCCGAGCGGAGGATGGACGACGCCCACAGCTCCAGGGAGCCGTCAGGGCGGATGCAGTGGTCCAGGTCGAGACAGACCACGTCGTCGACGTCGGACAGGACGAAGCCGAGTCCGACGCCAGCGGAGGACGCTACGGCCTCCGCGTGAGTGCTCCACGTCCGCGGGTCGGTCGAAGACGCTGCCATGCCGGCCGTCGTCAATGGGACCTTCGTCGCGCTCCGACGAATCCACCTGTCGCGGTCCGTCAGTTCAATGGGGAGCTGTGTGCTCGTCCCCCTCCGCTCCCGGAATGCGCGTGAGCGGCATCGGGTGTCGCAGTAGCGAGCGTGCTGACGGGCCATCAGGGGGAGCGGACCGGCGCAGTGCTCGCACGTGCGGAGGAGGGTCGATGTCATGGGTACATCCTACCGGCCGCGAACGCTTTTAGCGCCCTGACCTGCGGAGAAAGTTTGGGTGAGTTCGGCGAGACGTTGTGTGCCCGGCTGCCGATCCGGGGGTCAAATCACCCCGGCGATAGCACCGACGCCCCTCCTCCGGGCGCCTGTGGACGCCTAGGCGGCATCCCCCAGACCCGTACAGACAGCGAGGCCCAGCACCTTAACGATGCGGAGGGTCGGCGTCCGGGGGTCACCCCCTGGGGTTCCGGGGTGGTAGCGTTGGCGCGTGAACTTCGGCGAGATGTAATGCCGGGGGCGCGACCTAGCGCGTTTAACCTAGGACGCTTCCCCTGGTGGGACGCGGAGAACGTCCCCCTGGAGGGGCTAAGGACTGGGCGATTCCGCGTACTGCGGGATGCCACTCTGCCCGCTGATGAACCGTGGCCTATGGTCAGACTCTTAGCGTAGATGCGAACGACCGCAACACACCGTCACATGACGGCGCACGAGAGCGGGCCTCGTGCGTGGCAGGCAGCCGCTTGCTGTTGCAGGTCGCTGCCTTCTCGCAACGTCCTCCCCGCAAGCGGCTTTCACCGTCGTGGAGGACGCAGTGTTGGGCCCGCTCGCTTCGTTTCTCGCCTCGTCACCGAGGCTGTTGGCACTGGCCATCGTCATAGCGACGGCTGCCGTCTGTGCCCTCGTGGTCTACACCTTGAGGGGCACAACCCCTGAGCAGCGCGCGGAGATCATCCGTGCGTGGCGTAGGCAGTGACGAGGCGTCAGCGACCGATCATGCCGGAAGCGCAGCTTCGACCGACGCAATGGCGTACTCGTCGAACGGGCAAAGCAAGCCATCGGCCCTGAGCGTCAGACCAGCATTGCCGGGGTTTCCGACGTAGGTCTGATGCAGAATGCCCGTCATAGTTCGTCCGTCGACGCAATGGACGACTACGGCTGTGATGAGAAGGCTCTGAGCGGCGCTCAGCGCAGCACGACTGATCATGTGGTCTTCCGTTCAGCAGCCGAGCGGCTGCGTGTAGTAGGCGAAGCGCCGGCGGTACAAGCGGCCATGATGGGGGCTGCAAAAGCGCCGATAGCGGCCCGGACCGCGCTTCTGTACAACGGTCTTCCCGCAGTGCTCACAGGGGCTCTCAGCGGGCTTGGGGCCGGTCATCAGCCGAACATCTCGCTACGCGGCATGTAGCGCGCGACGCGCACACCGTCCTCGTCGACGCCGTGCTTCGCGCGGTAGAGCGCCGCGCCTCGCTCGATGCCCATGTGTCCCGACGCGTTCACGTCGGAGCCGGAACCGGTCGCGGGACGCGCGGGAGCCGGCGGAGCGCCGAACTCCGCCTTCAGTGCGTCGGCGTCTGCCGTCATCTCCGCCTCGTCAGCGCCGCGGAGGCGTGCCGACTGTTCAGGCGTCAGGCCCTTCGTCAAGCCGACACGGAGGCGTGCCAGCTCCTGGCGGGCGGTGTCGCGCTCAGCGGCGACGGCAGCGATCTCTTCTGGGGTCATGTCAGTTGTTCCTCATGGTCAGTTGAAGGTCGGGGGTCCGCTCAGCGGCGTGGTGTACGACCGCCGGGGGCGCCTGGATCGGGACGACGCGCGGACTCATGTCGCGGACGGGCCCGTCAGGGACACCGATGTCGGGCATCCTGCGCTCCATCAACAGGTCAGCCTCCGACGTCGGGACCCACGCACGCCCGGACTCAGCGAGCCAGATCAGGTACTCGACACCGCGCGGCTTCCGTCGCAGTAGAGCGGGGACGATGTGAGCAGGTGCGGGGTCGGCACGAAGGCCGGTCACTTCGTCGTGCCCGTTCCGGTACGCGTCCGCAAGGCCCGGTGTCGGCGTCGTGAGGTCGATGGGAGCCATGACCGAGCGCTGCGCCTGACGGATGTTCTCCAGCCGTCCCACGAGCCGTGTCAGCGTCGCGTAGTCCTCCACAGCCGTTCCGCCGGCCGTGATGGCGGCGTCGCCGTCGGTGATGCGACCGGAGCGGGCGACGATGGTCCGCACCTCGTCCATGAGCGCCGTCAGACTGCCTCCCAGGGCCTCCAGGGCGTCCTCTCGGTAGACCTCACGGACGCTCTCCACGTTGGTCTGTGCAGCCTTTTCAGCGGCCAGTACGGCGGCTGTCTCCGCGTGTGGGGCAAGAGCGTCGGTGTAGGCGGCTACCGCCTTCTTACCGACGTCCTTCGGCCAGGGGGAGCCGGTCGTCACAGCCATGACGGCATCGGAGATCACGGCCTGACGAGCCGCGTCGGGGTCCGGAGCCGGCGGAAGCCGTCGCTTCACGTCGCGTACTGTCTCCAGCGCCTTGTCAGCGGTGACGCGGGCGGGGATGGTGGCCCATGCCGCATCCAGTTCGGGGTTAGTGCTCATGGGTTCCTCTCGGGAAACACAAAAGGCCCACCTCGTCGGAGGCAGGCCCAGGGGTCTGTGTGGCTCTGCACGGCCGCTAGGCGGCCTGCCATTGCGGGGACGACGCGAACGCCTTTGCCCGCCGCTGACGGGCCTCACGCTGGCGCTGAAGGACGCTGGGCGCATGAGCGGCGTAGTGGTTACGAATGGCTCGGTTGGTGCAGGTCTTGCAGCGCGTCTTGAGGCCATCGCGACATGCGGCGTCCTTATGGAAGTTCTGCAAGTTTCGGGGCAGCACGCGGCGACACACGCGGCATGCGTAGAGGACCGTGGACACAGAGCCTCCGCCTCCTATCTCTCCATCTGGTGTGGGCGCACAAAAAAGGCCGCCATGCGGCGGCCTACGGTGACGGGACGCCCGTCCAGGCGGAGCGAGCGCAGCTCATCAAGCTCAACGCCCGGACGGGGAGGCGGCTCGGCCTAGAGGAAGGAGAGGCGAGCCGCCCAGGGGACCACACCGCGCCGAATAGAGGTCGTCACGGGGTCTCCCAGCTTCAGAAGAGATGGAGCGCCCGCCACTCGCGACGCTCCATCTCTCCTTCTGTCTTAGTTATGGGGTCCATGTGTGGGTCGCACACATGGAGGAGCGAGCCGTCAAGCCGCTGACCTGCGCAAGCGGGAATCCGATCCTGCAACGGTGATTCTTTTGTTACCACATCGTGATCTCGATGATTCGCGGCGCGGACGCTGAGTGATCGCACGGCATTGGCCGACGCGGTCACTACACGTCGGCTACCGTCCTCCGCCCCGGCGCCAGCGTCTTCGACGGCCGCGTGTCAAAGTGTCAAACTTTACCCCTGTTCCCAAAACCTTCTAACACGCGTTAAGGGTTTAGAAAGTAGGGGGTCAGTTTGACATTTTGACACCACGATCGGTCGCTGCATCTACGCAGAGTAGTAATGATCTCGATATCGCTACGCTCTGCACTCGACGACGAGGACGAGAAGTGGAGGTCGACGGTCCGCTTCCTCTCTCGACGCCTAGGACGAGTCAAACTCGCATGATCATCCGTCTCCGAGCGGAGACGCCGAAGGGCCCGCATCCACGGAGGAGGCGAGCCCTTTCGGTCACTCCGAGTGACGTCAGGCGGTAGAGACGGCGGGCTGACGAGTCACAGTACGGAGCCTGATCCCCTCAGCGCGGGCTCCGTCGATGCAGGGGCGGCACACAGGCATGAAAGTCTGCTCTCTGTCCTCCACGATGATCATGTTTTCATCGAAGGGGTCGGCACCGCAGTGCACGCAGCCGACTGCCGTTCCGACGCACGACGCGCACCACACGGTGCCGTCGTCTCCGTACACGGTCCGGACGGTCTGCATCTGCCCGCACACGCACTCCGCGCCCGCCGACGGGTCCTGACGCTCGTACGTCGGCACTTGCAGCCCCAGAGCCTCCGCCATGAGCACGACGGGCGTGAGGTCGGTCAGGCGCCGGCTAGCCAGCACCTCGAAGGGGACGTGCACCTCAGCGAAGTCGGTGACGGAGTATTCGGAGTGGGTCGCGTAGGTCGTCGACACGCCCAGCTCCGTAGCGACAGTCCAGGCGTACGCACGGAGGGCGTTGATCTCCGAGACGGTCTCGATGGGGGCGACGACGAGAATGGGAAGCTGTGCGAACATGGCGTGCCTCCGCCGTGAGGTTGAAGCGCCCCGCCATCCGCCAAGATCCGGGGCGCTTCGTCGTTAGGTGTGGCTACACCTTAAGCATGGGTGTAGCCACACCGCAAGCCCTCTCCGGGTTTTGGTGTAGCTACACCACGTGTACTCTCATGCGCATGCCTAACCAACCAAAGACGCCGGTCAGTCGATTCCGTATCGATGCTGAGCTGTGGGAGGCATTCGGCCAGGCGGTGCCTGATGACACCGACCGGTCCGAAGTCCTCAGGCGCTTCGTCGCGCACTATTGCCGGCGTCCCGGAGCCAAATTGCCTGCTCGGCCCCCAGTAGGCCCATGGTCGGCACCCAGCAATGACTAGCCCAGCTCGATAGTGATCGCGCGGGCGCTCTGCGCATTGCCGTCATTCGTTGTCCGCAGGGTCACCGACCCAACGCACCTTCAGTCGATCCAGCAGAGGACGTCGATCACCCTGCCCGGTGGACGGGAGGAGGGTCAGCTCCTCAACCGCGCACCGCAACAGCATCCGCTTGTCCACCAGTTCAGCCGCCTGCCACGCTTCCGCAAGTAGCACGCCATCAAGTAGCGGTGTGAGGTCGGCCTGACGTTGGAGAACAGCCATCTCGGTTCGGAGCGCTTCGATCTGAGCCGCCAGGGCGGAGGAGAGCTGTGCGTGTCTGTCGGCCTTCATCCGGCCATGGACGTAATAGGCGTCGTCAAGCTCCTCCGCACGGCGCTCAGCGTCCCCCAGCGCCGCATTGACGTGTCGGTGACGTACCTGTTGCTCCGGGTCCTGATAGGTCAACCAGCGTCGTGCGATCTCGTGGAGCACCGGGTCATCAGGCTCAAGTGCCGACACGTGCGTTACCCACATCTCCCCGACTGCAAAGTCAGCCCTCGCGGCGGCTGTCCGCGCTCCGAGGCAGGCAGCCGGGCCGCCCTCCAGCCGCGTTCGGCATCGGTAGGAGTCGCCTCCTGAAACCATGCCGATGCGGCAGCCGGGACACCGCATGATCCCCGTCAGTAGTTTCCCAGCTTGCTTTGCACCGTGTGCACCTTTGATGCCGCGGAAGGTGCGGGAAGCGAACTGCGCCTTTATGGCGTACCACTCGGTCAGGGACACGACGCCGGTCCCACACGTCACGGGCTGACCCTTGTCGTCCAGGAGGAGATCAGCCTTCCAACCGCCCCACTTGTCGATGGGGTTTCCGAACTCGTCGGTATGCCGCTCGCGGTAGGGAACCAGGCCGGCCCAGAGCGGAGACTGTGCCATGCGTGCGATGGCATTGGCTGACCAGTGACGGCCGTTACGTGTAGTTGCCCCCTCTGCGTTCATCCGATGTGCGACCGTCGTACCGGCCAGCCCTTTGAGGAGAAGATCAGCGATCTTCCGTGCTGTTGGATACTCTTCGGGGTTTGGGCCGATCTGCCCGTCACCGACGCTCATCACTCCGTACGGACGCTGGCCACCCGGAGCGCGCCCGATGATCCGATGCGAATCGAGGCCGATCTGAACGCGCAGCGAAATGTCTTTGGCTTCGTCGCTAGCTCGCTCGGCAAGGATGGCGAACACCATTCGACCACCCTTGGAGCTGTCGAGCCCTTCCGACGTCGACACGAGCCGTGACTTTCGCCTGGCCAGCTCGTCTAGCAACGTTCCTACGGTGCCCATGCCGCGACGGTCCAGGCGGTCTGTCTTCCAGACGGCTAGCGTCTTCGAACGGCCTGCGAGAACGGCGGCCGTGGCGTTCTCGAACTCGTCACGCCTAACGTGCACCTTGCTTGCGCTCTTCTGCTCGAACCACACATGCCGGACCGACAGGCCCTCTCCGCGCCCCCACTGGACAATCTGACGGAGGTGTCCCTTCAGCGTCGTAAGGTCTTCACTCTTCTTCGAGCGCCTGATGTACGCGTCTAGCAGGCTCTCGGGATCCCCTGTCGCGGGAGACGACAGGTCAAGTTCCTCCAGTTCCTCCGGCGTGAACCCCAACGCTGCCAGCGCCGCACTGTCCTCACGTTCCACGGTGCTCCGATCTGTGGGAGTCGTTTCCGACCGCAGGTTGTGACGTGGGGAATTATCCTACCGCTGCCCGGCGATCGAGATCCCGCGCCTGCCCTGACCTGTGGGTTTACGGTGGGGGTATGGGACGCAAAGCTCCGCCGCCGCCGTTCGGACTCGACGAGCGGACGTATGCGCAGCTCTGGTACTACGCGCTGCCGGTGCTGGCTTTCGTCCTCGGTCTGGTCGTGCTCGTGGCGCTGATGGGTGTGCTGTCCGGGGCGTGGAAGATCTTCGCCGTGCTGGCCGGTGTGGCGGTCGGTACGGCCGTGGTGGCGGGCGGCAGGGCCCTGCACCGCAGGCTGGAGGACCGCTCGTGACCTGCGGCTCCGCGGCCCGGTGGCCCCGCGTCGTCAGATGCCGAGTCCTTCGAGGACGACCGCTCCGGGCAGCGCGGCCAGCGCCTTGCCCGACACGATGAGCTTGCCGCGGCGCGCGCCGCTGCCGATGACCAGGTGCGGCGCCTCCACGACGGCCGCGTCGACGAGCAGCGGCCAGTCGGCGGGCAGACCGACGGGGGTGATGCCGCCGTACTCCATGCCCGTCTCGCCCACGGCGGTGTCCATCGGCGCGAACGACGCCTTGCGCGAGCCCAGGTGGCGGCGGACCGCGCCGTTGACGTCGACGCGGGTGGTGGAGAGCACCAGGCACGCGGCGAGCGTGACGTCCTGGCCGCGCTTGCCCGCGACGACCACGCAGTTCGCCGAGGCGGTCAGCAGGTCGTCGCCGTAGGTCTCGACGAAGACGGCGGTGTCGGCCTTCTCCGGGTCCGTGTCGACGTAGAGCATGTCGGGTGTCACGGCGGCGGCGACCGGCGGCGGGAGCAGGTCGCGGCGCTCGGTGGCGGGGTGGGCTTCGTCGAAGTTGCCGATCGGTGCGCGCATACCGGCAACGTAACAAATGCCCGCACGGCCGCGGAGATTCAGGGCGAGCGCCGGGGCCGGGCGCTCAGGGCCGGTCCTCCAGATCGGCCAGCGCCAGCAGTTGCTCGGGGGTGACGCCCTCGGGGACCGGCAGCGGCGGCGGGGTGCGCAGGGGCGGCTGCCAGCCGGTGTCCGGGTCCCAGCGCCGTACGATCCGGGCCGGCGCTCCGGCGACCACCGCGAAGTCGGGCACCTCGCCGCGGACCACGGCGCCCGCCGCCACGACCACATTGCGGCCGAGCCGCGCGCCGGGCAGGATCACGCACCCCGAGCCGAGCCAGCTCCCGCTGCCGATCTCGACCGGCGCGGTGCGCGGCCACTGCTTGCCGACGGGCTGGGTCGTGTCGTCGTACGAGTGGTTGTCGCTGGTGACGTAGACGTACGGGCCGCAGTAGACGTCGTTGCCGAAAACCACCGGTACGGACGCGACGACGTGGCTGCCGCGGCCGAGGACGACGCCGTTGCCGAGGCGCAGGACGGGGTCGGGCCCGAGGTCGAGGCCCGGCATCATCCCGGCGGTGAGGGTGACCTGCTCGCCGATGACGCAGTGGTCGCCGAGGTGGATCCACGGCTCGCCGAAGACGGTGCCCTGCGGGAAGGCGAGCCGGGTGCCCTCGCCGATCCGGCCGAAGCGCAGCGGTCCCGGGCGCGCGGCGGTGACCGCGCCCGCGTTCTGCACCCAGCGCCAGCCGCGGTGCACCATCCGCGATCCGACGCGGCGACGCCAGGCCGTGGCGGCGGCGGTCGCGGAGGAGAACACGTTCTCGTTCTTCGGCACGGGCCCACCGTATACGGTGCCGGGTGGAGACCACAGGACCGACGACGAGGGCGGTGGGCATGACGGACCCGGCGGTTACGCGGAGCGCGGGCGCGGCAGGCGCGGAGGGCGGGAGCACGGCGGGCGGCGGCGTCCCCGTACCGCTGATCGCGGACATTCTGGGCCGCGCACCGGAGATCGACCCGACCGCGTTCACCGCTCCCGGCTCGGTGGTGCTCGGGGACGTCACGCTGGGCGCGGGCGCGAGCGTCTGGTACCACGCGGTGCTGCGCGGCGACTGCGAGTCGATCACGGTCGGCGCGGGCTCCAACATCCAGGACAACTGCACGGTGCACGCCGACCCCGGCTTCCCCGCCGTCGTCGGCGAGGGCGTCACGGTCGGTCACAACGCCGTCCTGCACGGCTGTGTGATCGAGGACGACGTCCTGGTCGGGATGGGCGCCACGGTGCTCAACGGCGCGCATATCGGCACCGGTTCGCTGATCGCGGCGGCGGCGCTGGTCCCGCAGGGGATGCGGGTGCCGCCGGGATCGCTGGTTGCGGGCGTGCCCGCGAAGGTGCGCAGGGAGCTGACCGAGGAGGAGAAGGCGACGGTACGGCTGAACGCCGAGCATTACGTGGCGCTGGCCGACGCGCACCGGGAGTCGCTGGGCTAACGGCGGACGCGCGGACGGCGGGCCCGGAGGTCCGGGGCCCGCCGTCCGCGCAGTGTCGTATGGCCTACTCGCCCTGCGCCACCGCGACACCGGGTGCCGCCGGTGCCTCCTGCTGCTCGAACTCCGCCTGCGCCTTGGCGGCGCGCCGCCTCACGAAGAGGAACGAGGCGATGCCGAAGAGCACGGCCGCGGCGAGTCCGAAGTAGCCGAACCTCTTCAGCCAGGGTTCGGCGACCACACCCACGTAATAGATGACCGCGGTGGTGCCGCCCGCCCAGACGATGCCGCCGAGCAGGTTCGCGATCAGGAACTTCCAGTACGGCATCTTGAGGACACCGGCCAGCGGCCCGGCGAAGATCCGCAGCAGGGCCACGAAGCGGCCGAAGAAGACCGCCCACATGCCCCAGCGCTGGAACGAGCGTTCCGCGGTGGCCACATGGCCGGGTGAGAAGTGTTTGGGGAATCTGCGGCCGAGCCGGTCGAGCAGCGGTTGGCCGCCGCGGTGCCCGATCGAGTAGCCGATGGAGTCGCCGCCGACCGCGCCGATGATGGCGGCGGTGCCGACCAACCAGGGGTTGACGTGCCCTTGCGAGGACAGCAGCGCGGCGCTCATCAGGACGATCTCGCCGGGCAGCGGGATGCCCAGGCTCTCGACGCCGACGACCAGACCGACCATCAGATAGACGAGGATCGGCGGGATGCCGTCGAGCCACTCCTGGACGTGCACAGCGGGGTTCCTCCCCTGGACAACGGTGGGTTGCGCGCACGCGGCGCACACCGCCGAAGCCTAACGGACCGATCGCCGCGAAAGTCCGGTCAAGAGCGAGTCAAACAAGCCGATCGGCGGGCCGTCCGGGGCGGCGCTCCGCGACCGGCGTGAAGTGCCCGGTTCACCGGTTCGGCCGGAGCGTCCACACCACCGTCATGTGCGCGGTCTCGGCGCCGTCCTCCCTGCTGATGGAGATCTCGACGGGGAACTCGGGGCGCTCCCCCGCGTCCAGCTCGGCGACCACGTCGGCGGCGGGCCGCCCCAGTTCGGCGGTGGCCGTCACCGGGCCCATCGCCAGCTTGCTGTAGGCGATCTCGGCGCGGACGGCGAGCGGCACGGCCCGGCCGAGCTGGTCGCCGAAGGCGGCGAGCACGATCGCGCCGCTCGCGGACTCGGCGAGGGTGAACATCGCGCCCGCGTGCGGACCGCCGACGTGGTTGTGGAAGTCGGGCTGGTCGGGCAGCAGCACGACGGCGCGCTCCGCCGTGGTCTCGATGTACTCGAGGTTGAGGGTGCGGGCCATCGGCACGGTGGCCGCCATCATGTCGCCAATGGAAGGCAAGGTCTCGGACATGGCGCGATGTTACCAGCCAGTAGCGGTATCCGGCGTGGAACCGTCGGGCCCACTCCCCTAGTGTTTCCAGCCATGTGGCCAGGAGAACAGCACAACGGGGGAGAGCAGAACCCGCAGGGCGCCCCCCCGCCGAATCCGCCGGGGCCGTACGGCCGGCCGACGCCTTACGACACGCCCTCGCCGTACGCTCAGCCGGGCTACCAGCAGCAACCGAACCAGCCCGCCCAGTCCGGTCCGCCGAACTTCCAGAAGCCGCCGGAGCATCCGCCGGCCCCGCCCTACGGCCAGCCGCCCTCGGGACCTGGCCAGGCCGCGCCGCCGAACCAGTCCGCGGCGCCCACCCAGCCGTACGGGCAGCCCGGTTACGGCACCCCGTCCCCGTACAGCCAGCCCGGCTACGGGCAGCAGCCGCCCGGCGGCTACCCGACTCCGCAGAACTGGGGGCCGCCCGTGCCCGGCGGTCCCGGCGGCCCTGGTGGCCAGCCGCCGCAGCGCGACCGCAAGGGGCTGACGGTCGGCATCGCGATCACCGCCGCTGTCGCGGTGATCGCCGCGGTCGTCGTCGGCGCGGTCTACCTCACCGGTGACGACAAGAAGAAGACGGACGCGAAGGACGGGAGTCCGACCGCGTCGGCGCCGCAGTCGCCCACGGGCACGCCGTCCACCACCGCGCCCACCTCCACCGCCACGGGCGGCAACGCCGACACGGGCGACTCGCCGCGCGGCGACCCGGCGGCGCTCGACGTCAAGCCGGTCATTCCGGGCTGGAAGGTCGTCATCCGCAGCGAGCGCAATGTCGCCTTCGACGTACCGCCGGACTGGTCGGTCGACAGCGAGGGCATGACGATCGGCTTCGAGGACAAGAACGGCGACCCGGCCGTCGCGATGAGCGCGCCCGCGTACTACAAGAAGGACTGGTGCAAGAACGGCAACAGCAGCGCCGACCGCGCCGCCGTGGGCACCAAGGGCGCCAACGGGGCGAAGAGCGTGCGCAACGCCGCCGAGGTGCAGGCCGTGTCGTGGGCGTACTGGGCCTATCAGGACAACGGCAAGGGCACCTTCTCCAAGGTGCAGAACAGCAAGGCGTTCCACAACGCGCACGGCATCTCGGGCTGGCAGGCGTCGGCCACCGCCGCCAACATCCCGAAGAGCAGCAAGTGCTCGGCGGACGGCGCCGCGTACACCGTCGCCTGGAGCGACCCGACGCAGACGGACGCCGCCAAGAAGCTCGTGGTGTGGGTGCTCTACGCCGACCGCGGGGTGCCCGACCAGCTCTCGGATTCGGTGATCGACAAGATCAAGAGCACGATCCGGCCGCTGAAGAAGTAGCAAGGAGCGGCGGGGAGCGAGCGAGGAGCGGCGGGCGGCGGGTGCCCGCCGCTCCCGGACCGGCCGGAATCCGTTTGCGAGAGGAAACGGACTGCGGGCATAGTCCCCCGGGTGACCTCGAACGACACGGCCCGCAGCGGCGGCCCCTCCGACGCCCGCCCGCCCGGCCCGCGTTCTCGGGACCCCAGGAGCCGCCTCCCGTCCTGGGCCGGGCGCAATTTCCAACTGCTGGTCACCGCCTCGTTCATCACCAACCTCGGCAACTCCGGCGCGCTCATCGCCGCCGCCTACGCCGTCATCGAGTCCGGCGGCAGCGCCACCGGCGTCGGTCTGGTGGCCGCCGCCAGGACCCTGGCCATGGTGGTCTTCCTGCTGATCGGCGGCGCGGTCGCGGACCGTATCCCGCGTCAGCGGGTGATGGTGACGGCCAACCTCGTCAACGCGCTCTCGCAGGCCGCCTTCGCGGTGCTCGTCCTGGCCGGGCACGCCGCGCTGTGGCAGATGGCGCTGCTGACCGCGGTCGGCGGCGGCGCGCACGCCTTCTTCTCCCCCGCCTCCGAGGGCATGGTGCTCTCCACGGTCGAGTCCGCGCACGCGGGCAAGGCCTTCGCCGTCTTCCGGATGTCGATGAACGGCGCGACCATCGGCGGCGCGGCCGTCGGCGGCGCGCTCGTCGCCGCGTTCGGGCCCGGCTGGGTGCTGGCGATCGACGCGCTGGGTTTCGCCGCCGCTGCCGCCATGCGCTCCCGGCTGCACGTCGCCGCGGGCGACCGCCCGGCGCGGGCGTCCGGCATCGTCGGCGATCTGCGCGAGGGCTGGCGGGAGTTCGTCTCCCGCTCCTGGCTGTGGGGCATCGTCGTGCAATTCGCCGTGGTCAACGCCGTGGTCGGCGCGGCCGAGGCGGTGTACGGGCCGCTGGTCGCCCGCGACCATCTCGGCGGCGCGGGACCCTGGGGCCTGGCCATGGCCGCCTTCGGTGTCGGCACGGTCGGCGGCGGCCTGCTGATGATGCGCTGGAAACCGCGCCGCATGCTGCTCGCGGGCACCCTCGGCGTCTTCCCACTGGCCCTGCCGAGCGCCACGCTCGCCCTCGCCTCCCCGCTGTGGATCCTGGCGCTCGCCATGTTCATCACCGGCGTGGCCATCGAGGTCTTCGCGGTCGGCTGGATGCTCGCGTTGCACCAGGAGATCGCCGAGGACAAGATGTCACGCGTGTCGGCGTACGACTGGTTCGGCTCGGTGGCCGTGACACCGATCGCCCTGGCCCTCGCCGGCCCCGCCGCCAGCCTCTTCGGCCGTACGCAGGCGCTGTGGGGCTGCTCCGCGGTGGTCGTCCTGCTGACGGGCGCCGTGCTGACGCTGCCGGACGTACGACGGCTGGAACGGCGTACGGGCGGCAGGCACGGGGTGGTGGCGGGCAGCAGCGTGGCGCACGCGGACGCCGTTCCCGCTCAGCCGACGGTGAAGGCGCCGTCCGGCGGGGTCGGCGAGGGCGCGGCCGACGTGTCGTAGACCGGGCGGGCGCGGCCGGTGAAACGGTCGAGCGCGGCGCCGTGCACCACGCGGGCGGGGAAGGCGTCGGCGGCGCACAGCCGGGCGAGCGCGTCCACCGGGAGCGGCGCGGCGCTGGCCACGAGCACCGCGTTGCCGAAGCGACGGCCGCGCAGCACGCCCGGCTCGGCGAGCAGGCAGATCTCGGCGGGGGCGGGGAACACGGCGCGGACCGTGGCCAGTTGGGACCGCAGGAAGGCGAAGGGGGCCGCGTCGGCGACGTTCGCGACGTAGACGCCGCCGGGGCGCAGGACGCGGCGCGCGGCGCGTACGAACTCCACCGACGTCAGGTGCGCGGGTACGCGCGCGCCGCCGAAGACGTCCGCCACGACCGCGTCCGCGCTCGCCTCGGCCGCCGTGGCCAGCCACGCGCGCGCGTCCGCCGTGTGCACCGTCACCGACGCGGGGTCGGCCAGCGGCAGATGCTCGGCGACCAGCGCGGCCAGCCGCCGGTCGGCCTCGACGACGTCCTGCCGCGAACCCGGCCGCGCCCACGTCAGCCACCGCGGCACCGTCATCCCGCCGCCCCCGAGATGCACGGCCGCCACCGGCTCCCCCGGCGCGCTCCCGGCCTCCAGCGCGTACGCGATCCGCCGCACGTACTCGAACTCCAGGCACTCCGGATCGTCCAGGTCCACATACGACTGCGGTGCCCCGTCCACCGTCAACAGCCAGCCCCGTGGCCGGTCCACGTCCGGCATCAGCCGGGCTTCCCCGAAGTCCACGGGGCGGATCACGGGGACCGCTTCGGGGGCGGGGGCCTCGTCCGGGGCGGGGGCCTCTTCTGGGGCGGTTGGCGGGTCCTCCGGGGTGTGGCTCACGGGGTCATTGTCCCAGGCGGGCGGTTTCCGTACGGGGGTGCGGGTGTCCGTGCGGGCCGATGGCCGCCGTCGTGGGATCGGGGCTCCCGAGCGGGCGGGGGTCGGGCGTGATCCGTACCGGCGCGTGCGCGGGGCCCCGCGCACGGCCCGGCCCCGCCGTCCCCCGGTTGTTCGGGGGTCGACGGGGCCGGGTTCTGTCGCGGCCGGGCCGCGATGGCCCGAGCCCTCTTGCGGCCGGGCCCTGTTGGGCGCGGTCGCCGGGTGGGCGGCTCAGCCCACGGCGGTGACCGTGCCCGCGCCGACCGTGCGCCCGCCCTCGCGGATCGCGAAGCCGAGACCCGGCTCCAGCGGGAGCGGACGGCCCAGCTCGACGCTGATGTCGGCGGTGTCGCCGGGCAGCGCCATGCCGCCCGGCCCGCCGAAGTCGACGTCGCCGACCACGTCCGCGGTGCGGATGTAGAACTGCGGCCGGTAGCCGGTGGAGACCGGCGTGTGCCGGCCGCCCTCGGCCGCGGGCACCATGAAGACCGTCGCCGTGAACCGCGTGTGGGTGGCCACGCTGTCCGGCGCCGCGACGATGTCGCCGCGCCGCACCTGGGCGCGCTGCACACCGCGCAGCAGCAGCGCCACGTTGTCACCCGCCTGCGCGGACTCCATCGGCTTGCCGAAGGTCTCCAGACCGGTCACCACACTCACCAACGGCCCGTCGCCGTGCCCCTCGCCGTACACCTCGACGCGGTCGCCCGGCCGTACGGTCCCTCGCTCGACCGCGCCCGTCACGACGGTGCCGCGCCCGGTGATGGTGAGCACGTTCTCCACCGACAGCAGGAACGGCGCCTCGGTGTAGCGCACCGGGACCGGCACGTGCGTGTCGACCGCGTCGAGCAGCGCCTCGATCGCGGCGGTCCACCGCGGGTCGCCGTCGAGCGCGCGCAGTCCGGAGACGCGCACGACGGGCAGCGTGTCGCCCGGGTACCCGTGGGCGGTGAGCAGTTCGCGCACCTCCAGCTCGACCAGGTCGGCCAGCTCCGGGTCCCCCGCGTCCGCCTTGTTCAGCGCGACGACGATGTGCCGGACACCGACCTGCTTGGCGAGCAGGACGTGCTCCGCGGTCTGCGGCATCACGCCGTCGAGCGCGGAGACGACCAGGATCGCGCCGTCGAGCTGCGCGGCGCCGGTGATCATGTTCTTCACGTAGTCGGCGTGCCCCGGCATGTCCACGTGCGCGTAGTGCCGGGTGTCGGTCTCGTACTCGACGTGCGCGATGGTGATGGTGATCCCGCGGGCCGCCTCCTCCGGGGCCCGGTCGATCCGGTCGAACGGCACGAAGGTGCCGGTCCCGCGGTCGGCCAGGACCTTGGTGATGGCGGCGGTGAGGGTGGTCTTGCCGTGGTCGACGTGACCCATGGTGCCGATGTTGAGGTGGGGCTTGGTGCGCACGTAGCTCTGCTTGGACATGACGGACGTCGTCTCTTCTCTTCCTCTGACGGAGTTGTCTGACGCGGCCGGACCCCATGAGCCGGACCGACCCTCCCCCTGCGGGGTCCGCCGGATGACTGTCCGGGGAGGGTCAGCGTCGTGCGCCGTCGAAGAAGGTGTCCCGTGCGCTCCGGGCAGCCTTCGTCGGCGCGACCGCTGCTGCGGTGGCGTCTGCGAGGAAGGTGAGCCGGAACATGCGGTGATCATCCCTGCCGGGTCGGTGGTACGTCCAAAGGTTTTCCGTCGCCTTCCGGGGAGGCGTGGCGTGATGGTCGACACGACTTCACCCGGTGGTGACGTATGCGAAGCAACCGCGTGCGAGAATTTGTTCCGCGAAGGAACTTAGAAGGTGGCGGGCACCGCCGCGAGCCCGAGCGCGGCACTCATGATGTCCGCCCGCACGAACCCGGCTTGCACGAACCCTCCCCGTACGAACCCGGCGCCCACGGGCCCCGAACCCCGAAGCCCGAACACTTCAGAAGGATGCTGCTCCATGCCCCTGGCCATACTCGCTCTGGCGGTGAGCGCCTTCGGCATCGGCACGACCGAATTCGTGATGATGGGCCTGCTGCCCAACGTCGCTGACGACCTGGGCACATCGGTGCCCACCGCGGGCTATCTCGTCTCCGCCTACGCCCTCGGCGTCGTGCTCGGCGCGCCCCTGCTCACCGCGCTCGGCTCCCGCGTCCCGCGCAAGCGGATGCTCCTGCTGCTGATGGCGCTCTTCACGCTCGGCAACGCGGCCTCCGCCGTGGCCCCCGACTACAGCACCCTGCTCGTGGGCCGCTTCCTGGCGGGCCTGCCGCACGGTGCCTTCTTCGGTGTCGGCGCCGTCGTCGCGGCCCGGATGGTGAGCGAGGACCGCAGGGCGCGGGCGGTGGCCGCGATGTTCCTCGGCCTGACGATCGCCAACATCGTCGGCGTGCCGGCCGCGACCGCGCTCGGCCAGAGTCTCGGCTGGCGCGCGACCTTCCTCGTGGTGTCCGTGATCGGCCTGATCGCGCTGGGCTCGCTCGCGCTGCTGATCCCGCGTCTGCCCACCGACGAACACGTGGGAGTGGCCCAGGAGTTCCGCGCCCTGCGCGAGCCGCAGGTGCTGCTCGGCCTGCTCACCGCCGTGTTCGGCTTCGCCGGGATCTTCGCCGTCTACAGCTATCTCGCGTCGATGATGACCGAGGTCACCGGCTACGCCGACTCCTCCGTCACGTGGCTGCTCGCCCTCTTCGGCGTCGGCATGACGCTGGGCACGCTCGCCGCGGGCCCCCTCACCGACCGGGCCCTGCGGCCGACGCTGTACTTCTCGCTCGGCGCCCTGGCCGTCGTCCTCTTCGGCTTCCACTACGCGGCCGAGTCCAAGGTCGCCGCCCCGATCGGGGTGGTCGTGCTCGGCGCCGTCGGCTTCCTCACCACCACGCCGATCCAGATGCTGGTCATGAACAAGGCCCGCCAGGCCCCGACCCTGGCCTCCGCCTCCAACCACTCCGCGTTCAACCTCGCCAACGCCGGCGGCGCCTGGCTCGGCGGCGTCGCCATCTCGGTCGGCTGGGGCTGGACCTCCCCCGCCCTGGTCGGCGCGGTCCTCGCCGCCGCCGGACTCGGCATCGCCGTGACCGCCGGCGTCCTCGACCGCCGCACGCCCCACGCCGCCTCCCCTGTCGTCACCGGCAGCGGCCCGCAGCTTCAGAAGGCGGAGGGCGACGGGGAGTTGACGGTGGCGGACACGGTGTGACGCGGGGGCCGCGCGGTCCGACGATCTTCCGCCGGACTCCGCCCTCGGCCCGTACGACGTGCGCCACGCACCCGTCCCCGGCCGTAGACGTGTCGCGGCGCCCCGCCCCCGCCGTGGGGCACATCGACAGGCGCCATCTGCCGCCCGTCTCGATTACGCTGCCTGAATGCTCGACCGCTTCCCGCGAGTCCCGGTCTCCGCTCCGTACGGGGCGGCCGTCCGTCTTTCGCGCGTGCTGCTCTCCCCGTGGGCGCGGTTCGCGCTGCTGATCCTGCTGTTGGCGGGCGCGGGCGCCGCCGTACTGGCGTGGCAGCCGCAGCATCTGCTGACGCACGGCCTGCCGCGTACATCGGGCACGATGGCGGTCGTCCTCTTCGCGCTCGCGTACGGCGTGTGCACCGTCGCGTTCGTCCCGCGACCGCTGCTCAACGCCGCCGCCGGGGCCCTGTACGGCATCCACGCCGGGCTGCCCGCCGCCATAGCAGGGACGGTGCTGGGCGCGGGTCTCGCGTTTCTGCTCGGGCGGCTGCTCGGCCGTGACGCCGTACGGCCCTTCCTGCGCGGGCGGATCGCGCTCTCGCTCGACCGGCAGCTCAGCAGGCACGGCTTCCGCAGCACACTCGCGCTGCGGCTCTTCCCCGGTGTGCCCTTCGCCGCCGCCAACTACGCGGCGGCCGTCTCCCGTATCCGGCTGCTGCCCTTCCTCACCGCCACGGCGGCGGGCAGCGCGGCGAACACCGCCGCCTACGTGGTCGCGGGCAGCCGCGCCGCCTCCCCGACCTCGCCGGTCTTCCTGCTGGCCCTCGGTTTCCTGGGCGTCACGGGTGTGGCGGCGGCCATGGTGGCCCGCCGCACCCGCTCGGCGCGCGCGGCCGACCCGGATTCCGCCGAGCCCTCGGACTCCTCCGAGACGGTCGCCGGAGCGGTCACATCCCCGGACCGGACCAGTCCGCCAGCGGAATCCGCTTGATCTCCAGGATCTCGCCGAGCGTCCCCCACTCGTCCTTGCCCAGCCGTGACAGCGGGCGCAGTTTCCGTACGTCCGGGTGCCCGTCGTCCATCACCGCCTCCGAGACGGCCGCGTGCACGACGCGCCCGAACACCACCGTCGAGTCCCCCAGCCGGACAGTGCTGTGCAGCTCGCACTCCAGCGCCACCGGCGAGGCCGCCACCCGCGGCGGCTTCACCCTCAGGCTCGGCTCCCGCGCGATCCCCACCGCGTCGAACTCACTCGTCCCCCGCGGGAAGTCCGTCGCCGTCGCGTTGATCTGCTCGAACAGATGCTCCGGCGCCAGGCTCACCACGAACTGCCCGGTCTCCTCGATGTTCCGCACCGAGTCCTTCCGCCCCACCGACGTGAACTGCACCACCGGCGGACTCACGCACGCCACCGTGAAGAAGCTGTGCGGGGCCAGATTGTCCGTGCCCGCCGCCGACGTCGTCGACACCCAGGCGATCGGCCGGGGTACAACGACCGAGGTCAGAAGCTTGTAGAAGACGTTCCGTTCAACCTGGCCGGGATCAATGTCGATGCGCATGGTCCTCAGTATCCATGCGCCCCCCACCGATCCCCACGCCGGATCGCGGCTTCTTCTCAGACGGGAGATGCAAGCCAGCATTCCAGTAGCCCGGCCCTGAGCGTCAAGGCCCGGCCTGATGGTGCCCTCTACCGAACAGATCGCCGACCCCGATCACCCGAATCTGCGACCGGTCTCCGACCGCAACGGTTTTCGCGCCGTTGCGCGCGACCTCGGCCAGGGGCTCACCATCGCGACCTGTCCACGACGAAGAGGACCAACACCGGCCAGACTTGCGCCGGGTGCCTGCAACACCTTGCCGACGTTGCAGACTTCCCGGCCGGGAGGCGAGCAGTCGCTCAACTGTCTCCCATCGCCGGATTCGAGTGACGTCCCCGTTGCACTCCTGCGCGAACCTTGTTGTTCCAGCCAGTCTGGGGAAGAGTCCCGACGTCAGAATGTTCATAATAAAATAGGTTCACTGAGGTGCGCTCGGTATTGATCCCAGACTGCGCCGAGGAAAATCGTGGCGATGACACTGGTCGATCATCTGGGAGGCGGGTTGACCTTTACTGGTTGCTTTCGCCGCCGCCTAAGCGGCTTTCAACACGCGACCAACTTTCAACAGGCGGGTCACAAAAAAAGCTGGTCGATTTCCTCGGCCCAGTGCCACCATCATCGTGTAAGGCTTCCCGGTGGACCGGCCGCCACTACTGAGAACAGAGAAGGCCGCAGGCTGGTGGCCGTGGGGTACCGGACGATTGCGAAAGGTCGTCTGTCGGCGTTCTCGGTTGCGCTGATCCGGGAATACCTCGCTGCCCGACAGCACGTCCGGTACTGCCACCCCGAGGGAGACACAACATGTCCCGCTCTGCCGTGACTTCTCAATGTTTTCGTATCGAGCCTGCCGTCCTGTTCGGCTACCGTCAGGTCTGCGTCGCGCACCTGCAAACGTGGCGGCTCTACACCATCTGGTATCCCGGACTGGTCGGGCTGTCCGGAGCCTGGTTAACCGGAGATGCCGCTCCTGCCCGCCTGGTGTGTGCCTGGCTGGGACCGACCGCCGCCTGGATCGCCGCTCATTACCTAGGCGATTTCCTCGACCGGGAACTGGACGCCCACGCCAAGCCAGGCCGCCCCATCCCATCCGGGCGCATCGCTGAGCAGGCCGCGCTCGCCAGCGCAGGACTGGGGCTATTGGCCTTCAGCGGCACCGCTGTGGTGCTGGGTGCGCGCGAACTCCTGCCCGCTGGTGCGATCGGTGCGGGGATTTTTCTGTACAGCGGCGCGTTGAAAGCGCGAGGGCTGGCCGGAAACCTGGTCCGCGGCTGCCTGACTGCGGCGGCATTCGTCTTTGGAGCGCTCGCCCCGCCAGGCCACCCGGACTGGCGGCTCGTCATCCCACTCGCTCTCGCATTCCTGTCTCATGACACCGCCTCGAACCTGGTTGGCACTCTGCGCGACATTGACGGCGATCGGTCCGGCGGCTATCGCACCTTTCCCGTGCGCTATGGCGCTGGGCCCGCTCTCACTGTGGCCGCAGCCAGCTACTCGGTGGCGCTCTCCATCGGGTGGGCAGTGGAACTTCTTGCCAGGCCCAGGCACCACCTGCTGTTCGGCAGTCTCGTAGCTGCCGCGACCGTCATGGGTGCGCTCGGATTTTGGCGCTTGCACCGCCACCGCGGAGCTCTGGACCAGGCGACTGCTCTGCGTGGCCATGAGGTGCTGGTACTGGAACGCCTGGTGCTCACTAGCGCCGTACTCGCCATCGGCATCGGCTGGTGGTGCCTGCCAGCGCTCGCGCTGCTGCTCACTCTGAGCGGGCTCACCCAGCAACGCATGCGCGCGGCCTACGAACAACCCCAGTCGGCTCGTCCGACGCAGGGACAGCACACCAGCCCGTAGGAGTGAACCGTGTTCGCAATCCTGGTCGTCGCCGCCGGAATCGGCTGGACCGCGACCTACGTCCAGATCATCCAGCACGGCGTCCGCGACCGCGTCTACGGCATGCCACTGGCAGCGCTGTGCGCGAACATCTCCTGGGAGTTCATCTTCGCGTTCGTCCACCCCTACCCGCACCTACTGCGCCCCGTCACCGTCGTCTGGTTCTGCGTCGACCTGATTCTGGTGTACCAGGCCCTCAAGTTCGGGCCTGCGCAGTTCCCCTCCCTGAAACGCGGAATCTTCTACGCGATGTTCGCCCTGACCATGGCGTCCACCTATCTGAGTGTTCTGCTGCTGAGCAGCGAACTCGGCGACCGTTGGGGGGCCTACGCCGCCTTCGGTCAGAACCTGGCCATGTCCGTACTGTTCCTGACCATGCTCCACCACCGCGGCACCCTGGCCGGCCAGTCCCTGGGAATCGCGGTCACCAAACTGCTCGGTACGGTCCCCGCCTCGCTGGCGTTCTCCCTCTACCGGCGCCCCTACAGCGACTCCTCGCTGATCCACTTCCTGTGTGCCGCGATCTTCGTGTTCGACCTGCTCTACGTTCTCGCCGTGCGCGATGCCGTCCACTCCCGCAGGGCAGCGGGCGCCGGCGTACCAACGGCCCGTGCCGGTGCCGAGGCGCTGCCCAGTCAGGAGGCCACCAGGTGGCTGTGATCCGCGACATCGTCCACCACATGCTCAGGGAATGGGGTATGACGACCATCTTCGGCAACCCCGGCTCCACCGAACTCGGATTCCTGCAGGACTTCCCCAGCGACCTCAACTACGTCCTGACCCTGCACGAAGCCGTCGCCGTCCATGCCGCCCACGGCCATGCCCTGGCCACAGGTCGGCCGGCACTGGTGAATCTCCACAGCGGCCCTGGCCTCGGCAACGCGATGGGTGCCATCCTCGCAGCCAAGGCTGGCCGAGCGCCCCTGGTCATCACCGCCGGCCAGCAGAGCCGACGCCTCGTCACCATGGAAGCGCTGCTCACCAACGCCGATGCCACCACGCTGCCCCGGCCGGCGGTCAAGTGGGCCTTCGAATCGCCTCGCCCGCAGGACGTCCCGACCGCCCTGGCCCGCGCCCGGCACCTGGCGATGCAGCCTCCCCAAGGGCCGGTGTTCTTGTCCCTGCCCGCGGACGACTGGGATGTCGAGGGCGAAGACCCGGCCCCGCTCACCGGCCGCCGTATCAGTGCGCGGTCCGTTCCCGCCCCGGGCACCCTCGCCGCCCTGACCGACCGCCTCGACCGGGCCAGACGACCCGTGCTCGTTCTGGGCTCCGGCCTGGACTCCGAGGCGGGGCGCGCCAGCGCCGTCCATCTTGCCGAACGCACCCGAACACCGGTGTGGACTGCGCCTTCCCAAGGGCGCAGTCCGTTCCCCGAAGACCACCCCCAGTATCAGGGCGTCCTCCGCCCCGCCGCGCCGCTCCTGTGCCAGGCACTCGCCGAACACGACCTGATCCTGGTCGTCGGAGCCCCGGTTTTCCGCCATTACCTGGACCTGCCCGGCCCCCTCATCCCCCCGGGCAGTGAACTGGTCCTGCTCACCGACGATCCAGACGAGGCCGCCCGCGCCCCGGTAGGTGACGCCGTACTGGCCGATCCGGCCCTCGCCCTCGCCGCCCTGGCCGATCTGGCCGCCCCGGGCGGCCACCGGCCCCTGGTCCCGAGACGCCCCGCCGCAGCTCCACCCACCGACCGGGCCGACCAGATCCTTGACTGCCTGGCCCACCTGTCCCCCGACACCGTCATCGTCAACGAGTCCCCCTCCACCCTGGACACCTTCTGGAACCGTGTCACCATCCGCCGCGCTGGCGGCTACTACACCAGCCCCGACGGCGGCCTCGGCTTCGGCCTCGCCGCAGCTGTCGGCATCCAACTCGCCGACCCCACCCGCCCGGTGGTCGCCGTGATCGGCGACGGATCGGCCCAGTACTCCATCACCGCCCTATGGACCGCCGCCGCTCTTCGGCTCCCGCTGACCGTCCTTGTCCTGCGCAACGATCGCTACGCCGTCCTGGACTGGTACGCCCAGCTCACCGGCCGAAAAATGGTCCCTGGACTGACCATTCCGGGCCTGGACCACCTGTCCTTGGCCCGTGGCTACGGAGCCACCGCGCATCAGGTCGTCGACCTCGCGGCCCTGCCCGCCCTACTGCACCATCCAGTGTCCGAAAAGCGTCCGAAGGTTCTCGTCGCCGACCTGTGACGACCCGGTCCTCCTCCAGCCGAGCGACCCCACCCCGCGAACGACGGTGGGGAGGAGAGCCGTGGACGTTCAACGCCGCGGAACATTCAACGCCTCCGGTTCGGGCGACGCATGGCGCTCCCGTCCGAGGCTGTGCATTGATGGTCTCCTGAATCCTGGCTCCGGACACCGTCGCGGCAGAAATAGAGCGCCGGGAGGGAGCTTCACGCGATACGACCGGCATCCCGAACTCCTTGGAGAGAGGATGGTTGAGCTGTGTTGTCGGACTCACCAGGGACAACGTCAGCAGAAGGCAGCACGACCGACAGCCCGGACGGACGTACCTACACGGAGGCCGGGCCTCTCGAACGCACCTCCTGGGATTCTCGGCTGACCTGCAATGTCGTCGATCCCTCCGTGCCGCTGCGGATGCACGGCTACGGCGTCTTCGGCGACCTCGCGCGGCACTATCGCTTCTCCGAACTGGCATTCCTCGCCTGGCGCGGAGAACTGCCTGCCGAGTCGGAGGCCGTCGCGATGGAGACCGCGTGGACGTTGCTGATGCCCGTCCCGCTGACCGACGCGGGCGCGCATGCGGCACTGCTGGCGCGCATTACGGCGTGCCCACCGGCTCAGGTGCTGTCGGTCGCGGCGATCACGCTAGCCGAATCGGCTCAAGGGGTGCTCGACGAGCACACGGCGTGGCTGGAGTGGCTGAGGGGTCCCGAGGACACGCCGCCCGCGGCCTACGCCGCCAGCACACCGGACGACCAAGCCGCTTGGGAGGCCGTGCCCGCCGACGCGAAGACCCTCCTTCCCGGCCCGAGATCCTTCGTTCCGACCGTCACGGCGGGCGCGCTGGCCCTGCTGTTCTGCTGCGGACTGCGGGATCCGCAGGAACTGATCACCTCGATCGTCATGGCTCAACTGCCCGCAGTCACCGCTGAGGTACTACGCCACTCGGCGACCGAAATGCTGCGCTACCCCATCAACCTGCCACCCGTCCGCTATGTCCCGGAGTCCGAAGGCAATGGCTGAGACCTTTGATGAAGCCAGGAACGTTGATGAGATCAGAACAGCGATCGGCAGGTTCGGCTGGGGTGACAACCACTTGGCCGGTTACGCGGTCGCCGGTGACCTCGCCGGTTCCACGTCCGTCTGGAGTCTGATGTCGCTGGTGTTCGGGCACCGCAAGCTGACGGACGCGGAGAGCTCGATGCTCGACGACCTCGCCGCGTCGTCCGCTCTCGCGGATCCGCGGATCTGGCCGCTCAAGGCGGGCCGCATCGCGGCGTCCTGGGGCAATCCGACGGCAGGGTTCGCCGCGTCCGTCCTTGCCGCCACAGGTGTGGCCGGCCCGGGCACCTCCCGGCTCTGCGCACAGATGCTGCTCGATCTGCGCAGCCGGCTGAGTGCCGCGGAGGGAGTGAGCCTGCCCACCGCAGTGGGTGAACTGCTGGAGCGCAACCCCCGGCTGCCGGGTTTCGGAGTGCCGCTGCGACCCGCGGACGAACGTGTGCTGGCGTTCCAGCAGTGCGTCCGAGTCCGCCAATGGCCGGTCGGCACCTACCAGTTGCTGGTCTACGACGTCGAGGCCGAGCTGTCCCGGAGGAGGAAGACGGCAGTGAACATCGGCGGCCTCGGCATCGCCGTCCTGCTCGACCTCGGCTTCGCGGCCGACACCGCTGCCGTGATGATGATGCTGATCATTCAGCCGTCCTTCATCGGCAACGCCGTCGAGGGCGCCGCACAGCAGGCCCCTGTCCTGCGTTCTCTGCCGCACTCCGCCCTGCGCTACCGGGGAGTCGCCCCCCGGACGAGTCCACGCCACCGCGACGCCGAACACGACGATAGGACCTTCCGTGGCTGACGTGTCCGACCAGGCAGAAGCCTCCGCCCCCGCACGGCCGGCCGACCTTCGCCCAGCCTCCCCGGACGGCACCGCCTCCACACTCGCGCAGGGCGTGGTGATGATGCTCCGGGCACTGGGTGTCAAAGAGACGTTCGGTGTCTCCGGAGGAGGCATCGTCTACATGTGGGATGCCCTCTCCGCCTCCGGCGTCCCCACCTATCACTGCCGGCACGAGACAGGCGCCCTCTTCGCGGCATGTGAGGCGAGCATCGCCGCCGACCGTCCGGTCGCTGTGTTCGTCACCACGGGACCAGGTCTGACCAACAGTCTCACCGGCTTGATGGCGGCGCGTTACGAGGGCGCGAAGGTGCTGCTGATCAGCGGCTACACCGATCCTGCCTATGTCGGCCGATTCCCCATCCAGGAAACGAGCCCTCTGTCCCTGCCACCGCAGACGCTGCACACGCCCAACCAGACGGTCCAGGGAGTCACCATCCTCGACAGCCCGCAATCTCTGGCCGGCGTATGGGAGGCGTGCGCGGCAGGCTTCGCCCGGTCCACCGGCTATGTGCACCATCTCGCCCTGACCGTTCCAGCCCAGCGCGGTCACCTTCCCGTGCCGCTGTCCGCTCCTCCGCGTGCCACCGCTGCGGACACACCGGCTCTTGACCAGGCGCTCCTCTCCCGGCTGGCCGCCGGTCGGTGCGCGCTGTGGGTCGGCTGGGGCGCGCGCCGGGCAGCAGCGGCCGTCGCCGAACTCTCCGAACGTCTCGACGCGCCGGTGATGTCCACTCCCCGCGGCAAGGGCATCTTCCCCGAGGCAGGTCCCCGATACCTGGGCGTGACCGGACTGGGGGGCGATCCCGAGGTCGCCGACGCACTGCGGCGCCACGACCCGGATTTCGTGATCGCGCTGGGCAGCAGGCTTGGCGACGGGGCCTCCTGCTACGACGAGGCGTATCTCGCCCGAGCCCAGCTCATCCAGGTCGACCTCGCTCCCGACGACCTGCCTCACGTCTACCCGGCCGACCGGCTCATCCGTGTAGAGGCTGATGTCGCCGCCTTCGCGTACGCGCTCGTGGAAGCGGCGCCCGCCATGTGCGCGCCGCCCACCAATACGCATCACACCGGCGGCCCCGCACCGGGGCACACTCCCTCAGCCCCACCGCCGCGAACAGAGCGCCTCGTGCACCCACGCCGGCTCCTGCACGAGATCCAGAGCCGGTTCGTCGACCGGGGCGACCTCGTGATGGGGGACAACGGCAACGCGTTCGCCTGGGGGAACCGCTACCTGCGCTTCTCCCGCCCGGGGCAGTGGCGTGTGAGCAACCTCTACCTGGGCTCCATGGGGCACTTCGCCTGCGGAGCGGTCGGCGCGGCCCTTGCCACCGGCAGACGCGCCGTCGCCCTGGTGGGAGACGGGGCCATGCTGATGCAGAACGAGGTCAGCACCGCGGTCCAGTACAACGCGTCCGTCGTGTGGATCGTCCTCAACGACGCCAGTTACGGTATGTGCAAACAGGGAACGAGAGCTCTCGACCTGCCTTACGCCGACTCCTCGCTCCCCATGACCGACTTCGCCCAGTACGCCGAAGCCCTCGGTGCCCGCGGCATCCGCGTCACCGCCCCGGAGGCTCTGCACGACGCCCTGCGGGAAGCCGCAACCGTCCAGGGCCCATGTGTTGTCGACGTATTGATCGACCCCGAAGCACTTGCTCCCACTCAGCGACGCTTCGCCGGGCTCAAACACGTCCCCTCCGGCGGTCTTCGTCACTGACTTCAGCAGCGCGCCCTTCGGGGCCCCTGGATCCGTTCGCCCGCCCCTTCCCGCCCTGCCGGCGTTCTCGGCCGGCGGGTCGGCGAGAACGGCCCGCCCGTATCGGCCGCACTGCCTGTGTGCGGATCCGACCCGCGTTTCCGGGAACCGGGCAGTGGCCGCAGGGCCGTTCCGGCGAGCCGCCGACCGCGAAGTAGACCTGGGAGCGCCAGCTCCACATCGGACCCGTCCTCGCCGGATCCGACGACGATCTCCTCGCCGCCCTCAGCGCATTCGCGCTCCCGCTGGACGTGGCCTTCCCGTTCCGGACGACCTGCTCGGCATTACGGTGAATCGGCCGGCGGGGCGCCGCTGGCGAACGCCTATGAGTGGCTCCGGTTGAGGACTTCTCGCGCTACTGGTTGCTGCCTGAAGGGCCGCAGTCGTGACCGCATCTCAGCCAGCGCGGAGGCGATCCGACCTGACCGCAAGTGGGCCTGGTCACCAAGGAAGAGGTGCCAGGCCGCGCATGCCTGTTCGAGGTGCCCTTGGTCGAGTTGCAGCCCGCCGAGCCGCGCATTGATCAGGGCACGTGCTCGGCGTTCGTCCGCAGGCCGTTGCCTCAGCGAGGAGGTAAGTTCCCGGATGGCCCGGGCGGGCTCGCCCGCGTAGGCGAATGTCTCCGCGCTCTGGTGTGCGAAGGCGGCGGCGTGGAAGTCATCGATCGTTCCCGTGCTCAATGGGCCTCGGGCAAAGGTCTGTTCAGCCCGGCGCAGTTCCGCGAAGGCCTTGCGGCGCTGACCGTTCGCCGCCAGGGTGAGTGCCCACTGGGAAGTAAGCAGTACGGCTTGCCCCGGCGGGAGGTCTGTGTTGTGCCGAGCTGCGGCCTCAGCGATGTCCAGGGCCAGAGACCGATGGCCCAAATGCAGAGCCTGGATGCTCATCGCCCGCAGGACGGTCGTATAAGTGCGCAGGTCCGCTGACGCGGCCGCCATGCGAACGGCAGTCTGGTAATACGACTGCCCTATTCCGTTCATGTTGTCGTCGAAGTGCATGTACCCGGCGAGATAGGTGAGTCGCGAGGCAGTGCGCAGAAAACGGTCGCGGCGTCCCGGAGGCATCCTCAGGACTAACCGCGGCGTGATGTCGACGGCCAAGTAGGAGGATAGGGCTTGGCGGGCCGCTCCACCGCCGAAAGCCATGTCGATCCGGGCGAAGACGGGAAGCATCAACTCCGTGGCTGGCACCGAGGTGGGCTCGGCCTCCCGGGCGTGCGGTACCGATGGCGCCAGTGGTACAGCGAAGTTTCCCTCGGCCGCGTCCAGTTCAAGGAGGGTCGTGTAGACGCTGGAATCCGCGAGTTCTTTCGTGGGCGGGCGAGCCAGCCGCACCAAGGACAGGCCGAGGTCGTCCGACTGGCGGGTGGCGACCGGAGCGTTGCCGTTCAGAAGGCCGGTGTCCGCAGCAGTGACCTGCCGTCCCAGCGCGCGAGAGAGGACCTCGGCCACCAGGGAAGGCACCGGTTCCGGAGGACGAGTTCCGGAAAGCCAGTGCGAGACGGACGTACGGTCGTAATGCAGGGCCAAGCCGACTTCGCCGCCTGCCTGGTTGACGGCCCTGGACAAATGTCCGGCTGTCATGTTCGCCTCGCGTAAGAGAGCTCGCAGCCGCACGTTGGGCAATCGACCCATTGAGATGCATCCCCTCTCTTTTCTGCCTTTAGGGGGAACAGAACACATACCCGTCAGATGTCCCGGTCTGCTCCGGCTACACCACGTGATGAACAGATTGCGCGGGCAGCCGCACGCCCCACCCATGCGGTACACACCGGCACGCCGGGGCCCAGAGGGCCAGCTGACGGTCAGCCGCTCTCCGTGTCGCCCCGGTCCACGAGGGTGGTCGTAACCTGTCGGGTCACGGCCGACGGCCCCAGACCCGTCAATGCCCGCAGCGTGTCGGCCATGAGAGCGGGGCTGGCTCCAGGGGCCGCGACGATGCCGAGCGCGGCGGCTCCCGCCAGCCACGCGGGCCTCACCTCTGCACTGCGAGCTGCCCCGTATGCCCGCACACCGGAATTCCTCAGGCTGGCCAGAGTGGGGGAGTTTTGGCGTCCCAGGACCAGGACGGCATCGCTGGATGCGGCCAGTCTGAGCAGGGCGTGCTCCCGATCGCTGGCGGCGTGGCAGTACGTGGTCGGGTCCTGGGGCAGCACATGACCCAGTGCGCCCCGCACCGCCTCGGCGACCATCCGGTTCCGCTCGCCTGGGGTCCCCGGCGCGGTCACCACCGCCACACGGCCGGGGGCCTCCACCCGGATGTCTCCTGCTTCGGCGACATCGTGCACCGTCCGGACCGCGTCGGGAGCCTGCCCGACCATGCCGGGCAGCACGGCACTGTCCCGAGGTCCGATGAGAACGACGCTTTCGCCGTGCGCGGCGAATCTGCGGATCTCGGCCTGGGCGGCCGTCACCAGCGGACAGGTCGCATCAATAACACGCAGCCCCTGGCGGACCAGGGAGGCTCGCACAGTTGGGGCCACGCCAGCCGGCCCGATCACTACACGGGTGCCCGCCGCCACTCGGTCGAGTTCGTCCGTCGACAACGCGGAGTGGCCTTCATCACCGGCACCGGCTGAATAGTGCGGCATCGTGCCGGCCAGAATTCGCACCTGGCCGCCACCGGCCGACAAGGCCCCCTCCAGCAGAGCCTGGGCGCGCACGGCACCCCCGCACAAAGGATCACCTTCCGCGACCACGAACTGGCGAGTCCGCATCACAGCCCGCCAGGAAGCCAGCGCCCTCTGCAACGCGATCGAGGCCCCACCAGAAGGAGCCGCCCCTGCCAACCCTGCCGCCTGCCGGTCACGTTGCAAGTAGGACAGCACCTGGACTCCTGCCGCAGCATGACCGGCCCCGTCCGGGAAGCTCGACAGAAGCGGAGGAGATTCGTCCTCATAACGCACAGACCAGCCGTCCCGCTGGAGAGCCCCTCCCAGGAACTCCGCCGCCCGGCAATGGACGAGCCCCCGGACGGGGTGACGGACCGTCGCGAAGACGGTGATCTCCTCCCGGCTTTCCAGGCCAGCCGCTACCTGCCAGTGCTCCGTCCTGCACGACCTCTGCATGTCTCGGCAGCCCTTTCCATCGGCACACTCCCGTCGCACCGGACCACGCCTCCGCCGAACCACACAACGGCGACAAACATAACGAACGGCGCGTTTCCTACTGCGTACTCGTGCCCTGCCCGAGGCACAAATATTGCCCGCCTCCGCATATGCCAATTGGATTCACCCATTCGTGTCACGCCCGACCCGCCGCCTCCGCAGCTGCGATCTCTGAGCCCGCCCCGGACAGCAGCGATGCCCAGCCGGGGAACGGCTCCAGCGGCTCCGACACTGCGAAGAAGGTCACCGCCGAAAGCGGCACATCATGGTGGACACGCTCGGGCTGCTGCTGAGCGTGATGGTCACGGCGGCAACGGTCACCGACCGCGAGGCCGGGCGCGCAGGCTGCCGGAGCGGACGTTCGCGGGCCTGATGCGCTCGCGCTGCCTGGCCCGAGACTACGAACGGCGCACCGACAGCGCCCAGGACATGACCACGATCATGCCGCCGCCTCGGGCTGGCAGGGACGCTGAACGTCTCCGGCCTGTCCTCGGCCAGCCAACCACATGCGGCCAGACGCACGGCGTTCGAACACAAGCCCTCGGCCTTCACCGGAACCGGTTCAAGCCTGCGGCGGGACTGCGCCCCAACCTACGACCACGACATCTACAGCGACCAGGTCAGCGCACGTGGCATCGTGCCCGCGATCGCCCGCCGCGGCACCCTGCACGGCACCGACTGGGCACCTACCGCCTGGCCGTGTTTTAGAAGTCGGTGGCCTGTCTGGTTGGCCGTCCGGGGAAGTCGCGGACGGCCATCCAGATGGTGAGGTCGCGGGCGATGTCGTTGATGCTGTTCGCCGTGGTGACCTCGTGCTCGTTGCGGGTGGTGTGGCGGCGGACGATCTCGTAGCCGCCTTCGTCCAGGACGGCCACGGAGGCGAACCAGACGGGGTCGTCCTCGTCGGGCTGGACGACGAGGAAGGTGTTGTCGGAGTCGTTGAGGTCGCTGAGCATCATGTACAGCGCGTCCTCGGAGGGGTCGTCGATGCGGTCGCCGTTCTCGCTGTCGGCGCCGTAGTACTGAGCCCCCATCGTTGTCTCTCCCTCGCCCGGTTCACCTTGGCCGTGGTCAGCATGGCACGTGGAACCGACAGTTCAGGGGTCACAGCCATTCGCTGATCGCGGCGATCAGGACAGTGGCTTCGAAGCGGACGGCGAGGTTGTCGAACCGGGTGGCGACCGCCCGGTTGCGCTTGAGCCGGTTGATCCCGCACTCGACCGCGTGCCGGGCCTTGTAGCCCTCGCGGTCGAAGACCGGAGGCCGCCCGCCGGCCCTCCCGCGCCGTTTGCGGTTGGCGACCTGGTCGGCCGGCTCCGGGATGGTGCAGCGGATCCCACGCTTTCGCAGGTAGGCCCGGTCGGCGCGGGAGGAGCAGGCGTTGTCACCCCGCACCCGCAGAGGCCGGACACGGGGACGGCCCGGCCCGGTGCGGGGTACTCGGATACCGTCCAGGACGGCGGCGAACTGAGAACTGTCACCATGCTGTCCGGCGGTGACCAGCAAAGATAGCGGCCGTTGGTCTTGTTCGCAGGCCAGATGATTCTTGGTGGTGAAGCCGCCCTGGGACCGGCCCAGACCGTGGTCGTCGGGCTCCGTGCGGGTTCCGCCGGCCGGTTCCTTCTGAGCATGTCCGTCCCGGCGGGCGCCTGCGGCGTGGTGATGGGCCCGGCAGATTGTGGAGTCGACGTTGACCTCCCACGTGATCAGACCTGCCGCATCCGCCCGAGCCTGCAGTACAACGGCTTCAGCACCGCGCACTGCTCGTCAGAAAGATCCCCTCGCCCCACACCGTGATCATCACGGCATGGGACGACGAACAGAGCCGACTTTCAAAACACGCCCCAGGGGGTCGAGCGGAGTTTTGCGTGGCTGCACGGCGTCCGACGTCTGCGCATCCGAGGGGAACGGCGAGCCGACATCCGCGAAGCGTTCCTCAAACTCGCCTGCTGCCTCATCACCCACCGATAACTCGGCTCGTTGTGTTAGCCGTTGTTAGCCGATGTAAGTGACGCCCCATACAGGACGTCGCCCGTGTCGCCGATAGATGTGCGCCATACTCGACCTGCTGAGCCGCGAAGAGGTCATCACGCAAGTGCATTCCGGATACATCTTGATCCATTGGAGCAGCCAGCCTGACAACCGATGATCATTGAGTTCCGTTCATATGCAGCACACCCAGAGGAGGGACGTCCGAAACCGAACCACAGGTCGGAAACGTTGAATCACCCACACCGTTAATTAATTGACTCGACCTCGACTGCCTTCATAGATTTCTCACAACAAAGACAAAGAGAAATCACGGAGGCCCCATGAAGATGACCATGCGCACAACGACAAAAATCGCCGCCGCATTGGGCGCACTTATCATTTCCGGAGGTGTATCCACCGCCGCGCAAGCGGCGCCGGTCCAGCCAGCAGTGCTCAGCCCGACCGCGTGCAACGGCCAGACAGCGGGGCACATCGTTAAGTGGTACGCGCCTCACGTGCCGTACGCACTTGTACCGCTTCGGTGTGGAAGCAGCACCTGGGGTTTCAACCACATTCACTCCAAGCACTGGTCCGCCCACGTCGACGAAGATATTGCCAACACGTTGGCATACTTCACCTCTACTGTCCCGCAAGGGGGAAATTCCATAGCGTTCATCCTCCGTGACCTGGCCCCCTGCGAAGGTCAGTTCCGGGTTGTGGTCCAGTTCAACAGCTACGGGTCCACCGGCATCAAGGGGATCATCACCGCCTACCACGAGAACTCGATAACGCTCCATCGCGGTGAAGTCCAGCCGGCGTGCTGACAGCTCGGCATCTGCGGAAAACTGCCGGACCGCAGTTCGAAGAAGGTACAGTGGCGGCATGGTAGGCGAAGAATTCCCACCCGCCGAGACAACGCGGCTCGTCGCGGAGAAGATGAAAGGTCTAACCGGCCATTCCCCACAGGCAGGCGCCCTCCGCATCGTTGACGCGCAGGGCACGGGGACGAGGTGGCCGATCCGCGTCCGGGGGACGGTGGAATCAGATCAATGGCAGTCAGCCCGGACCTGGGAGACGGAGTTCGTCCCGGAGGACACGCTCGCCGGGGAGTCTGCGGAGGGGAACGCCTCCGCCCTCGCGGACTGTTTCCTCATCCTCGTCATCGAAGACCTGGCAGTGGGACCTGTTCCCGGCATCCAGGAGATCCTTCAGCCCTGATCCGCAACCCTCCCCCACAGGCGCGTGGAGGGGACGGCCCACGCGCCAAGTCCGCGGCTGCGAGTTCCTGCTCCCCCGATTCGTTCGGTGTGGACGACCTGGGTGACCGCCTGCACCGTGCATGGCCCGATTTCAGGCAGTGATGTTGCGGTCGGAGACGATGCCTGCGATGGCTCGGTAGGTGTCGGGGAGGCGGTCACGGCGATGGGTCCAGCGCTGGAGCTGCTTCCAGCGTTTGTGGTCGGCGAGGCGCGTCCGACGGTGATTCGGTCGGACGAGTGGCCGTGGCGGTCTCGTTCCCACTGTTCCACTCTGCCGGGTAGTGCCCACGGGCAGGGTTTTCTCGGAGGGGTGATCGCGTGCCCACGGTGGTCGCGGCTCAGGCCCAGGCAAACTGCTTCTTCTTGCCCGAGACGAACGCGCGCCGTCCGCCGCGGCCGGCCGGTGGTCGGCGGACCTGAACCTCGGTGGCGTCCAAACGCAGCTCGACGCCTTCGGCCCAGGCGTAGGCAAACACATCCGCCAGCGTCCGAAGCCGCAGGCCGGGGCGGTCGGGAACTGCGCACCCCCGCTCCGCCAGGAGCGTGCGCATCTCTCCGATCGCCCGGGTAACGGTGGACCGGTCGACGCCGAACAGCAGCCCCAGCGCCGAGTGCGGCAGGTCGTGCCGCGGATGGATCAGCGTCGCCACCAGCCGATCGTGTTCATGCCCGAGGAATCCCCGTACGAGTGATCACGTTCGGAGCGTCGTCCGGCGTCGGTAAGAGGAGTGACCACCCGGCCGGTCAGGAGAAGGAAGACCAACGGATGTCAGGCGGCTCCGTTCCAAAGCCTGCCGCTCAGCCGAGTTGGTAGTCGAACCAGATACGGTGCGTGCCGTCAACCTCCACAGCCATCCCGCCAGCGCCAACGATCCCCGCCAACTCGCCGGTGCCGCTTGAGGGCACGATGGTGAAGAACTCCGCAGTGCGGTCGTTGCCAGACGTTGTCGCCGAGTGCGCGAAGTTGAAGGAACCCTGCCGACCGTGCAGCGATCCGTCGAACGACTCCATGGCAATGTATGTGCCCACGCCGGTCGTCTGGTCGAACGCGGAAGTGAACAAGGTCGCCGAGCGGCCGGTTGCCTCCCCCTCGTAGTGCTTCTCCATGGTCGCGACACCGACCGGCAGCGCCGTGGATACGGCTGGCCCGGGCTTCAGCTCGGTAGGGACGAACGCTTTGACGGTGAAGGTTGCCGTAGCTCTCATGCGTCGACCGTACCGAGGGGGTCTGACAATCAAGCAGCACCTGAGGCAGCCCCCAGCCCCCAAGGAGACCTTAAAGAACAAGCTAAATGCCTGTTTCGGAACCTCAATCATCAAGGGGAGGCCATGGCAGTTCATCGGCTACCGATACTCGAAGGTGGCTTGACCCTGTCGGTTACTGGCCCGGGTGGCTGTCGCATGCCTGCCTGTCCCTTTACTGTGTCCGTGCCGTAAGTCCCCGAGACAAGGAGACAACCCCATGGTCGCGTCAGCGTTACGTCAGCAGTTCGAACCGACCCTGCGCACGGACCGTCGTCCCCGGCGGTTGGCGCGGCGTGCCATCCTCGGAAGCTCTCTCACCGCCGTATTCACGGCGGTAATGCTCACCGTCACCCAGTCCGCCGCCTATGCCGGCGGCCCCTACCTCTGGGCGAACGACGGCAACATAGGTCAGCGCATGACCGTGTGCGCTCAGACCCTCGATGTCCGTAGCTCCTACGGTGGCACGCCGTTCAACCATCTCACTTACGGACAAACGTTCACCGTGCACCAGAACTATGCGGAGTTCGGCAGCGAGTACGTGCGGGGCTTCGCCTGGGGCAACGTGAACGCGGAGGGTTTCGTGCAGAACGGCTGGTTCTGCTTTTAGTACTCCAGTCGTAGATCGTGATCTTCACGCTTGGGCGGCTTGTCGCAGGTAGTGGCTGGCCTGGGATCGGGCCTGGTGGCGGCGTCGCCAGGTGGACCAACGGAGCCGGTGGGCGGCGCTGTGGGAGGGGCGGATGGCGAGGGCGATGAACAGGCGCTGGATCTCGTTGCAGGTGAGCGGTATCAGGGAATCGGGTACGGGGCGGGTGTGTTCGTCTGCGCGTACGACGGCGAGGAAGGCGTGCGCGAGCATGGCGAGGGTGACCCAGCGGGACCATGACGTGTAGCTGCGGACCTGGTGCTCGTCCAGTGCGGCCAGGCCCTTTCCGGACTGGAAGAACTCCTCCACCCGCCATCGTGATCCGGCGACGCGCACCAGTTCGGTCAGCGGGACCGGGGTGGGCGAGTAGCAGCGGTAGTAGGCGAGTTCGCCGGTGCTGCGGTTGCGGCGGATCAGCAGCTGGCGACTGCCGGAACCTGGGTCGGCCAGGTCGATGACGGCCCAGTCGTAGAAACGGTGTCCCTTCGCCCCGGCACCGGCGGACAGCTTCTGCCAGGCCCGTTTGGGCACCTTCTTGGCCAGGGTGTCCGCGCGGAACTTTCCAGCACCGGTGGTGACTTCGTGCGAGCAGGCCACCGCGAGGACGTAGCCGGTCCAGCGTTCCTCCAGCGCGGTTCGCAGCTTCGGGTTGCCGCCGTAGACCTCGTCGCCCGCAACCCACGCGGCCCGGTGCCCGGCGTCCAGGAACCGGGCGACCATCCGAGCGGCCAGCTCCGGCTTGGTGGCGAAGGAGGTGTCCTCGGCCAGCCCCGCGGCGCGGCAGCGGCCGGGGTCGGAGATCCAAGAACGTGGAACGTATAGTTCCCGGTCCACCGCGGCGTGTCCGCGCTGGCCCGCGTAGACCAGGTAGATGGCGACCTGGGCGTTTTCGATCCTGCCCGCCGTGCCGGTGTACTGGCGCTGGACGCCGACCGCGCCCACGCCCTTCTTCACATCCCCGGTCTCGTCGACCACCAGCACCGCCTGGTCCTCGTGCAGATGCTCCACCACATAGCCGCGCACGTCGTCGCGGACCTGGTCGGCGTCCCACGAGGCTCTGCCCAGCAGGTGCTGCATCCCGCACGGAGTCGCCTCACCCACCCACTCGGCGATGGTCCAGCAGTTCTTGCGCGGCAGGTCCGACAGTAGTCCGAGCACCAATTGCCTCACCCGCCGACGCGGTTCGACCCTCGCGAACCTGGCTGCGATCCGGCCCATTAGACCCTCGAACGTCTCCTGCCAGCGGGCAGGGTCTACGCTGTGACCTGCGGCCACCGCATGATCGTTTGTCTTCACACACTGATGATCAGCGGCGGCCGCACCCGGCCGCCCATCGGCCCCCCACCTGCAACCGAGTCAATCGGTCGCCGGAATTACGCGTGATAGTCGGCAGACTCGATCAAGCTGCTGGGACACCGCTCCAACCAGTTTCGGTGGCCCATCGTTCAGCCGCAGCCATCAGCACCTCCGTAGCGGGGGCCTTGATCTGCCCGTAGTCCAACAGGTTCGGCACGCTCAGCGCCAGCCGCTGCTTGAACACCCCCCACGCCCGGCGGGCGACCTCATCCGCGCGCAGGTAGTCCCGAAACAGCAGGGCAAAGCGGGCGTTGGGTCCGGTGCCCTCCCGAAGGTGGACGTTGCATGAACGTGCGCCGATCGGCGGCGCGAAGACGAGTTTGTGACACCGCCGGCCGCCGGAGACCTCGATGCGGTTCCACGGCTCGGGACGACACCGGAAGCCGATCGCTGCGAGCAGCGGTGCATCCCGTGCCTCGTCGATCGACCTCATCCGCACCTGCACATCGATGCAGTCCTTGGCCGGCAGGCCCGGTACCGAGGTGGATCCCACGTGATCGACCCCGAGCGCGAGGTCACCCAGCGCATCTCGCAATACCTCGGCAAGCAGCTCGAACTCCGCCGACCACCGAGGCCGGGACTCAACCACGGCAACCTGACTGCGCTCATCGGGAAACGGCATATCACCACACGCTACATCCCGTTTGAGCGGTCCTGCAGACAGCCAGACCTCATCGCGGGACCCGCCAACTGGACTGCTCAGAGCCCGACACGACCAAGATCACGATCTACGACTGGAGTATTAGACGTGAGCCCTCGGTTCCTCCGAATCAGGCAAGACCCTGGGCCAAGGTGCCCCTGGAGAACATGAGAACGATCAAGGTTCCGAGCGTTTTCGGTGGGTCCGGGGCGGAGACGCTGATCAGCGTCGCAGCTCCGCTCCCTCCCATCACACCAGCCTCAGAGGTTCCGTTCGGGGAACGGCCGCCGTGACCGTTCCCCGCGGGGGCCCGCACCCAGGTGGCATGTCGACCAACCTGTGGGTGCAGGCTCGTGCCAGTTCAAGACGTTGGCGGCCATCGGGCGTGTCCGTCAGTGCCAGGCCGAGCATTTCTGACCGGATGCGGGACCATTCTCCGTGCATGCCCTGATCCACACGGGATGGCTGTAGTGGAATTCGCCGGTGACGAAGTGCACCGATGTCCCCGCACCCTTGCGAGCACAGTAGTTGTAGGCCGAGTTGGAGGCCTTGATGATCTCTCCGCAGCCGCTGTGCCTGTCGGCCTTGGTGTCGTAGACCTGGCCAGCCACCTTGGCCGTACTCCCGCTCCAGCAGATGGATGCAGCGATCTTCGCCCCGGTGGTCGAGGCGGTGGCGTCACGACACTTCCAGGACTGCGGGGCCGACTGCGCTGGCGCCGCCAGACCTAAGCCGACCAACCCCGCAAGCGCGACGGTGGCCGTGATCGTGGTGATGTGCCTGCGTACCTTCACGTAACCCGTTCCTCTCAAAACGTGGGGCTCAACGTCCGCCCGTAGCCCCTTCAAACACCGTTGCCCAATCCGAAGAGGAGGAGCGAGAAGAATCCCGGCCAACCTGGGTGCAATGGGATGTGGGATGTTCACGGCGCGAGGGAGGGGCGGTCATGCAGTAACGCAGTTCTGACCGACTTCTACGATCGCCTGACCGCCCGTGCGGACGCGCTGTTCGAGCTGGCCGACGCCGTGCTCTGCACGGACGGACCGGCGTGGTCGCTGGTCGACCTGGCGCTGGCGCCCGAGCACCGCCGTGGGCACGGTTCCCTGTACGCCGGCCTGAACCGCGGCCGGGTGGAGGCCGCCCGGCCGCGGCGGGTCCTGGCCGGGGGTGCCGCTGCCGAGGGCGGCGGACGGCCGGCTGGTGTTGGCGGTGGACGTCTCGCCGTGGCTTCGGCCGGACGCCGGGACCGTGCCGAACCGCTCGTTCCGGGTTGCCGGTCGCGGTCTTGTTGCCGGACCCGATCGGACCGGGTGATGCGCCGCCCGGCGCCCTCGGGCGAAGAGTTCCTCCGGTCCAGCCCGAAGGGCGGCCGGCCGCCCAAGCACGGCGGGGAGTTCGTCTCCGGCGACCCCGCCACCTGGGTCCCCGTGCAGGCCGTCACGGTCACCGACCCCCGCCTCTACTGGAGGGCCACCGCTCAGCATGGGACCGCCTGCACCCCAGGCTGGCCCAGCGGGCCGCGCGGCTGGACTACGACGACCCGCTGCCCGTCATCGAGGGCACCGTCATCCGCCTGGCCGTCGAGCACCTGCCGTCCGGCGGGGTGAACAAGCCGGTCTGGCTGTGGTGGTCACGCACCGGCGCCACCGACGCCGACGTCGCACGCCGCTAACGGCGACCTCGACCACACCGTCGGCGTGGATCGCCGACGGCGCCCGCCGCCCGACGGTCAAGAACCGCCTCGGCGTTCTCGTCCGGGCCACCGCTGCCGCCCGCGCATGGTCGGTCTGTTGTTGACAGCGCCGACATTTTAACAGTCCCGATCTGGCAGACCCCGTATTCGGCAAGGTCGCCGCACCAAGCTGGGAGGAGTCCGCAGCACGCACCGGCCGGGACGCGCCGGTACGGTCCGAGCCGGCATCGTCACTTTCCTTGACGGGCCCGCGGAGCTGCCGAGCCTGCGGATTCCGTCCCTGGCAGCCGTCATCGGATCAGCACGGATCCCAGCCAGGAGACCGCAGCCATCTGTCAGGACACAACGCCAAGGACGTGAGTGTGACGAGTGCGCAGATACCGGCCGATGCCACCATGGCAGCTGAACCGGCCCTCACCGTACCGACGGCTTTCGAGCGGCAGGCGCGGGTGGCGCCGGACGCTGTCGCGGTGGCCGGGGACGACGGCGAGCTAACCTACGCACAACTGGACGCGCGCGCCGACCGCCTCGCCGCGCTACTTGCCGCGCACGGCGTCCGGGCCGGCGACATCGTCGCCTTCGCCCTCCCACGCTCGGCCGACTACGCCGTCACAGTGCTGGCGATCCTCAAGGCCGGAGCGGCGTACCTCCCGCTCGACGCAGCCTATCCGGAGGACCGGATCGCCCTGATGCTCAACGACGCGAAACCCGCCGCGCTGGTCACCCGACGGGGGATCGCCGCTCGCCTCGGTACCGACACGACGGCCGGCCGGGCCGCATGGATCGTCCTGGACGACCCGGCGTTCCTGCGCTCCCTCACCGGGACGCGCCGGGGCCGTACGGAGGATGGGCGCGGGCCTATGAGCGGCAGCGGTGACGACTCGGCATATGTGATGTACACCTCCGGTTCCACCGGGCGCCCCAAGGGGGTGATCACCACACACGCCAACATCCTCGCGCTCGCCTCCGACCGCCTTTTCAGCACTCCCGCGCACCGCGCGGTGCTCGTGCACTCCCCGCAAACCTTCGACGCCGCGACTTACGAACTGTGGGTGCCGCTGCTGAACGGCGGCCGGGCCATAATGATGGCGGACGCCCTCGACTCCGACCGGCTGGGCGCCGTCGTCACCGCGAGCGGCGCTTCGGCCGTCTTCCTCACCACGGCGCTGTTCAACGTCATCACCGGCTTCGCCCCGGCGGCCCTCGCAGGTCTGGACGAGGTACTGACGGGCGGCGAGACCTGTTCACCGCAGGCCATGCGGGCTTTCCTTCGCGCCGCTCCGCACACCGTGCTGCGTCATGTGTACGGCCCGACCGAGACCACCACCTTCGCCACCCAGCAGCGAGTTACCACAGCGGACGCGGCCGGTCCGTCCATCCCGATCGGCGGCCCGCTCGACACGGAGCGGCTCTTCGTACTTGACACCCGGTTACGGCCGGTGGCGGCCGGAGAGGTCGGCGAGCTCTTCATCGCCGGGGCGGGAGTCGCCCGCGGGTACCTGCGCCGACCGGAGACCACGGCCGAGCGCTTCGTGGCCTGTCCCTTCGGCGCGCCGGGCGAGCGGATGTACCGCACCGGCGACCTCGTACGCTCGCTGCCGGAGAGCGCCGTGGACTTCATAGGCCGCGCCGACGCCCAAGTCAAAGTGCGCGGGCACCGCATCGAGCCCGGCGAGGTCGAGGCCGCCCTGCTGGGCAAGCCGGAGGTGGCGCAGGCGGCCGTGGTCGTCCATCAGACAGGCCCCGACGACAAACGGCTGGTGGCGTACGTACGTCCGCGCGGCGCCCTAGAGGGCGCCGCGATCCGGGCCTCCCTGCGCCGTACGCTGCCGCCCCACCTGGTGCCGGACGCCGTCATCCCGTTGGACGCGCTGCCCCTCAACGCCCATGGCAAGGTGGACCGCGCCCTCCTCGCGGACCGCCCGCTGCCGGACGGGCCGACGAACGCCGCAGCCGGGGACGACGAGCCACGGAACCGGGTCGCCGCGTTGTGGAGCGCGCTGGGGCTGCCCCCGGTGGAGCAGGGCGCCGCCTTCCTCGACGCGGGCGCCAACTCTCTCCAGATCACCCGGTTCACCTACTTGCTGCGCCGCGAGTTCGGCGTCGGCCTCCCGATCCGCACCGTCTTTGATGCCGGCTCGCTCGGCGCGGTCGCCGACCTGGTCAGCGCGGCCCGCCGCGGGGATCCCGGAAGCGGACCGAGGCCGCCGGAAGCGGGCCCGCGCCGCATGGAGCGGCGCCCTGACCCGCTTCCGCTGTCCCCCGGCCAGGCCCGGCTCTGGCACCTCAACCAGCTCGACCCCGGCCCCGCCTACCACGTGCCGCTGCTCATTCCGGTGGACGGCCCGGTGGACCCGGACGGCCTGCGGGCGGCGCTGAGCGCCTTGGTCGAGCGACATGAGAGCCTGCGCACTATCTTCCCGGTGCTGGACGGGGAGCCCGTCCAGCACGTCCTGGCGCCCGGCGACTGCCCGTTGGCGCTACGGACGCAGCGCGTCGAGCCGGACGGGATCGATGTCGCGGTGCGGGAGGCAGTGGCCGAGCCGTTCGACCTCACCCGTCAAGCGCCTCTACGGGCGTGGCTGTTGCGCGGCCGGTCCGACCTCGCCGGGTCGGTCCTGGTGCTGGTCGTGCATCACATCGCGTGCGACGGTTGGTCCGTGGGGCCGCTGGCCAGGGATCTGGCGGCCGCCTACCGGGCCGTTCTTGCCGGGCGGGCCGAGGCACCGCGCGAAGCACCCGCGCAGTACGCCGACTTCACCGTCTGACAGGACCGGGCCTTCGGGGCCGGCGCCGACCCCGCCGGGCCCGCCGCCGACCAGCTCGCCTTCTGGGAGAAGACGCTGGCGGATCTGCCCGCCGAACTCCCGGGGCTGTACGACCGCCCCAGGACGCCGGGCGCGAGAATGGGCGGCGGCAGCGGCTCGGTAGGCGCCTTCTGGCCCGCCGCCCTGCACCGAGAGCTGGTCGCGCTGGCACGCGGCAACGGGGCGACGCTGTTCATGGTGCTCCAGGCCGGGGTGGCCGCAGTGCTGGCCGAGTCGGCCGCAGCCACAGACCTCCCGCTGGGCACGGTGACGGCCGGCCGGAGCGACCCGCGGTGGGAGGAGGCGATCGGCTTCTTCGTCAACTCCCTCACATTACGCACCGACACATCCGGCGACCCCTCCTTCGCCGGACTCCTGGACCGCGTCCGGAGCACGGTGCTGGCTGCGTTCGAGCACCAGGACGTCCCCTTTGAACGGGTCGTGGAACGGCTCAACCCGCCGCGGAGTCTCGGCCGCAACCCGTTGTTCCAGACAGTCGTCGTGCTCCAGAACATCCCCTGGCCGACCGTCGATCTGGGCGTCCGTCCGGCCCACGTCATTGTGCCCCACAACGGGGCCGTGAAGTTCGACCTGCTGCTGGAGTTCTGGGAGCGGCGCGACCCCGCCGGCGAACTGTTCGGCCTCACCTGCGACGCCGAGTACGACCCGAGGCTGTACGACAGGGGCACGGTCGTCGGGGTCCTCGGCCGGCTCAGGCGCTTCCTCACCGCCGCCGTGAGTGACCCGGGACTATCGCTCAGCCGGCTCCTGGCCGCATCCTTCGCGACGCCCACCGCCCACCCGGCCCGCACGGAAAGGAACCCCGCTCCATGACCACCACCCCGCCGTTGTCACACCTCTTCGAACGCCAGGCCGCCGCGCACAGCAATGAGGCCGCGATCGGCGGCGCCCACGGCGCGCTGACGTACGGGCAGTTGAACGCCCGCGCAAACCGACTGGCCCGCCTTCTGGTGGACCGGCACGTCGGTCCCGGTACGACCGCCGCCCTGCTGCTGCCGCGCTCGACGGACCAGATCGTCGCCGTCCTGGCAGTGGTGAAGGCTGGCGGGGCCTATCTGCCGCTCGATCCGGGCCATCCGCCAGCGCGACTGGCGCAGATGGCGGCGGACACGGCCCCGGCGCTCACCCTCACCGAGAGCCGCCTGCTCGACCGGCTGCCTGACGGCCTCGCCGCAAACGTGCTGCTCTTGGACGCCCCGCAGACGGCGAGGGAACTGGCTGCGGCCGCCCCCGACGACCTGGGCGACGCCGAGCGCACCCGCCCGCCGGCCGCGAGTGACCTGGCATATGTGATGTTCACGTCCGGTTCCAGCGGCGCCCCCAAGGGCGTGATGGTCACCCAGGCCAACATCGCTGCGCTGGTCCTGGACCCCCGCTTGCGCAGTGCCGCGCACAGCCGGGTGCTGGTCCACTCATCGTACGGGTTCGACGCCTCGACGTACGAGCTGTGGGCGCCGCTGCTCAGCGGCCACCAGGCGGTGCTGGCACCGGACGGACCACTGGACATCGCCGGGCTGGCCCACTGCATCGCGAAGTACCGCATCACCTCGCTGCTGCTCACCGCAAGCCTGCTGCAACTGGTTGCCCAAGAGGATCCGGGCTGCCTGGCAGGCGTCCGGGAGCTGTGGACCGGCGGGGAGGCGGTACCGGCCGCCGCGGTGCGCGAGGTGCTGGCGCACTGCCCCGATCTCACCGTCGTGGACGCCTATGGCCCCACCGAGACCACCGTAGCGGCCACCAGCCACCGGCTCCGGCTCCAGGGCGATGTGCGGGACCCGGTGCCGATCGGCCGCCCGCTCGGAGGCAGCCGGGTGTCCGTGCTCGACGCGCGTCTGCGCGAAGTGCCGGACGAAACCGTCGGCGAGCTGTACATCTCAGGGGAGGGCGTCGGGGACGGATACGTCGCCAGGCCGGTGCTGACGGCCGCCCGCTTCGTCGCCTGCCCATTCGGGCTCCCCGGCGAGCGGATGTACCGCACCGGCGACCTCGGCTTCCGGTCGGCGGACGGCAACCTGGTCTTCGCCGGGCGCAACGACGATCAGGTGAAAGTTCGCGGGCGCCGCATCGAACCGGGCGAGGTGGAGGCCGCGCTGACCCGCCATCCCCAGGTGGGCCGGACCGCCGTCGTCGTCCACGGGGACTCACCCGCCGACAAGCGCCTCGTCGGCTACTTCACCGTCGACGGCGCTGGCCCCTCCGCCGAGTCTGTCCGCGGATACCTGGCCGCCGAGCTGCCCCCGCACCTCGTGCCCGACGTACTGGTCCGGCTGGACCGGCTTCCGCTCACCACCAGCGGGAAGACCGACCGGGCCGCTCTCGCCGCCAGGCCCCTCACTCCTGCCGCGGCCTCGCCCGCTGCGGCGCCGCAGGACGACACCGGCGAACAGGTGCTCGCTCTGTGGGCGCACTCCTTGGGCGGCCGCCGAGCCGGACCGCGTGACGACTTCTTCGCGCACGGCGGCACTTCGCTCCAGGCCACCCGGCTGGTCGCCCGCACGGTCAAGGCGTTCGGACTGCGCCCCGAGGACAGCCGCGCCGTACTCCAGGCGCTGCTGGCCAACCCGACCCCTGACGCACTGACCGCGGCCGTGCGCACCGCCCGCGCCGCGCCTTCCGTACCGGCCCGGCGGCGCATCCTCCCCGACTTCGCCGCCGAGTCGGACCCGGGCACCGCTCTCGACTTCGCCGCGACGCTGGCGTCCCGCGCGAGCGGCCCCCGCCAGGCACTGCTGACCGGGGCGACCGGCTTCCTCGGCGCCCACCTGATCGCCGCCCTCCTGGCGGACACGGATCTGACGGTGCACTGCCTGGTGCGGGCCGCGGACGACGCACAGGCACTGCTGCGGGTCAGGTCGGCCCTGCGGGGCAACGGCCTGGAAGTCGCGGACCGGGACGCCTCGCGGATCGTCGCCGTCGCCGGGGATCTGGCCGCCGACCGCCTGGGTCTCACCCCGGAGCGCTACCGGTGGCTCGCCGAGGAGACGGACCTCGTCTACCACAACGGCGCACAAGTGAACTTCCTCTACCCTTACTCCGCCCTCTCCCCGGTGAACGTCGGCGGCACGAGGGAGGTCGTCCGGTTCGCCGCCGTCGGCCGGACGAAGTCCGTCCACTACGTCTCCACCCAGGCGGTCTTCTCGGCCGCCGGCCTGTCCGGTGTCCGGGGCGTCCACGAGGGCAGCATCCCTGTCCACCCCGAGCACCTCTTCATGGGGTACCCCGAGACCAAGTGGGTGGCCGAGGAGCTGATCCGAAAGGCCGGAGCCCTCGGGTTGCCCTTCGCCATCTACCGGCCGCACGACGTCACCGGCCACTCCCGAACGGGGGCGTGGAAGACCGACGGCTTCCTGTGCAGCCTCATCAAGTCTTTCACCGATGTCGGAGCCGCCCCCGACATACGGCTGCCGATGGACTTCACCCCGGTGGACACTGTTGCCCGCGCCATCGTCCGGCTCTCGCTGGACCGTCCGGCCAACGGCTCTGCTTACCACCTCAACAGCCCGCGCTACGCCCTGCTGGAAGACCTCATCGAGCACCTCAACCAAGCCGGCCACAGCGTCGACACCGTCCCGTGGAAGATATGGGTGGACCGTCTGGCCGCGCACGCCGCGCGGGACGCCGAGTCCCAGATAGCGCCGTTCCTGCCGCTGTTCACCGAACGCCTGGAGCAGTCCGGCACCAGCGTCCTCGAGCTCTACCTTGAGGACCGGATGCCAGCGCTGTCCTGCACGCGGACCTGGGACACCGTCAGGGCGCTGACCGGCCAGGCGTGCCCCACCACCGACGAACTGCTCCCGAAATACGTCCGGGAGCTCACCCGCAGCGGATTCCTCGCCCCCGTCGCACCTAAGGACGACTGATCAGGAGACAGCGATGACCGACAGCCCCTTCGACGACCAGGACGGCACGTTCCACGTGCTGCTCAACGAACAGGGCCGGTACTCCCTGTGGCCGGCCTTCGCCGAGATCCCGGACGGCTGGTCCGCGGTGGTCCGCTCCGCGCGCCGCCAGGAGTGCACGGCCTACATTGCCGCGCACTGGACCGACATGGGCCACCTCCCGGCCGGCTGACCCCGGCGCGCGGGGCCGGGTCAACCGCGGGCCGCCCTCCCCGGGGACTCCGCGCTGCGGCACGGAACCCCGGCCGCCTCCTCCGTCCTCCAGCAAGGAAAAGACGTGACGACATGATGTCAAGTCAGTTCGATGCCCTGGCCCAGCTCTACGAGGACTTCTCGGCCCTACCCTTCCGCCAGCACCTGGAGTTCCCCACAGTCCTGGGGGCAGTCGGCACGGTGAACGCCGAGCGGAAGGTCCTGGACCTCGGCTGCGGCAGCGGGGTGTACAGCCGCATGCTGGCCGGACGCGGCGCGTTCGCGGTGACCGGGCTGGACGAGTCGGCAGGGATGATCGGCTACGCCCGGCGCCGCGAGGAGGCCGAGCGGCTCGGTATCCGCTACGTCGCCGGTCCGCTGCCCGCCGAACTGCACGGCACGTTCGACCTGGTGCTGGCCGTCTACGTGCTGCCGTACGCGAGCAGTTATCCGGAACTGGTGGACCTGTTCCGGACCGCGGCCGGAGCGCTGCGCACGGGAGGGGAGTTAGTGACGCTCCCGATCCATCCAGACCTTCCCGCCGACCCCGACTACTACTCCCGCTACGGCTTCCGGCTGAACCCCCTCCACGGGCGCGAGGACGGCGGCGAGGTCGACCTGCACATCCTCTCCGGCTCCTACGACACCCATGTCACCGCGCACTACTGGAGCGCACCAACCCTGGAAAAGGCTCTCGCCGAGACCGGATTCGGTCCCTCCCAGTGGCACAGGCACCGGCTGTCGGACGCGGCCGCGGCTGGCCCCGACACGTTCTGGCGCCCCTATCTGGACGCCCCGCACGCGGGGCTGCTCACCGCCAAGCAGCTCACGGGGAGGAGCTGACGACCGGCGAGGCCAGCCGGGAACGCTGCTGATCTCCTCGGCCGACAACGACGCCAGGAGTTTGACAGCCTGCTTCGGGCGAGAGCACGCTCCCAGAGCGAGCGCCATAGCGACGGGTTCCCTCCACCCGCGGTCGCAGGGCGTTCCCGCCGTTCGCCGAGGAGCCGTCATGGCAAAACTGAACGTGCCGAATTCGCAGTTACGGGCGCTGCTGGCCGAGGCCGGGTGGACGGGTGAGCAACTCGCCCAAGCCGTCAACCGGGCCGGCCGATCATCCGGGCTGGCGCTGTCTTACCAGCGGGCGTCGGTATCCCAGTGGTTGGCGGGCACCACGCCCCGTCCGCCCGTCTCCGACCTGGTCGCGGAGGTTCTGACGCTCCGCCTGGGCCGCAGGGTTACGCCGCTCGACGCAGGATTTGCAAAGAAACCGGCCCCGGCGTCGACCGCTGAGCAGGAGAACAGCGTCCACTGGAGGAGTGTCCTGCTGACGAGTCTCGACAAGCCGTCCACCGCGGCCGGGGCCACGCGCATTTATCGGGCAGCGAGCCTGCCCGGCACCGAGGAGATCCCGATGGCCTGGCCGGACGGTGCGGCTGTTGAGGGTTTGGCCCCGTCCGCCGCCGAACTGCGCTGGGCCGGCTCGATGGTCACTTTGTTCTCCGTTGCGGACCGCACCTTCGGGGGCGGACACGCCAGGCCCGCGCTCCAGGGGTTCCTGGCCCACACCGTCGCGCCCTGGCTGTCGGCCCCGGCCTCGCCCGGTGTCCGCCGTGAACTGCTCACGACCGCTGCCCGGTTGACCTACCTGTGCGGTTTCATGAACTTCGACGACGAGCGCCAGGGCACCGCTCAGTCCCTCTACCGGCTGAGCCTCAGCCTGTGCGAGGGCGCCGACGACCAAACAGGCGCAGCGCTGGCCCTGCGTGCGCTGAGCGTCCAGTCCCGCGCCCTCGGATACTTCGCCAACGCTCGCGTCCTGGCCGAGGCCGCAGTAGCGCGAGGCGCCCGGCAGGCCCCGCGCCACGTCCGGGCCAGCCTCATCGGACAGCTGGGCGTGGCCGAGGCGGCGTCCGGCAACAAGAAGGAGGCATTGCGCCTGCTGGGCCAGGCCGAAAGCAACCTCGGCCGGACATCGAACGCGCCCCACGACGTCGGAGCGTTCGACACCGCCGCCTTCGCCCATCAGGAAGCTGTGGTGATGCATTACCTGGGGCAGAAGAAGGACACGCTCCTCGCGCTGGAACGGTCCGTACGCCTACGCCGACCTGGCGAGGCCCGCTCGCAGGCCATCCTGCTCGCGCGCCTGGCCGAGCGCCAACTCGCCCAGGGCCACGTGGAAGCGGCATGCCAGACCTGGCACGGCTTCCTGGATCTCATCCCCGGCCTCACCTCCCGGCGCATAGACCGGGCCCGCAACGAGTTGGCCGCACGCTTGCGCCCCTACCGTACGCTTCCGGCAGTCGCGGCCTTACTGCGCCGGAACAGCGCGCTGATCCCGGACCGGGACGGCGCGACGTCCGGCATGCGCTGAGGAAGGCACCGGTCGAGAACGGCTCGACAAGGGTCGGGTCGGTGAACTATCAGTGCGGCACTGGGCTGCGCCGGCTCTCAAGCCGCGCATGCCGGGCCCGCCGCCCGGCCAGCCCTCTGCCGACCCGGCCGCAGGACAGCGCCGGAGGCAGAAATCGGTCGAATTGCCCGCGTCAGCGCCCGCGCCGCCGGGCTACGCGGGCGCCCGGCGTCCACCACGGCCGTTCTGACCGCCGCCCGCGCAAGCCAGGGCAAACGTCCCCCTCCGAACTAGCCCAGGTCACGGCGGAGTACGGCCCCGTGCGCTGCTGACCGCAGCCCGTCAAAGGTGGCTGGGAATCTCCGGAAAGATATTCGAAAGCGGGCCTTTTCCTTTATGCGCAGACCTGTCTGTGCTCTGCTGATTTGAGCCAGTCCTATGACTGGGACATAGGACAGATCGCGTAAGGCAGGGCTGGGCATGAACAGGACACGTAAGACCGAGCGCTTCAATGTCACAGCGGACCGCTCCACTGCGGACTTCCGTATCGCCACGACTTTCCTCCATCCCACCAGGGGCGAGGTGCGGTGTCCGGCGTCCGGCGTGGTGACGGAGTGGCTTGGACGCGCGGGAGCCGAGGTGCGGGAAGAGCCGTTCGGAGCCCTCGACTCTCACGGTCCGACGCGGCGGGACACGGAAGCCGTCTTCGGGACTACGTACCTCGAACCCGACGGTACGGCAGTGGGCATCGCCGTCGCGTCTGCCGGGCACTGGCAGGAGGCCGAGGACGCGGTGCACCGGTGGACGCGGGCGATGAGGACCCGGCGCGTGCTTCTGGTTTCCGCCGACGAGCGGTGCGCCGGGCTGTTCCGCGGACCGGCCGCTTCTGCCGGATCCGCTCAGGACGCCCGCCCGCTCCGCAGCCTGCCGAGCGGGCGGGCGTCCCGGCAATGCCCGCACCGCCTCGCAAGCCAGATGCTGACGGCCGACTTCCTCGCCCGGGGCGAGACGGTGGTGGTGCTCGGGCGGTCCGGAGTGCCCCAGGTGCCCGGTGCCGCAGGGGAACGTGGGACCGCCGTCACCGTCATCGCCACCGTGGAGCACGCCCGTCACTTCCAGCCGACGGACCCCGACCGGCTGTCATTCGTCCTCTCTCCGTGCACCCCGGTCGAGCCGGCCGCAGAGATCCTCGGCGTCTTGCGGACTCGCTTCCCCAGGCTGCGCGGGCAGCATCCCGACCAGTGGTGCTACGCGGAATCGGACTTCCGTGCCGCGTCCGCCTCGGTCACGGACGCGAGCGACCTGCTCATCACCGTCGGGCACGGCCCCTTCCCCGCTGCCGGGGCCATCGTGCCTCCCAAGCGGCACCGGCACATCGACGGACTCGGCGACCTGCACCCCGACGATCTGGCGCAGGCACCGACCCTGGGGCTCGTCGAACGTGGCCCCGACTCCGCCCACCTCACCCGGCAGATCCTCACCGCCCTTTCCGGGCTGGGTCCGCTCAGCGTCGTCCAACGGCAGTACCGGACACGGAAGTACGACATCCAGCACGTCCTCCGGTCGGCCAGGACCTCCCCGACTGAAACTACCGGCCTCCGGTCGGCAGACGGACGCATGGACGAGATCGGAGCGCACCTGTAGTACCGCGCCGTATGCGGAGACTGAGCACCTGGACGGGAGGGGCCTTGCGGAAGTTGACATATAGGCAAATCGCCCGTGACTGGCCACGGCATATGCTGGAGGCACAGAAGGCGGAGCCCCTCCATCCAGACCTCCCCCGGCCTTCGCAGTGGGCGCGCCGGCCCAGGCCCGGCGTCGTTCCGCGGAGGGATTGGACAGGCCGCCCCTCCCGACGGTGGCGCTACCGGCAGATACCGACGCCCGATGCCAGGGCGGCGCGGTGGTACCGAGCCGAGAGACGGGGCGACTGAACGGATACCGCCTCGCGGTGTGCCCCCCTGGGGGTACAGGTGGGCATCGCCCTTACCCGCCGGGTTCAGGCGCGGATTTCGTAGACGGCACTCCGCGGTGTTTCGGCGGCACGGCGCCAGTGGGCGAAGCCGGCTTCTCGGGCCAGCGAACGCAGCGCGTGTTCGCCTGCGTGGTTGCCCAGGGCCTGGGGGCCGTGCTGGGCGACCGCTGCGGGCAAGCACAACCCTACGGACAGCGCCATGAAGAGTTTGCTGACGGGGTGCGTGTTCATCGTCGGATCCGCCTCTCCGTTGGGTTCGACGAGCATGACCGTGCCTGCCGGCTTGAGGATGCGGCGTGCACCTTTCAGGGCCGCGAGAGGGTCACCCATATCGTGGAGGCAGTTGAAGAAGGTCACCAGGTCGTAAGCCGGGCGGTCGGCGTCAAGGTCGGCGGCGGCGACGGTGTGGAAGTGAACGCGGTCGTCGAGGTCGCGCTCTTCGGCGATGATCGCAGCCCGGTCGATGGACTCGGCGTGGTAGTCGTATCCGTCGAACGCAGATCGAGGGAAGGCCGCTGCCATCAGCATGGTGGAGTAGCCGACCCCGCAGCCGATGTCGGCGACCTGGGCGCCGCTGTCGAGGCGCTCGCGCACTCCCTGGAGGGCGGGCAGCCACCGAGTGACGATGTTCGCGTTGTAGGCCGGCCGGAAGAACCGCGCCACGGCTCGGAACATCTGTGGCGGGTATTCACTCCAGTCCACGCCCTCGCCGGTGCGGAAGCACTGGGCGAGCCGGTCTTCGACCCGGTAGAGGGTTTGCAGTGCGGTGAAGATGCCGACGCCGGCTGTTGGGGCGTCGGGGTGAGCGAGGACCTGGGCATGGGCGTCGGGGAGCTCGTAGTTGCGCTGACCGTCCGCTTCGGTGCCGGGTGATACCACGTATCCGGCGCCGTACTGGGTGTGCAGCCACTCGCGTACGTAGATCTCCTGAGTACCGGTCCGTTCGGCGAGTTGGGCCGGTGTCAGCGGTCCCGCGCCGGCCATCGCCCGGTACAGACCCAGGCGGTCGCCGAGTGAGACAGCCAGTCCTCCCACCGCGGTCGCCGCGTCGGTGAACACCCGGTCGGAAAAGGCCGTCACCAGCTCAGACGGGGCCGAATCCGCCGCGGGCTCGGGAGAGGCGACCGCACGCGCCTCCGCCTTCTCCCGTGTGGGTGGACCGCCCGCCTGATGCCCGGTGTGTTCGGCGAGTTCAGCGACCGCCTCGAGGAACACGTCGATCTCGTCCTCGGTGTTGTAGGCGTAGAAGGAAGCGCGAGTGGTGGCGGGCAGTCCGAAGCGCACACACGCCGGACGGGCACACAGGTGACCGACGCGGATGGCGATCCCGCGCTCGTCCAGGTGTTCTCCGATCTCGTCGGGAAAGCGTCCCTTGACCGCAAAAGAGATCGCTGGCCCGCGATCACGGCTGTCAGCGGGGCCGACGATCCGGGCGCCCGGGATGTTCGCCAGCCCTTCGAGCGCGCGGGCGGTCAGTCGGGCGCAGTGCTCGGCGATCCGGTCGCGGCCCAGCGTGTCGAGGTAGGCGCAGGCGGCGGCGAGTCCGATGGCTTGGGCGATCATGGGAGTGCCGGCCTCGAATCGCTGCGGCGGGTCGGCGTAGGTGGAGTGCCCCATGGCGACGGTGTCATTCATCTCCCCGCCCGTCAGGAACGGTGGAAGCGCCCGCAGGAGTTCCCCTCTCCCCCACAACACCCCGATCCCGGTGGGGCCGCACATCTTGTGCCCGGAGAACGCCAGGAAGTCCACCCCGAGTTCGGTGACGTCGACGGGGAAGTGCGGCACCGACTGACACGCGTCCAGGACCGTCAGCGCCCCCACCTCCTTGGCGCGTTTCACCAGCACCGACAAGGGGTTCACCGTGCCGTACACGTTCGACTGGTGAGTGAAGGCCACAACCTTGGTGCGCTCGTTGACCACCTCGTCGAGGTTGTCCAGATCCAGTCGCCCTTCTTGAGTGATCGTCAGCCACGCCAGCTCCGCACCGGTCTGGCGGCACAACTGCTGCCAGGGCATCAGGTTCGAGTGGTGTTCCATCTCGGTGATGACCACGCGGTCACCCGGCCCCAGCGCCATGGACCGCAACTCACGCTCCGCACGGGAGGCGTTCGCCAACGCGTATGCGACGAGATTGAGTCCTTCGGAGGCATTCTTCACCAAGACCATGTCCTGCGGCCGGGCACCGATGAAGCCGGCGATCCTGGCCCGCCCCCGCTCCAGCAGATCCGTCGCCTCACGCGCCACCTGGTGGGAACTTCGGTGCACATTGGCGTTGTGTAGACGGTAGAAGTCGGCCTCGGCCGCCAGGACCATCTCCGGCTTCTGTGCGGTGGCCGCGCTGTCCAGATACACCAGCGGAACACCGCTTCCGACCCGGCGCGAAAGGATGGGAAAGTCCGCCCGGATCTCGTCAAGGTCAAACACCCGCTGGCTCGCGCCCGGCACAGAGTCCCGCAGGGCCGAGTGCGCACCGCACGGACAGTCAGAATCAGCATTCATATGCACCCTCCAGTTCATTCGATGAGTTCGAGGACGGCCGCAACACGCCCATTAACCAACTCTCCGCAGGGGACGTGTAGAGAAGCCGGTGACGGAGGTGTTAAATGCGCCGGGACGTTTACAATTGCTGACGCCACGCGGGACGGGCCTGGTGCGGCGGCGGAGAACTTCAGTTGCCGCGACGGGCTGCTACGGCATCGCGGTGATCCCCATCAACCCGCTGCGGGTCGAGGGCGATCTCGTCAATCTCGCTGACATCGCCGACGCACTGGCAGTGGCGCTTGGGCGCTACGGCGTCGGCCGAGCACGGCGCTCGGCTCGACCGTCTGTCGACCAGGACGGTCCGGCACCGGTGTTTTCAAGTCCCCGACGCCCGTTCTGGCGCAGCCAGCATCTTCACAGGTTCCCGTCGAAGCCCCTGGTGCGGGTGAGGCCGTACAACCTGCACACTCCGAGCGCTCAAGCTTCGGTCTCCGATTCGCGGCCGAGCGGCGTCCGGCCGCACCACCATCATCGGGTCCCAAGGTCAATCGGGCGGTACTGACGCACCGGCTGTTCACGGGGATCTCCCGGCGTCATCTCGCTTGCCTGATCGAGGAGTTGGCGGCGCCATGGCAGGCCGACGTCATGCTGTGCGGGGCGGAATCCGCAAGCGGGCCGAGGGTGCCGGAGTTCGCCACTAGCTGATGCTCGTCGATCGGCTGGTGGCCACGCTGATCCATCTGCGCCAGGCAGTTGAGCTTAGGGCGGTCCTCGGGCGGTGCCGTGCTGGTGCTCGGGCAGTTCATCCCAGAAGGTCACCGGTCGGCCAGCGACAATGAGGGGCTGCTCGATGGACAGGGGCACGACCGCGCGGACGTCGTGGCGGCAAGCCAACTTGCCACGGCGACTTCACGCGCTGCTGCCGCGTCCTGCCCCGGCCGGGCGATGCGCACGACGATGCCACCAGGGATCCGTCAGAGATCGTTTTCGGCGAACCGGATCGGCTCGGAGTCGTCAGCTGCCAAGTGGGCGGTACTGGCTGCTTCCTGAAGGATGTGCCGTGATGCTTCGACTCGCGCCGGGCCATAGCGCGACGACATCGGCGATTCTCCGCCTCAGCTCGGCCGCCTCTGGCCTGCGCCCGAAGGGGCGGGCAGCATCGGACAGCGCCGCCACGTCAGTCAGAGCGCGTTTGGACCTCAACCCGCTGACTTCGCTGAGCGCTTTCTGGGCCGTGGCTACAGCTTCGCTGGGGTCACCGATACCCATGGTCAAGGTCGCGAGCTTAGTAAGCGATAGAGCCCGGGATCGGAGGTAACCGTCACTGTGACCGCTCGTCGCCCTCGTAAGGCGCTCGGCTGCGACGCGCCCACGCCGAGGACGCCTGCTTCGTCCCCACCGACGAGCCGGTTGGTGCAGGCTCATTCCCCGAGGCGCTGTGCTGGCTCGGACCGGCGTGAGCAGCGCACGCACCGGCAGCACTGGCCGAGGTCTTCGGGCCCGAAGCCGAGCGCGGCTATGCCTCCTTTGTCCCGACGGCTGACGGCGGGCACGTGCTCAAACGCAAGTGGTTCGCCCAGGACGCGCTTGCGCGGCGCGAGCAACTCCACCCGGGTATAACGGTTCGACCCGACGGCTTGGCGGAGTATCTGCGCTCCCGTGGGGCCCCAGGTCAGGGCGACGCCTCCCTTCCGCAGGGTCCGCCACGACGTCCACTGCGCGAATCCACGTCCACTGGCCGCATCTACAGCCCCCGTTCCGGCGGTGGCCGGGGCTCAGGAGGCGGGTCGCAGAGCCGATCGCGTGATCGTTTTCCGGCTGCGGCACGGATGGGTTTGAGATTGTACTGATTTTCATATGTTCATGACGACATGCACCGTATATGAACATGTGTTTGGAAAGATCGTGCCCAGAAACATGACGCGTATCCCTGTCTCCCGCGGCATCGCCGCTCTCGCGGTGGCCATCACCGCTGCCGCCCTCCCCGCCTCCCGGGCAGTTCTGCATGACGCTCCCACCGTCGCTGTCGTCCGCGCGGCCGACGATCCGACGCCTTCCCCCACCGACTCGAGCTGCCCGGACGGCGCGGAGAAGCCCTGCCCCGCGTCCACGAAGGACCGTGAGGAAGTGGACGGGCAGCGCGACAAGGTGGAGAAGGACGAGGCGCAGGCCAAGGAGGACATCGGCGCCGCCAAGGGCGAGGCCACCAAGTGCCCGCCCACCTCGAAGGACTGCATGACCAACCTCGCCGGGGACGGCCACGAGCAGAAGGAGGGCATGGCGAAGACCCAGCAGGAACTGGAAGGCGTCCACCCCGCTCCTTCAAACAACGCACAGACCGCGGTCAGCGGCGAGTGCTCCGCGTTCGGAGCCGATCTGCCCCCCGCGCTGTCGTCCTCCGGTGACCCCGCCGACCTCACCCGCGTCTGCGAGTTGATGAACCCATGACCGCCACGACGAACCGCCGAGTCCTTGCCGCCGCCGCAGCCCTGGCGATCGCGCTGTCCGCCCCGGCCGCCGCAGCGGCCGACGGCCCCGACCCCGCCGTCCCCGTCGCGCAGGCCTTCGACGGCGACAAGCCGCTGGACTCCCCGCAGAAGATCAGCGACTACTGTGCCGCACACGCCGGTGCCTGCCGCTTCGAGATCAACCGCGACGCCTCCAGGGAGTACGTCACCGCTGTCAGATCGCTGGGCAATGCGGTCCTCAACTGTACCAAGGAGCCGATCAAGGTCAGCCGTCAGGTCTCCCTCCAGGTCTCCAGCTCCGACAACCTCGGCGGCGAGATCACCGGGCAGATCACCATCGAGGGAAGCCTGAACGCCTCCGGCTCGGTGACCGCCGGCGTCGGCGGCGAGGCCGGCGGGACCTTCAAAACCCCGGACCAGTCCAAGGGGCCCAGCGCCGAGGCCACCGCGAAGGGAACCGCCAACGGCAGCGGCACCCTGACCGGCACGGCGGGCCTGCGGGCCGCCTTCGAGGGCGCCTTCAAGCTGTCGTACTCCAAGAACTGGAGCACCCAGCAGACGGAGTCCACCACATACGAGGTCACCGTCGCCCCGGGCGACGCGCTCATGTTCGGCGCGAGCGCTGCGATGCAGCGCGTGGCCGGCAGCATCCTCACCGGCAGCGGCCTCGGGGCGCACAACGTCTTCGTGGACGGTCCTTCCACCGTCAACCGCAGCACCTTCGTCGCGGACACCTACACCGTGCCCGGCAACACCTGCCAGCGGCTGCGGCCCGGCGGCAGGGACGCCATCGACGAGACCACCACGCCCCCGCCCACCCGCAGCGTTCCGGCCCGCCGTGCCGGTGCGCGCGCCGGGTCCGACGCCGGCCTGACCGTCGAAAGGCTGCCCGCGGGCGCCTGGCTCAAGCACCGCGTTCACCTCGCGGGCGTCGCCTCGTGAGCGCCCGCACGAAGCCGCCGCACGGTCCGGCCCCGGAGAGGACCCTCGTGACCACAGCCCGCCCCGTGCTTCGCCGTGCCGCTGTCGGGGCCATGTGTCTCGGCCTGGTGGCCGTCGCCTTTCCGGAGGCGTCCTCGGCGGACACGCCCGAGCCGGTCGCCGTGATCAACGGCGACCTGGCGCTTCCGGCGATCAGCGGAAACGGCAACACCCTCACACCCACGGGATGGTCGGTGGGTTCGACGTCCGCGAACAACGGTGCCGGAACCGCCAGCGGAGTGTTTCGCTACGCGGGCACCGTCACGGGCCACCCCGGGGGGAAGGCCGCGGCGATGCTGCCCCAGAACGGCTCGTCCTACGAGTTCAAGCAGCGTCTGCGCGGTGTGCGGCCGGGCGCACGGGTCACGGTCACCTTCGACGACAGCCCCGGCATCGCGATGCAGTGTGCCCCCCGCACGGTGGAACAGGGGCAGACCTACACCGTCAAAGGTGAGGGCGGCGCCGTTCAGAAAGAGCTGACCGAGCCCGACCCGGACAAGGAATGGAATGTCTTCGGCGCAGGTGTCTGGCGCACCGGGCGCACTTACACCTTCACCGCCAACGCCTACGAGCCGCTGCTCACCTTCGCCTCCACGGTCCCGGTCAAACCCAACGGCGGCGCGGCCGGCACCGGCACCAACGGCGGACAGTGCGGACCGATGATCACCAACATCACGGCGGTCCAGGTTCCGCCCCCACTGGACAAGACCATCCGCAACAACGAACTGCCGCCCTCGCTGGCGTTCAGGGGCAACGACAAGCGGACCGTCACCGAGGCCGTCACCGAGTGCAACACCGCCGCCAGCCGCTGCACGTTCACGGCCGAGTCCGACTACTCCTTCGCGTACTACGAGCCCGCCAGGCAGGCCGAGGAGGGATACATCAACTGCACCCGCGCGACCATCACCCGAGAACGGCCGCTGCGGATCTCCTCACGCACCATCAGCGACCTGCCCGCCGCCGCCGGACTGCCCCCGGCCCCCGGGTCGGCTGCACGCTCGAACATGAACGGCCAGTTCACCACCGGCACCGGCACCACCCCCGCATGGGCCCCGGCGGCCGACCGGACGGTCCGTGAGGTCATCAGCCCCGGCGAGGTCTCCTGGATCGAAACCCAGAGCGGACGCCAGCGCACCGAAGGCTGGTACACCTCCAATCCCACACCCGCCGACCCGAACCTCGACTGGCGCCTCTACACGGTCGTCGACCACCCTTCCACCCAGCTCGCCGACCGCGTCTACCAGCGCACCGGTCCCCTCACCTCCGGTGAGCAGGCACGCTGCCGCTCCAACCGTCCCTCTGCCGAAACCCCCGTCGACGCGGGCGCGCCGGCAGCCGGAGCCGACCGTGGCTGACGTGACCACCACCTCCCCGAGTTCCCAGGGAAAGGGAAACCGCCCCATGCCGACCCGCCGTGAAGCAGGCCGACGCCACTGGAGACCCGCGGCCGTACTGATCACCCTGGCCGCCGTCAGCCCCCTGCCGGCCCTCACCCAGCCGGCCTCCGCCACCCCGGGGACCGCCCCCGCCGTCGTGACGCCGGCTCCCGCCCAGCGCGCCGCAACCGACTGGGCGACACTCGCCTGGGGCGACAACACCTACGGCCAGACCGCCATCCCCGGCGCCGCGCTGCGGGGGGCGAGCGCCATCGCCGCCGGCGCCTTCCATTCGCTGGCCGTCAAGGACGGCGCCGTCACCGCCTGGGGCAGCAACCTCTACCACCAGACAGACGTCCCGGCCGCGCTCCGCTCCGACGTCACCGCCGTCTCCGGCGGCTATCTCCATTCCCTCGCCGTCAAAAACGGCCAGGTCATCGCCTGGGGCAGCGACCGCTACGGCTCCACAGCCGTCCCCGCCGCCGCGCAGACCGGCGTCGACGCCGTCGCGGCAGGCCAGTTCTTCTCGCTCGCCCTGAAGCACGGCCAAGTCCTGGCCTGGGGCGACAACCGCTACGGCCAGACCCAGACCCCCGAGGGAACCCACACCGGAATCACCGCGATCGCCGCCGGCGCCTACCACGCCCTCGCCCTCACCGACGACGGCAAAGTCATCGCGTGGGGCGACAACCGCAAGAAGCAGACGGACGTCGTCACCCCGGTCAAGAACGGCACGGCCACGGCCATCGCCGCCGGCAAGGACTTCTCCGTCGCCGTCGTAGGCGGTCGCGTCTACGCCTGGGGCACCGCGATGACCAACCAGTGGGTGCCGACTACCGCCCAGACCCGGGTCGTCGCGGTGGCAGCCGGATACGACCGCATCGTCGCCCTGCGCGACAACGGCCAGGCCATTGAATGGAAAGCCAACACCACGGCCCTCACCGCACTCCCCACCGACGCCGCCACCAAAGTGCAGGCCATCGCAGCGGGCGGCTACCACTCCCTCGCCCTGCGCGGCGACCCGCCCGCCCAGCCGTGACCACCTGAAACGCCGATCGCGCAACAGGCCCCCGACGTAGACCGGCTGCCGCTCGCCAAAGGCCACGCGGCAGCCGGTGCACATGCCTCACTCCGCCACCCAACCCCGCTCAGGACCTCCCAACTACCGCTACCGGGCTGGGCAGAACACCGCGCGGCTCGAATCATCAAGTACGGCGCGTCCACCGGCCAGTACCCGGTCGCGGTCCTGTCCGACTGCGTCGTCTACGCCGCCGACGGCCCCTCACCGCTGGACGTCCTGGCCTACAAGGACGGCAAGCCGCTGCCCGGCGGCTTCTAGCTCGGCGTCAACCCCGGCTTGGTCAAGCAAGAAGGCACCCAGCCCACCTGCGGTGGTGGCGTTGGCGTAGACGTATTCCAGTACGCGGCAGCCCTTGGTCGCGGACGTGGTGGAGCAGGTGGCCTGCGTGACGGCGGACGTGGGTGCGATGGCGTACTTGGGGCGGGCCAGGAACGTATTGCCGACCGGGATCTTCTCCGAGACGACCTGGGTGGTGGAGTTGGTGGTCGGCAGGAACGTCGAGGTCACCTGCCACGTCGTGGCCGAGGGGTCGACCTTCGCGAACGTGGTGGTCGTGCCTTCACCGCCCTTCAGGGTGAAGGTGCCGGTGAGCGGGGAGCCGGTCAGCGTCAGGTCCTCCGCGCCCGGTTCGGGCTTCCACCCGCCGCCGGAGGCCGCGGCGAACCCGGTCGGATCACCGTCCCCATCCGGACGTGGCCTGGCCCATAAGGCGTACTCCTCCCGTGCGATCCGCGAGCACCTGCGCGCGCGTGGCATTCGGGCGGTTATCCCCGTTCCGGCCGATCAACGAGACCACCACCTGCGTCGCGGAAGGCCACCAGCCCTTGACCGCGAGGCATGCAAACAGCGCGACACCGTTGAAGGCTGCATTAACCGCTTGAAGCAGTGACGGGGCATGGCCGCCCGTGACGACAGGACAGGGACCATCTACCTGGCTGGACTGCATATCGCGGGGATCTTCCTCTGGCCTGCCAGCCGATCCAAACGAAACGACCAAGCGGTAAAGCTAGCCGGGCTGCCGAAGAGAACCCGGTCCTACAGCCTGAAGCACTTCTCCACCACATGGCTCCTTGATTCTGGCCTGAGCCCCAAGGCCGTGCAGGCGCTCTCCCGGCACAGGGAGTTCAACGAGACGATGCATACCTACGCGCACCCGCCGGTTGCGGAGCCGGGCCTCACTGTGCGGACGTGCGGTCACCTGGTCGCTGCGGTCGGCAGGACGAAGACCGAGCCAACGGCTGAAGCAGATTTCGGGTCCTCAGTATCCATGCGCCCCCACCGATCCCCACGCCGGATCGCGACACCACCCGGCCCCAACTCCTCCGCCGACCGCCTCGGCGACGTCGGGATCGCGTTGGCGGGCGGGGACGCTGCCGCGCGGTCAGGCGAGGGTGATCCGGATGCCGACGGTGCCGTCCAGGCCGCGGCGCAGGCGGCTGCCCAGCAGGGTGAGTCTTCCGGTCAACCCGTACTTGCGGGCCAGCAGACGGCGGTAGTGCTGGGTCTGCTCGCCGGTGAGGATGTCCGCCCGTCCTGGGACGGGCTCGCCCGAGGGGTTGCCGCGAATGTCGCAGGCGGACACCAGGACGTCGGCGCGGTTGCGGATCCTCTTGACCTTGCCGGAGTCGGCGACCGTCCAGATACCGAGGGCGTCACCGTCCCGGATCACCCACACCGGGGTCGGAACCTCTGTGCCGTCCCGACGGAAGGTAGTGACCCGGACGTACTTGCCCGATGCCAGCCGCTCAAGGTCCGTTTGACCATCTGTCATGGCGGAAGGGTACGTCACGGCTTGATGGACCCTCCCTCTGCGTGCCCGGCATGCGCTTGCCCAGAAGGCCAGGTCGTGGGTGCGAGAACGGAGTGGGGCGATCGTCGGCCGCGCGGTGGTGACATGCTGCCTCCGTCCAACGGCGGAGGGATCTCTTGGTGTCTTCGTAGCGAATCCGAGCTGCGATGATGCCCTGCAAACCGGAGCCGCCGGAGCCGGTGGCGATCTACCGGCCTGGTACGCGGCCCGGAAGGGCGGTTGCCGGCCGGATCACTCCGTTACGGGCAGGCACTCGGTGAGCAGGTCGATGACGTCGCGCCAGGCGCGTTGTGCGTGCTGTGGGTGGTGGCCGACGCCGGGGACCATGGGGTGGTCGACCGGCGGGTGGTGGAAGGCGTGGAGGGCGCCGCCGTAGACCACGAGGCGCCAGTCGACGCCCGCGGCCTGCATCTCGGCGGTGAACGCGTTGCGTTGCGCGGGAGGCATGATCGGGTCTTCCGACCCGACGCCCGCCCACACCGGGCAGCGGATGCGCGCTGCCTCGCCCGGCCGGCCGGTGGTCGTCGCGTTGACGGTGCCGATCGCGCGCAGGTGGGCGCCGTCGCGCCCGAGTTCCAGCCCGATGGCGCCGCCGGTGCCGTAGCCGATGGCGGCGATCCGGTCGGGGTCGGTGCGCGGTTCGGCGCGCAGCACGTCCAGCGCCGCGTGGCCGATCCCCCGCATCCGGTCCGGGTCGGCGAGCAGCGGCAGGCAACGGGCCAGCATCTCCTCGGGGTCCCCCAGATAGCGCCCGCCGTGCAGGTCGAAGGCCAGCGCTACGTATCCCAGCTCGGCGAGAGCATCCGCCCGACGGCGCTCGACGTCACTGAGCCCCATGCCCTCAGGCCCGACCAGCACCGCGGGCCGGCGGTCGGTACCGGCCGGGAGCGCGAGGTGCCCGACCATCGTCAAACCGTCAGCCGGGTACTCGACCGTACGCGTGGTAACCGTCGTCATACGACTGGACCGTAATGGCCGTCGAGCCCGGTCGGGCCGCTGTTCTCCGCCGGCGGAACAGAAACTTCCGCGCACACCTCGCGCCCGCCCGGCCCGAGTTCCCAAGTCATCGGCAGACCTGGCAGGTCCTGGTAGATGACGGACAAGCCGAGCGGGTCGTTTGGCGTCGCCCGGTGTCGGTGCGTCGAGCCGGACGGTGGCGGGGCTGCCGCAGCCGTGGGGGGGGGGCCGGGCGCCGGTGGCGGATGCCGCCAGTCCACCGGCCGTCGTATCCCGGTCGGCCACCACATGGGCGGGGGCACGGTTGACGGCCGGGTGGCGCGATCCGCCTGTCACGATGCCGACGGCTGGTCCGGGCTAGAGTCCGTCGGTGAACAGAAGTGCGTTGGGGGACGTCGGGTTGAGCTTGGTCAGGACGTTCCGGGTGGCCGTGGTCTCCAGGAATTCGGCGGTCTCGGCGGGGTTGGCCGCGGGGTGTTCCTGCTTGTAGAGGACGGCGACTCCGGTGGCGTGCGGTGCGGCCATCGAGGTGCCGTTCCGGGAGGCGGAGCCGCCGCCGAGTTTGGCTGAGAGGATGCCTTCTCCGGGGGCGTAGAGATTGACGCATGGGCCCCAGTTGGAGAACGTGCTCTGTTCGTCGGACCTGTTGCTCGCCGCGACCGTGACCACCCGCTGCGCGGAGGCCGGGGATTGCTCGCAGGCGTCCTTCGCGTCGTTGCCCGCCGCGAGGACCGGCAGGACGCCCGCGTCGGAGAGGGCGGTTGTGGCGGTGTTGAGCGCCGGGGACTTCTCGCCGCCGATGGAGGCGTTGAGGACGGCGGGCTGCACGGCGTGCTTGGCGACCCAGTCCAGGCCCGCGATCACCGCGGAGTCGTCGCCGTTGCCCCGGCAGTCCAGGACTCGGACACTGACCAGGCTCGCCTTGGTGGCGACGCCGTAGGTGTTGCCACCGACCGTGCCCGCGACGTGCGTGCCGTGGCCGTTGCAGTCGGCTCCGTCCCTGCCGTCTGCGACCGCGTCGAAGCCGAACGTGGCGCGCCCGCCGAACTCGGAGTGGCCGTAGTCGATGCCGGTGTCGAGGATGTAGGCGGTCACTCCGGCACCGTTGCCGGCGGTGATGAACTCCCCGTCGAGCGGCAGATCGCGCTGGTCGATCCGGTCCAGGCCCCAGGACGAGGCCGCCGGACCCTGGCGTACCGCCGGGGCGGACGCGGTCGCCGGGTCGGGAACAGCGACCTTCCCGTCCTCCTCCACCGCCTCCACTCCGAGGCTGCCGCGGACGAGCGTCAGCTGCTGGGGAGTGAGGCGGACAGCGAAGCCGTTGAGGACCGTGTTGTAGAAGAAGGCCGGCTTCAGACCCAGCTTCGCCGCCGTTCCGGCGGGGTCGATTCTCTTGTCGAGGGTGACGATGTACTCGCCCGGCACCCGGTCCGCCGCGTGTACCAGCGGTGCGGGCCCCGGGGCCGAAGCGGAGGCGGAAGCAGAGGGCGTACCGGCGACGAGAGGCCCACTGAGGGCGAGCGCGACGGCACCGGCGAGAGCGATCTTGCTACGAGTGTTCACTCGGCTCAGGTGATCACGCGGAAACGATCCCTCCCAAGGACACCTCCCGGCGATTCGCACGACTTGCTCCTGCGACTTCTGACCCGATACCTCGGGGTCAGCGCGCAGACGCTCGCTCCGCAGCCGGACCGCCCGGCGGGCTACCTTCGATGGCCGGAACAGCTCCGAGCGGATGTCTTGGCGAGGTTCAAACCCTCGGCCGGGTCCGTCGGCGAGGTTCACGCCGCCGTCGGGTCCGTGAGCACCGCCTGGTCATCGACGGTTCCGGCGTGCGCCTCGGCTTGATAGGCAAGTGGGGGCTTGCCTATCATGGGGGTGTGGCCGATGACCTGTTCAAAGCCTTGGCCGACCCCACCCGCCGGACGATCCTCGACGAGCTCGCAGAGAAGTCAGGACAGACACTGTTCGAGATCTGCTCGCGGCTGGCGATGAAGCATCGGCTCGGGCTCTCGCGTCAGGGCGTCTCGCAGCACCTCGCCGTGCTGGAGGCGGCCGGGCTCGTCGAGACCCGGCGGGAGGGGCGCTACAAGTTCCACGACCTGAACACCGACCCGCTGCGGCAGATCACCGAGCGCTGGCCTGTCCGCGGCACGTCCGAACCAAGGGAGAGCACCTCATGAGGATCCATCTGACCAGTGTGTTCGTCGACGACCAGGCCAAGGCCCTGGCCTTCTACACGGACGTCCTCGGCTTCGTGAAGAAGTACGACGTGCCGGTGGGCGAGAAGGACCGGTGGCTGACCGTCGTCTCACCCGACGAGCCCGGCGGGACCGAACTCCTCCTGGAGCCCGCCGGCCACCCGGCCGTCACGCCCTACCGCGACGCGCTCTTCGAGGATGGCATCCCGCTCGCCCAGTTCGCCGTCAGCGACGTGAAGGCGGAGTACGAGCGCCTGTCGGGCCTCGGCGTCCGTTTCACTCAGGAGCCCCTGGAAATGGGCCCCGTGACCACCGCCGTCTTCGACGACACCTGCGGCAACCTCATCCAGATCGCGACCCAGCCCCAGTAGCCGTCCGCCCCGCGTACCCGCCTACTTCGGTCTCCAGCACACGGTGTAGGCGAGGGCCGGGTACTCCGGGGGTTCCCAGGTGGTCCAGCCGTCGTGGCCGCAGAAGGCGCTGGCGTTGTATCGGCTGGTGCGGCCGGTGACCACGACGTTGGAGGAGGCGCAGGAGCCGACGTTGGTGAAGGTCGCGTGGCCGTCCGCGCCGGATTTCAGGAGGCATTCGCGCTGCGTCGCGTATCCGGCGTCGTCGGGGTAGTTCATGGACAGGCAGAGCAGTACGTCGAGTCCTGAGTCGCCCGCGACGCCGAAGCGCTTCCATTCGTTGTAGTGCGGCCAGGAGTCGCACTTCGCGTCGTCGGTGGTGCCTCGGTAGGTGGCCAGGACCTTGAAGTTGCCGGTCCGGCAGGTCTGGGTGCTCCAGGAGCCGCCGGAGTTGGCGCCGTAGACGCAGTCGCCCTGCCGCGCGTGGAAGGCGGTGCCGCCGGGGCTCTGATAACTCAGGCATAGCACACGGTTGTTGACCGTCGAGGACACGCTTTCGTCGTTGTCGGTGACGTCGTCGCAGCGGGACAGGTCGGTGGTGCCGTCGTAGACGCTCACGACCTTGAACGCCCCGTCGCCGCAGTCGGTCGCCATCAAGTCGGCCCGTTTGGTGGTCCCGTGGTCGTAGAAGCAGGATCCGACCTCGGCGGCGGCGATGTCGTCGGGGGGCGGGGACGCCGATGTGGTCACGGGATCGGAGTCCGTGAGGCCGGGATCCGTGGGGCCGGGATCGCTGTCCGTGGTGTCCGTGGGGTCGGGGACGGTGAACGTCGGGTCGGTGATGGCGGGGTAGGGCGCGGTCGCGGAGGTCGACCCGACCGGGGCGGCCGTATCGGAGTCGGCGTGATGGGAGTGTGTGACGCCGAGACCGATCAGTGCGACGAGTACGACGGCGGCCACGCTCGCGGCGACGAGCGCTCCGGTTCTGGTTGTGGTGGTGGTCGTGGTCGGTGCCCCGCCGGGAACGGCCGCCGCGGGCACCGGACGGCCCGGCTGGTGCGGGGTCGGCCGACCGGGCGCGGAAGCCGGGGCCGTCGACGCCGTCCTGACGGCGGCTGCCAGGTTCTCCGCCCACAGGGCGGGAGCCGGACGACGCCTCGGGTCGGGATCGAGGCTGTTCCGGGCGAGGTCGGCGAGTGCCGGGCTGACGGAGGTCAGCACGGCGGGGTCGGCGGCGGTCTGGTCGCGGGCGATGAGACGTACGGCGAGCAGGGCGAGTTTGTAGACGTCGCCGGCCCCCGTCGCCTTCTCCTCGCCGTCGGGGACCTGCCAGTCGGGGGTCTCGGCCTGCGGGAGGACGCTGGTGCCGCGAAGGCGCATGGCGTCGGCGTCGATCAGGAAGCACTCGGGGTGCGGTGCCTTCGTGAACAGCAGGTTCTTCGGTGACAGGTCTCCTACGGTGATGCCGAGGCGGTGCAGTCGGCTGAGGGTTGTGGCGAGGTCGCCCAGGAGGGCGAGACGGTCCCTGTCGCTGATGGTCAGGCCGATACCGGCCACGTAGGCGTCGTCGTTGAGGAGGTACTCCACGGTGGCGAGCCGTCGGGCTCCGGTCGCCCCGTTGAGGCTCTGGAACGCGAATCGGAAGCGGTCGGGAACGGCCCGCATGAGGAACCCGCAGGTGTGCCCGTGGCGTTGGACCACGGCCGCGGGCCAGGCGGTCCTCTCGCACAGCCACTTCCCGTCCGCCGCGCTCAACTCGCCGATCAGGTCGGCTCTCGCGGCGAGCGCGTCGGCGCGCAGGGCGGGCAGTACGGCGGGGCCGTACTCCTTGTAGACCACGTCCCAGCCGCCGCCCGCCGCCTCGTTGATCCTCCGGTTGGTGACCTCGTGGACCGTGCCCTGGCCGCCCTGGCCCAACTGGGCGCCCAGAGCGAGCCTGTGGTGATCGACCGCGGGGGTTCGCGGGGCGTTCACCCCTGTCCCCCGGGCGCCGTGGGCCAGACTGTCAGCAGGGTCCGGTCGTCGTCGAAGGTCTCCCGGGAGAAGTCCAGCAGGTGCGCGAGCCACAGGGGCGGCGGCGGGTTCGTCAGGTGCCGGACGAAGAGCGAGCCGACCTGGCCGTCACCGTCGCCGAGCGGGTCGGCGAAACCGTCGGTCGCGATCACCAGCGCCTCGCTCGGCGACAGGCGTCTGCTGGTCCGTTCCAGCGGGTCGGGCACATGGGGCAGGGGGGTCACCGTGCCGGACACCAGGAGGGTGTCCGTTCCCGTCTTGGTGGGGAAGAGCGGCAGGTACTGTCCGCGCGAGCGGTCCAGGGCCCACGCTCCGGAGTCCCCGATGCGGCACAGCTCGACCAGCGGGCCTTCGGGGCGGGGGCGGACCACCCCGGCTATGAGCGTCGTCGCGTACAGATCGGCCACCTCGCTGAATTGCGGGTTCCGTCCGCCGAGCCGCCAACGGGCCAGTTCGCACAGCCGGTCGGCCGCGTGGCAGGCCACGTCCCGCAGGTCGACGGGGCCTGCCGCCCCGTCGAGAAGATGGAGCGTGCGCTCAACTGCCGCCCGGCAGGCCGCGATCGCGCCTTGCTCGGAGTCGGACGCGCTGGAGACGCCGTCGGCGACCGCGAAGACGACGCTGCCGGTGGCGGCGTGCACGGCCGCGCGGGCGGCGTCCTGTCGCGGTTGCCGGTAGTAGCGGTGCTTGGCGCCCCGAACCGAGGCGTACCGCATGGCCAGTTCGCCCGTCGACCAGCCGTCACATTCGGTGTCGGGGAAGTCGAAGTCGTACTGGCCGGGAGGCAACGCCTCGAATTCCGGCCCCGGCGTGCCGACCGTGATCCGCTGCCAGGGCGGCGTCGACCGCGCCGGAGCCGATACGTCCGGTGTCCCGGCGGACAGGAGTCCGCCGTTGGGGTTCACGCTCACACCTCGTCGATCGCCATGGTGAACTGATCGGGACGGTTCACGACGAGTTGCGGATTCGCCGAGTTCAGCGCGTACCCGGAGGCGACCAGGCTGGCGGTCAGCGAGTGGAAGAACTCGGAGATGGCCTGGCCGAGGTCGGTCCCGGCCTTCGCGACGAAGGCGAACTCGGGACGGGTCGCCACTTCGAGCATGGTGTCGGCCCGGGCGTCACCGATGCCGCAGGCGATGATGTTCGGCGCCGCGGGGGTCCGGGCCCTGTCGGTCAGCTCGGCGTGCGGGCCGCGCCAGGACCTGCCGTCGGTGGGCTGCCCGTCGCTCAGCAGGAACACCACGGGGCGGTGCACCTTGTATCCCTCACCGCGCAGCCACTGCACATCGGCGGGAATCCGGTCCAGCAGATCCTCGAACACGGCCTTGTAACTGGTGAGTCCACGAATCTGCACCTTCGGCAGGGTGCTCTCGGTGCGCATGTCGGCCACGGCCAGCCGCACTTGCACGTCGTCGGAGAACCCCAGCACCGCCAGCCGCAGCTTCGCCGCGACCATCGGCTCCGCGCGAAGTCCCTCGCACAACGACACCAGCCCGTTGGAGAGTTCCTCCAGGTACGGACTCATCGAACCCGACTCGTCCGCCAGCACATACGCGGGCAGCAGCACGCCCCTCGTCTCGGACATCTTCGTTCCTCTCCCTGCGTGACGGTGTTTCCCGCGTGATAGGTGGCTCTTGCGGAGCCCGGCGTTCTCTGCCGGTCGCGTGCGACGGTCGGTCCCGTAGGGTCACGATCCGTTGTGGCAGCGGCTTCCGGCGCCCGTGGGGTTGTTCTCGATGACGCATTCCTCTTCGACGTCGCCCTGGGTGTGGTAGCTGATTGACGTCGGCACGGCGGAATTCGGGTCGCCGTATTCCGGATACGCCTCCACGTACACATGGCCGCCCGCCTTGACGGCCTTCACGACCGGCCGTTCCGCGTACGTGTACATCCATTGGTTGGCTTCTTGGTACAGCGGAACGAAATTGCGGGTGTCGGTGTTCGACCCGCCCATGGCGAATCCGATGAGGTGTCCGCGCGCCCGGTTGCTCGCGGGCAGGGTACGGAGACCCGGCAGCGCGAATCCAAGCTTGATCTGCCGGTCGCCGGTGTAGTTCTGCACGTCGAGCTGCCCGTAGGCCCCGGTGGCCACGCATTCTCCGGCCTGCTTGTGGCGGGGCAGATAGACGATGCTGCTCCCGGTGAATCCCGCGCCTGTGCCGCAAGGGTCGTTGACGCGGTCGTCCGCGGGAACGGTAATGGTCCTGTCGATGACGACCGGCCCGCCGTCGACCGTCGCGGTGGCCTGTCCCCCGTGTGCGAGGACGTTGTCGAAGGCGCTCCGTGCCCGGTCGGCGTCCGTGTCGGGGGCTGCGTCACCGTGCCGGATACCGACGGCGGCGTAGTGTCCGTCCGCTTCGGGCACGACGGCGTCGTAGGTGACCGAGGGCGCCAACCGCGCCGCGTCCGCCGCCGATACGTTCGAGAGCGCGGTCGGCGAGAGGCGTACCACGACGGGCTGGAACCTCACGGGCACATGCGTCACCACCGCGTAGCGACCGAGGGACGCGACCTCGTCGGCACGTGAGGCGGAATCGCCGCCGGGCGCCCGGATCGCCTGGCCGGTGAGGTCCAGGGGCTCGGTCGCGTCCGCGCCCTGAGCCATGGTCGCGGCCTGCGGCGGCGGGGCGTCGAGCAGTGCCTGGAGCGCGGTCACCATTTGCAGGAGCAGGTGCCGATGCTCCTTCTCCAACTCATTCCGGTCGGACCTCCAGGTCCGGGTCCGCGCGTTGTGCTGAGTCATGTCCGCGGCCAACCGGGTCTTCTCGGCGCCGAGTTGGGCCTTCTCGGTGTCGAGCTGCCGCTGCTCGCCCCTGATCGACACCGTCTCCTGGCTCAATGCGACGCCCTCGGCGTCGAGTTGCTCCTTCTGGGCCTCGGCTGCGGCGTAAGCGGACTGCTGTTCGGGGAGGACGAAGTCGTGCGGGGTGGCGTTGTAGGCCGCTACGCGTGCGTTGTAGGCGTCCATCTTGCTGTTGTGGGCCGCCTTCCTGGCCGCGCAGGCGGCGTCCTTGGAGTTGTAGGCGGCGCCCCGCGAGTTGTACGAGGCCGTGGCCCTGGCCAGGGTCCGCTTCTCGGCGGTCAGCTTCGTCTCGCGCTGCTGGAGCGCCGTGACCTCGTTGTTGTAGATGACGGTCTTGAGGGTGAGGCCGGCGGAGATCCCGCCGGTGGCGGGGAGCGGCGCGGGGACCTCGGTGCTGACCGCGGCGGGCGCTGTACGGGTGATCCCAGCGGGTGCCGTACGAGGGGCCGTCGCGGTGGCGGCGGCTGCGGGGCCCGCGCCGAGGACCGGGATGGCGACGGGGACGAGCAGTGCGGTCAGGACCGGCCCCAGGGCACGACGTTCGCCGCTCCGGCGGGACCGGGAAGGAAAGCCGGGCCTCCCGCCCTTGACGTTCACTCGCCCACCCCGGCAGCGATGCGCTCGGTGAGCGTCTGGACGGTCGGCCGCCCGTCGCCCGCCTCACAGATCCCCACCTGCACGAGCGACGTGCCCTTGAGCTGGGCCCGGCGGTAGCACGCCCAGCCGTTGCCGCCGTCCTGGACGGCGGTCCAGGCGACGCCGTTCACTGTGGTGTCATCGACCCGGTAGGTCCATGGGGAGGTACGGCCGTCCTGGTCGGTGCGGACGGCCGACGGGCAGGAGCCGATCCCTGCGGTCAGCGTCCGAAGGACGGCGCTTGCCTTCTCGCTGTCGGAATAGACGCCGACGGCCTGGGTCACCGTGTAGTCGCCGAGTCCTCCGGCGTCCTGGTAGGTGGCGGACAGGAAGGCGGTCCAGTCCTTGCCGAAGACCGCCTGGGTGGTCGGCCCGACCGCGACGCGGCACCTCGACGGATCGGCGGCCAGGGCGGGAGCCGGCTCGCCCGATCGCGGACCGGAAGTGAGGGTCATCCCCGTCAGGCGGCTCGCCTCGTCGGGAGTGAGGAGCGCGGCGTGCACCGTGCCCGCGACCAAGTGCAGCGGTACGGGGGCGGGTTGACTGGGCCAGAACCACCAGCCGACGCCTGCCAGCAGGAGGCAGGGCAACATGGCGAGGAGTACCGGCCGCCAGCGGCGTAACGTCAATCTGTTGGGCCTGGTGGCGGCCGGAGCTTGGGCAGGAGCCGGGACCGGCCCTTGTGCCGAGGTCGAGGTGGCCGAAGTACCGGCGGACGGGCGCGGCGTGGCCGGGCGGCCAGGTCGCGACGGCGCCCTGGGTGCGGGTGTCCTGACAGGCGCGGGCCGCCCCATCGGTGGCGGTGTGGCCCGAGGAGTCTGCTGCCAGGTGGGGAGTCCCGCCTCACCCGAACCGCCACGCGCCCCGGCGGCGGGGTTCGTTCGCGCTTGCCACGTGCTCTTGTCGGTCGACGCGGTCGGACCGGGTGCGTCTTGCTCAGGCACAGTCACTCCCTCCATGCGGTTGCCGGACGCACCGACTCTGCTGCCGCACGTGGCCGTACGTAACCTGAGGGCTCTCAGGGTCCTCACAACTTCCCCACCGGCCTCGTCCGTCCCGTGCGCGGGCCGTTGCTAAACTCCTGGCCCTGCGGGGACGGGCAGCGGGCGGATGACGCGGATGACACGAGGCGCACACGGCATGGAAACTGTCATCGTTCAACTCCCGGACGCACCAGGGCAGGAGGCCGAGCGGCCCGGTCGGCCCCGGCAACTCGCCCTCGGCCCTGGGCAGGTGGCCGCGTTCGGACGCGGCACCGAGGAACAGCCCGTCGACATCCCCCTCCTCGGCGAGGGTGTCTCCCGCTACGCGGGCGAACTCACCGCGAGCGACGACCACTGGCGGCTGACGAACTTCAGCGCCCGTACGACGTACGTCGTGGAGAATCTGGAAGGCGGCGGCGAGTACGTGAAGGTCGCCCCGCGCCGGCTGGGCGCGCCCATCCCGTTCGAACTCTCCCGCGTGGTGCTGCCGTTGACCGATGGCTTCACCCGGTTCACCGTCTTCGCCCCGCGTCATGCCTTCCTCGACCCCGGACCGGAGGCCCCCACCGGCCACGCGGCCGGGCTCACCCTCTTGCCCTTCGCACTCGACCCGACGGCCAAGTACTTCCTGGTGCTGCTCGCCCTGTGCGAGCCCCGGCTGCGCGACCCGTCCAGCCTTGCCATCCCCACGGTCGGCGAGGTCGTCACCCGGCTGCGTCCTCTCCCCGACTGCGGTGACCTGACCGCGTCCGCCGTCAATTTCCACATCGACTACCTGGCGGGCTCCAAGCTCAAGGTGCGCGAGCGCACCGGCACGCAGGACAGCCCACGCCTCGGCTGGAAGCGCGAGGCCCTCGTCTCGCTCGCCCTCCGCTTCGACCTGATCCAGGAGAAGGACCTCCAGATCTTCTGGAATCCGCGCGCGTGAGCGCCGGTCGCCGCGCGCGTGAGCGCCGGTCGCCGCGCGCGTGAGCGCCGGTCGCCGCGCGCGTGAGCGCCGGTCGCCGCGCGCGTGAGCGCCGGGCCCCCGCCGTCGGACGCGCACGCCTTCCGCAGCGAGCTGATGCGATGTCACATCGCTTGGGCGCCAGGGGCTTTCCCTTCATTCACTCCTGCCGCTTCTGGCAGACTGTGCGCTCCGGCTGACAGCCGGTGACCGGGGGAATTCTGGAGGACGGGCGTGTGGGATCGGGGCACCCTGCTCGGCGGGCGCTACACGTTGGCGGAGCGGATCGGCGGGGGCGCCATGGGCGATGTCTGGCGGGCCGACGACGGAGTCCTCGAACGCCGGGTCGCGGTAAAGGTCCTGCGCCCGGAGCTGTTCGGCGACGCCAGGTTCGCCAAGCGGTTCCGGCGCGAGGCCCTGATCCTCGCCGCACTGGACCACTCCGGCATCGTCGACGTCCACGACTACGGTGAGAACGCCTTCGGCGACGGTACGCGGGTGGCCTACATCGTCATGGAACTCGTCCAGGGCCGACCGCTCGACGAGCTTCTCAACGAGGGCGGGCCCCTGCCGCCGGAGCAGGCGCTCACCACCGCCGCCGAAGCGCTCGACGCGCTGCACGCCGCACACCGGCAGCAGATCGTGCACCGCGACATCAAGCCGTCCAACCTGCTGATCTGCGACGACGGCCGGGTGAAGGTCACCGACTTCGGCATCGCCAGCGACCTCGCCACCTCCAAGATCACACCCGATCACGCCATCGTCGGCACCGCCCTCTACATCGCGCCCGAGCAGGTCGAGGGCCACGACGTCAGCGCGGCCTGTGACCTCTACTCGATGGGCGTCGTCTGCTACAAGATGCTCACCGGGAAACTGCCCTTCGACGGCGACCGGCCCATCGAGATCATGCTCAAACATGTGCAGCAGCCGGCGCCGGCCCTGCCCGCCGACTTCCCTCCCGCCGTGCGCGACTTCGTCGCCACCGCCCTCGCCAAGAAGCCCGAGGAGCGCTTTCCCGACGCCGCGGCGATGGCAGAGGCGGCCCGCGCCGCGGCCTCCGCGGGCGCGAGCGGCGCGGTGACCGGCGAAGCCGTCGTCTCCCTCGCGTCCGGAGGGCCGGCCGGGGCCGTGATCGCCCCCCGGCAGGAGCGGCTGGCGCGTGGGCGTCGCCGCGTCCTCGTACCCGCGCTCGTCTTCTGCCTCGTCGCGGTGGTCGCCGGAAGTCTCCTGCTCCTGCGCCCCTCGCTCTTCCGTGCCGACACGGGCACTTCCGGTCGAGGCGCTCCCGCGTCCACGTCCGGCTCGGCGTCCGCATCAGCCTCCCCGTCAGCGTCAGGGGCCGCGCCCAGTTCGCACGGTCCCGGCGCGTCGCCTTCGGGTTCCGCTTCGCGTACGGCCTCGGCGTCACCTTCCGCCGCGACGAGCGGCAGCGCGGGCGCGGCGGGCCTGCCGCCCTCGTCCCCGTCCGCGCCGTCGGGAAGCCCTTCCGCCACCCGCCAAAGCGACACGTCCGCCACCAACGAACCGGGCACGTACCCGATCGACGGCGTGAGCATGAGCGACGACCCCGCCGCGATCAAGGGCTCCGGCGCCTCCGCCGGTCCCGCCGGTGGCTGCACCGCCTGGCTCGACGACGCGGGCGCCGGCAAGCTCTACGGCATGCTGAACACCAGCTACTTCGAGACCTGCCACGCCGAGTTGATCCGCGACGACGGGCTGACCGTCGGCCTCGCCGCCTCCACCGGCGCCGAACGCACCGGCACCGTCTCGGACATCAACCACAGCACCCGCATTTGCGTCTGGCAACAGGGCGCAAGCGCCGACAAACAGTGCTCCGCCACGATCATCATCCACAACGGCGCCCCCACGCTCCGCTGACCGCCGTCCACCTCAGCGCACAGCCTCAGCTGATCACGAGACGGGCGGAAGGTGCTGTGAAGCCGGGCGATGCAACGGCGGACGGACCGTGACATCCACATGCACCACCTGCCCCGCTTCGACCGTGACCTCGTGTGATTCGCCCGTCCACTCGCGCCTCGCCTCCGCAATGCCGTGGGTACGGATTACGTAAATACCAGGCAGAAGGCTCAAGGAGTAGCGTCCAAGATGATTCGTGATCATCGCGATGCTCCGCACCTCGACCGACGAAATCGCTTTCGGCTCCATGACAAAATCGGGGAGCACCGAACCATCGGCCAGGCGAACGACCCCCTTCACCAGCCCTCGAACCGGCTTTACCGCACCGTGCGAAAAGGTGGCCACTTCTTCCCCCGCTCGACCGAACCACAACAGCGATCGTGAATCAGACGACCGCCGGCATGCGCAGTGCGGGCGGCGGGCGATCTGCTCGTCATGTTCCGGGATCATTGTGGCGATGTCGCGCTCGCGCAGCCACGCCCGGTTCAGCCTAATGGTCAGACGGGATCGGTGAACGAGATCGGTTTGCCGGTGGCTTGGGCGTAGGCGATCTCCCGGGTCGTGGACTCGCCGACGTAGCCGCCGGGGTTGACGATCAGAACGCGGTCGGCCAGGTCGATCTTGCGCAGGTGGAGGGCGTCCAGTGCGGTCTTCTGCTCGGTGGTGATCGGCGCGTCCGCCTCGCCCGGCGCGACGACGATCGCACCGGCGAAGGTCAGGTCACGGTTCGCCGCGCGCATCTCGGCCACGAACCGGGTGGAGCCGCAGATGCAGACAATCTCGGGCCGGTCGGCCACGGCTGAGTCCTTCGGGTCGAACGGGAAACCGTCGGAGCCGACAGTTTACGCGGCGAGACGGACACCACGCGGTCGGCGGGAGGCGGCGTGCTCGACGTCGTGAGGTCCGGGGGCGCCCGGCTCACCGGCTTCCGCTGGCGACACAGCCTAGAGCGCGGGTTGGGCGGGGATGGGGGGCGCGTCGGTGGGGTCCGGTGGCGCGGGGGTGGGGTGGCGGAATCGGCGGAGGTGGGCGGAGAGGGAGAGGTAGAGGCGGTCGGGGAGGAAGGCGGTGTCGGCGATGATCATCGCCGCGGAGAAGAGCGGAAGGCCGAGGAAGAGGGCGATGCCGGTGTGCATGCCGATCAGGACGACGAGGACGGGGTACTTGAGGCGGCCGAACAGGACGAAGGGGAAGGCGACTTGGACGAGGACGGTCACGTAACCGGCGATGACGAGCACCGTCGGAAAGCTGTCGGCGAGATGGGACAGCGCGGGCCAGGGCTGGAAGAGGGGGAGGTTGAGTACGTCGTGCAGGGCGGTGCCGTTGCCCCAGGAGGCGCCCTGGACCTTGTAGAGGCCGGCGGATCCGTAGAGGAAGCAGACCTGGGCCGCGATGACGAACATGCCGCAGTTGTGCAGCACCGTGGTCAACGTGCGCCGGACGTAACGGAGTTGCACGAAGGCGAGCGCGTCCGGGCGGGCGGGGCGAAGCCGAGTGCGGCGTGCGTCCAGGGACCAGCGGCGTCCGCAGGCGGTGAACATCAGGTAGACGGACATCAGCAGGGTGAGGTTGTCGCCGCCGTCCGTCATGAAGAGCGCCCTGGCGTGGAATGAGGCGACGACGACGGCGAAGAGCACGGAGACCGCCCGCGTCCGCCAACCCAGCGCGAAGAGCGCGCAGATGATCACGGCGAAGGCGTAACAGGTCTCGAAGTAGACCTTGTTGTCGGACAGCGTCAGGACGCTGGCCCAGCCGCTCTGGGCGAAGAGCTGCCGGGAGAGGTCGGGAGTCCACGGCGAGCCGGGTCCCCAGATCTCGTCGCGATGCGAGAACTCCCGGAGCAGGAAGACGAGGTAGAGCAGTCCGTATCCGATCCGCAGCACGGCCGCCGCGTACAGGGACACCGGTCGCTCCGTGAGCAGGGCGTACGCCCGGCCGGTCCTATTCGGGGTGGGCCGCGGCACGTCGGGCGCCGGCCGCACCGCGTCGTCGGTGGACGTCACCTGGTCAGTGGTCATTCGAGGGCACCTTCCACCAGGGCAGCAAACGGGTGTCGGCGGCCGTGGCCGCGGTGGCGACCGGACGCGCGTGCTGGACGGCGACGGGCACGGTGACCACTCGGAGTTGGACGGACTGGACGGGACCGTCGCCGACGGGTCGGCGGGCCCCCACGCGCTGCACCGCGATGTTGCGCAGGTACCGCTGGGTCATGACCGCGCGGTCCGAGTGGGGCTCGTCGTCGCTCCCGTGCGTGTCGACGTAGGAGGACCAGGCCCGGCGCAACATGTTCTGGTGGGTGTGGCTGGGGAACGGGTCGTGCTCGACCGCCGCCGTGTCGGCTGCGGTCAGGTCGACCCACGCGGTGACGTGCATGGTCCCGTCGGGGCCGGTGCTCGCGACACGGGCGTAGACCGTCCGGTCCACCGACTCGGGATCCGGCGCGAACAACTGCCAATTCTGCTCGAAGACCGGGTAGATCCAGGCGTTGATCTGGCGGCCGAACCGCTGCGAGATCGGATTGGCCGGTGCCACGTGCAGGAACACCATGGCCACATGGGTCAACGCCGTGGCCACGATCAGCGCGATTGCGATCCCCATGCCCGCTCTCAGCGGGACGGGCAGTCGGTGTTGTCCGGAGAACTCCGGTGATTCGTCCGGCAATTCCCGCACGTGCGTGTCGGAATCGACCCGCACCGCTGTCCCTGCTGCCCGCATCTGCGCCTGCCCTCTACTTTCCGCTGCTGCCTTTTGTGCGGCCCGGTGCCGCGGCGCGCGGCGGATTCGGTGTCAATTCCGCCGCGCACCGCTTGGTCGCTCACCGAGCGGGGTCGTGCTCCGGGCGCGTCAGCGCTGGTGACCCGCCTGGGAAGCGGGTTGTGCGCCGTAGCCCTGGTTGTCGGACCAACCGCCGGGCTTGCCCGGCTTCTTCTTCGGCGGGCAGTGCTTCACGGGCTTCTTGGGCGGGCAGTGCTTCACCGGCTTCTTCGGCTTGCAGTGCTTGCCCGGGTAGTGACCCGTGCCGCCGGTCGAACCGCCGGTGGTGGCCCCGCCGGTCGTCGTACCACCCGTCGTGGTGCCGCCGGTCGTGGTGCCGCCCGTGGTCCCGCCAGTGGTCGTGCCACCGGTCGTCGTCCCACCGGTCGTGGTGCCACCGGTCGTCGTCCCACCCGTGGTCGTCCCGGCCGTCGTCCCACCCGTGGTCGTCCCGCCCGTGGTGGTTCCCGCCGTCGTACCGCCCGTGGTCGTGCCGCCGGTGGTCGTGCCACCCGTCGTCGTGCCACCGGTCGTGGTCCCGCCGGTGGTCGTGCCACCGGTCGTCGTACCGCCCGTGGTGGTGCCACCGGTCGTCGTGCCCGTGCCGCACGCCGGCCGCGTGATGCGGTTGGTGTCCAGCGTCACCGAGCCGTTACGGGCCAGGGCGCGGCCGTCGATGCTCGCGCCCGTGGTCACGTTGATCGAGGTCAGGGCGAGGATGTTGCCCACGAAGGTGGAGTTGGTGCCGATCGTGGCCGAACTGCCGATCTCCCAGAAGACGTTGCACGGCGAGGCGCCGTTGACCAGGAGAACGCGGCTCGCGGACGCGGTGGTCAGGCCGGAGCCCACCTGGAACACCCACACGGCGTTGGGATCGCCCTGGGCGTCGAGGGTCAGCGTGCCGGTGAGACCGAGCGTGGACGAGGAGGTGTAGACGCCGGGGACCAGGGACAAACCCCCGGCGTCCGGGGGCAGCGCCGAGTCCGTGGCCTGTCCTGCGGCGTCGTTGAACGCGGTGACCAGGTCGGACTTCGCCTGGAGGGCGACCGCGTCCGCCGAGTGCTGGGCCCCGTTGACCAGGCCGGGCGGGAACCCGGTGATGGCGGTGCCGGGGCTCACCCCGAGGTCTCCGGTGATCACCGAAGGACCCGTGTTGGTGACCGTCTGACCGGCCAGTACGGCGAAACTGTCCGCCGTTCCCAGCGGGACGGCCGTGGCGGTGGCATCCGCCTGGGTCGACACCGCGGCGACGAGAGACGCGGCGATCAGCGGCGCGACCACCGCCGCGACCCACGTGGGAATGGTGCGACCTTTCGGCGCGGGCAGGATCTGTGACGTCATAGAGGCGTGACTCCTGACAGGAACGGCAGCGAAGCCCGAAAGGCGGGTTCTGAGGACGGCCGACTCCGTGCCAGGCACACTAAAGAAAGAGATGCGGAAGCGATGCACGCATACGAGTGAAGGATTGATTTATCAACCGGCATGGTCGAATATCGCAGAATCGCGAGGCCGGAAAAACGTTCCCGCTATTGCACGTCACGCCGGAATGCGCCGCGAGGAAATCATCGCCATGAGCGGCCGATCAAGAGCGCGGGTGCCCGCCGCTCGCGCTCAGGCGGACCGATCCGGCCCATCCGCGGTCGCCCGAAACGGAGTTCGGCCCCGCGCGGACGCGCTCCGGGGTTCAGTCCTGGAGCGCGGACGGCAGGGACGCCGCCAACTCGTCCAGCCTCCGCGCGGAGCGCGCCAGGATCGCGTACCGCCAACTCACGCCGTCCGCAGGGGTGTCGGCGTAGAGGACGACCCCGTCGCCGCGTTCGGGGTCGTAGTCCAGCGCGCGGTCACGGAGGCGGTCGAGTGCGGCGGTGAAGGAGTACGGACCGGACGCGCGGACCGTGCCCGTCGTCCAGGTGACGGGGGTGCCGCGGGCGAGGCGGACGACCAGGTCGTACGGGGTGGTCGTCGCGGTGCGGCGGACGTTGGACTCGGTGGCGTACAGGGTGCCGTCGGTGGCCACGAGGGCGTCGATGTCGTAGGGGCCGCGGTAGCCGTGCGCGATCAGGTGGCGGCCGAAGGCCATGCCCCAGTCGCGCAGTTCGTCGCACACCGTCGGGTGCACGATGCCGCGCAGCGGAGCCCGGTAGCCGGTGAAGGAGCCGTCCTCGGTGCGCATGGCACCGTCGAAGAGCGGTCGCGGTCCCCCCGCCGCGGCCACGAACTGGGCGCTGATCGAGACGGTGTGGGGGACGTACTCCTCCACGGTCCAGCGGCTGTCCGACCCGAATCCTTCTGACGCGAAACGGTCCGGCCCGAAACCGTCCGGCCCGAAACCGTCGACACCACGTCTGTCCACGCCCAAGCCGTCCGAGCCCAGACCGTCCGGCCCGACGACACCACGTCCGTCCACACCCAAGCCGTCCGCCGCGACCAGCGGATCCTCGGCGCCGACGAACCGCAGCCCGTGCCCGCCCGCCGACCGGTCGGGTTTCACGACACCGCGCCCGGAAACGGCCGCGCGGAGCACCGCGCGTACGGTCTCGCGCAGGTCGGGGCCCGAGCAGGTGCGCCCGTACGGCACGCGCATCCCGGTCCGCTCGGCCACGGCGCGGAAACCGGCCTTGGTGTTGCACAGCTCCGTGACCGCCAGCGCTTCGGCGCCGACCGCCGGCCCGCCGCGACCGCAGGGGGACACCGGCACTCCCAGCGCGGCGGCGAGCGCGAACGTCGAGGCGTCCAGGGCGATGGGCAGCAGCCGGGTGCCGGGGCGGGCCGCCGCGAGCGCGCGCAGCTCGTCGGTCAGGCCGGGCGTGTCGGCCACGGAGTCGGCCATCGCGACACCGGGTCGGTCACGGACGGTGACGATCCGTACGGAGTCCCTCGGGACGCCGGTCAGGGCGCACGCGTACTGCGCGAACGGCTCGGACAGCGGGACCGGGGTCAGCAGTACGTCACCGGGCCGGGTCAGCCAGATCTTCCGCGGGGCCTGCTCGGCCCACCGGGCGACCACGGCGTGTTCCCGCAGGTCGACAGCGAGTGCGGAGGCGAAGTTGGCAAGAACGATCAATGATGGAGTGCCACTGTCCTTCGGCGCCATAGAGGGTGTGTGCCCGCGATCGCGGCGGGAAACCCGGTTCCGGAATTTCCGGAACCGTCCGAATCCCTATCGGGTCGCCGTCCGTCGATTGGTACCCCGCATCCGGGGCAGTCGGCCCTGGACCACACAAATAGGTGACTCAAAGTCATCGCATCATGCGTCGGAGGTGGACCGTGCTGTGTATGCCAGGTGTCTATCAACCCCAGCAGGACACCCACCTCCTGATGCGGGCCATGTGCCGCGAGGCCGTGGCGCCCGGGATGCACGTGCTGGATCTGTGCACCGGCAGCGGCGCGCTGGCCATCTGCGCCGCGCGGCTGGGCGCCCGGGTGACCGCCGTGGACATCGCGTGGCAGGCCGTGCTCTCGGCCCGCGCGAACGCCCTCAGGGCCGGGCGGCGGGTACGGGTGCTGCACGGCGACCTCGCGGGGCAGCGGGGACGGCACGACCGCCCGTACGACCTGGTGGTCAGCAATCCGCCCTACGTCCCCTCCCCCGCGGCCGAGCCGCCGGTACGGGGCGCGGCCCGCTCCTGGGACGCGGGGCACGACGGGCGGGCGGTCGTGGACCGGATCTGCGCGACCGCGCCGCGCGTCCTGGCGCCGCACGGCGTCCTGCTGATGGTGCACTCGGCGCTGTGCGGGGTCGAGGCGACGCTGGCTTCCCTGGCGGAGGCCGGGCTGCGCGCGGCGGTGACCGACCGGGAGCTGATCCCCTTCGGGCCCGTACTGCGCGGACGAACGGCGTGGCTGCGGCAGGCGGGACTGATCGACGGGGAGCAGGACAAGGAGGAACTGGTGGTGATCCGTGCCGAACACGCCTGAGCGCCCGCGCCGCGTCCTGGTCGAACGGGACGGGCCCGTCCTGGTCGAGGGGCCGGTGACCGTCGTCGGCGACGACGGTGTCGCCGTGACCTCGCACCGCTTCATGGTCGCGGTGTGCACCTGCCGCCGCAGCCGGACGCACCCGTGGTGCGACACCAGCCACCGCCGCCGGTCCAAGGGCGGCGGGGACGGAGAGCCGCCGGCGTGCGGCGCGCAGCGGACGGCTCCGGCCGGGCCGGAGGGAGAGTCCTGATGACGACCGCGAACCCAACCGCCGCGTACCCGACCGCGAACCCGCCGACCCCGAACCCGACCTCCTACCGCGAGTCGCGTGCCACCACTCCCCCGCTTCCGACGCCCCGCGGGCCGCTGTCGGCCGCCGTGGTGGCGTCGCTGCGCGACGGCGCGGGAGAGCTGCCCGGCGCCGGTCCCGTGGCCGCCGCCGATCCGTACGGCGACGACCTGCAACTCGCCCTGTATTCGCTGTACGAATTGCACTACCAGGGCTTCGCGGGTGTGGCCGACGACCGTGAGTGGGACGTGGAGCTGCTGCGGACACGCGGCTTCCTGGAGGACCGTTTCCTGCGCCAGGTGCGCGCGGACGCGCCGACCCGCCCGCACGCGGCCGACTCCGTCGCCGCCCTGCTGGTCGAACCGGTGGGAGACGACGGCACCGGTGTCAGTCATTACCTCCAGCCCGAGGGCCATCTCGAGCACTTGCGGGAGTACGCGGCCCTGCGGTCCCTGTACCACCTCAAGGAGGCCGATCCCCACGCCTGGGTGATCCCGCGCCTCCACGGCCGGGCGAAGGCGGCGATGGTCGCCGTCGAATTCGACGAGTTCGGCGGCGGGCACGCGGAGGACATCCACGCGCGGCTCTTCGCCGACCTGATGACGGACCTCGGCCTGGACACCGCGTACGGCCGCTACCTGGACGCGGCGCCCGCCGAGGCGCTGGCGGTGGTCAACCTGATGTCGCTCTTCGGCCTGCACCGCGCGCTCCGCGGCGCGCTCGTCGGGCACTTCGCCGCCGTCGAGATCACCTCGTCGCCGGGTTCCCGGCGGCTGGCGCGGGCGATGCGCGCCAACGGCGCGGGCCCTGCCGCGGAGCGCTTCTACGACGAGCACGTCGAAGCGGACGCCGTCCACGAACAGGTCGTACGCCACGAGGTGATCGCTCCTCTGCTGGCCGCGGAGCCGCAGTTGGACGCCGACGTGGTCCTCGGCATCGAGGCGACCGGGCTGCTGGAGGACCGTCTCGGCGCGGCGCTGCTCGACGCCTGGCGGAACGGACGCAGCGCGCTGCGCACGCCGTTGGAGCCGCTACGGGACCGGCCGTCGCCGCGCACCGGAGGCTGACGGTTCCCCTGCCCGACGCGGGTCCGAGGAATTGACCCACCGGCCCGGTCCGGTGGCGGCGCCATGGGCTTGGGGGCGCGCCGCCGGGCCGGTGGCCTCTTCCGGGCGGGCGGGATACGGGTCAGGCCGGACGCGGGGGCCGGGCCGTGTGGTCGGGGTGGCCGTGCGTGCGGCGCGCCTCCTTCATCTCGGCCTCGTGGATGTGGCGCGCGCCGCCCGCCAGGTCGGTGCGGATCTGCTCCTCCATGCGCCGGAAGGGTTCGACGTACGTGTCGTCGTACGCCTCGACCATCTGGAAGGTCCAGTAGCCCGGCAGGACGTTGCGGCCGACGATCTCGCGTTCGAGCCGCTCCGCGTGTTCCGCGTGGCCCGCGGCCTTGAGGTGCTCGACCGCCTCGCCGAGTCGCAGGTCGGCTCCCCCGGTGAGCTGGTGGAAGTCGTACAGCCGCCCGCGCGCCCGCTCCACCGTCTCGAGGGCTTCGGAGAGGATGCCGAGCGCCTCCACCGAGGCGTCGCTCAGCCCTGCGGGACGTCGGGCCGGTGCCGCGGGGCCGCGCTCTTGTTCATGGTTGGTCATGTGCAAGACCTTCCCCGGCCGGCCGTGTCCATCACGGCGATCGGAGCGCCCGGCGCGACCGGCCCGCGGCGGGAGGCCGGGGGCGGCCGACGGCCACGGCGTCGCGGGATAAACCCGTTGGCGAAGCGTGCCCGGCCCTTGCTACCCTCCCCGAGGCCGTGCGAGAGAACGAGGAGGTGGTACCCGTGAACGCAGTATCCACATGGGTGCTCCCCTCTGGGGCCACGGTCGGGCGATAGGTCGTCCGGGAGCGCCGTCAACGAGCACTCCCGAAAGGCACGACCATGCGATTCACTTCTGAGCAGCGCCTCGACGAAGGCGTCCTCGAACGCGAATTCACCCTCGGTGAGATCCCCGGCATTTTGTGGACGCCCGATGCGGCGTCCGCGGCGGCACCGGCGCCGCTGATTCTGCTCGGCCACCCTCCCCTCGGGCTGCGCAAGATGTACCCACGGCTGCTGGGCCGGGCCCGGGGCTGCGCGGCGGAGGGTTTCGCCACGGCCACCATCGAACTCCCCGGAAGCGGCGAGCGGCCTCGCCTGCCCGCCCTCGACGAGGCCCGCGCCGACCTGCGCCGGGCGATGGAGACCGGCGAGCCGGTCGGCGACGAGATCGTCCACGCCCTGGTCCTCCCCCTGGTGGAGGCGGCCGTCCCGGAATGGCGGGCCGCCCTGGACGCCCTTCTCGCACTGCCCGAGGTCGACGGCCCGGTCGGGTACTCGGGAGGGGTGATCTCCGTCGGCGTCCGGCTGGCGGTGGTCGAGCCTCGCGTCTCGGCCGCCGTTCTGTTCGCCGGGAGCCTCGTGCCCCGCGCCATCTTCGAGGAGGCCAGGCAGGTCACCATTCCCCTGCACGTCCTCCTTCTGTGGGACGACGAAGGCAACGACCGGCAGGCGTCCCTGGATCTCTTCGACACCTTCGGCTCCAAGGAGAAGTCCCTCCACGCCCACCTCGGCGGACACGCCGGAGTCCCGGAGTCCGCGGGTGCCGCCGCGGCCCAGTTCTTCACCCGCCACCTGAAGTAGCGGCGCGCCGTCAGACCGGTCCCGGACGGTAGCCCGCTCCGACCGGGACGGCCCCGCAGGAGCGCCGCCACCGGCTCGGCGGCGCTCCTCCACACACGGTCCTACGACCGGAGGCACCGGGGAGCGACGTGGATCGGTCACCTCTGGTCCGACGGGACTTCCCTGACTAGAGTCAGAGAATGGACGCACGAGAGATCGCCCAGGTGCGGCGGTTCAACCGCACCGTTACCGAGCGCGTGGGCGTGCTCCACGACCGTTATCTGGGCCGGGACCGGCCGATCGGTGAGGCCCGGCTCCTGTGGGAGATCGGCGAACGGGGCCAGGACGTACGCCGGTTGCGCGAACGGCTCGGTCTCGACTCGGGATACGTCAGCCGTCTGCTGCGCTCCCTGGAGACGGACGGGCTGGTGACGGTGGAGCCGCTGCCCCGCGACAGACGGGTGCGCACGGTCCGGCTCACCGACGCCGGTCGCGCCGAGCGCGCGGTGCTCGACGGTCGCAGTGACGAACTGGCGGGCTCCCTGCTGGAGCCGCTCAACGCCGTCCAGCGCTCCCGGCTGGTCGCCGCCATGGCCGAGGTCGACCGGCTGCTGACCGCCGCGACGGTCACGCTGGACGTCGTCGACCCGGACCACCCCGACGCCGAGCACTGCATGCGGTCCTACTTCGCCGAGTTGCGCGAACGCTTCGACGCCGGTTTCGATCCCGCGCGCAGTCTCCTGCCCGACGCCGGTGAACTCCGTTCGCCGCACGGCCTCTTCCTGGTCGCCCGGCTGCACGGTGAGCCGGTCGGCTGCGCCGGTCTGAAGCTGCCGCCGGGGGCCCCGGCCGAGATCAAGCGCATGTGGGTCGCGCCGCGGGCCCGCAGACTCGGCCTCGGCCGCCGCTTCCTGGCCGAACTGGAACTGCGGGCCGCCCGCGACGGCCGGGACCTGCTGCGCCTTGACACCAACAAGGCGCTGAACGCCGCGATCAGCCTGTACCACTCCTGCGGTTTCGAGGAGGTCGCGGCCTTCAACGACGAGCCGTACGCCCACCACTGGTTCGAGAAGCGGATCACCACACCGCCGTCGGGATGAATCCCCACCGCCACGATGGCCGCGGCCACTGCGGCCTCACCCGGTGAAGGGGTGGGGGCCGAGGCGGCCCCAGGTGATGAACAGGGCCAGGCAGAGATAGAAGAGGTTGAGGAGGACGAAGGGGGCTTCGGCCGGGCGGCGGGCGTGGGTGGTCATCGCGCCGACCATCAGGAGGCACCAGCAGATCGCGGTGACGGGGACGAAGAAGGGGGCGACGTCGAGAGCGGCGGGAAGGATGAGGCCGAAAGCGGCGAGGAGTTCGAGGACGCCGAGGGATTTGACGAAGGTGACACTGGCGTCACCGGTCCAGCCGCCGCCGTGAGTGGCGGTCAGTTTGTCCTTGGGAATGAAGGCTTTGGAAACACCGCCGGTCAGTGCCACCGCGGCCAGCAGCCCGGTGACGATCCACAGCGCGAGGTTCATCGTCCGCTCCTTGATCGGGAATTGCCTGTGTCCCCTAGGACGAGACAGCCGCCGCGCCCTGTGACACGCCAGCGGAAACGGCGCAGGACGAAGGCGGGAACAGGCGTGGGGCGAGGGCAGGACCGGGGGCGGCACGACGGCAGGACTGGCACGGGACCGGGCGCGGCCAAATACGCTGAATTTGCGCATGCTTGAACCTTGTGCGGGCCGCTTTCACCCCTTTTACCCTCCCCACAGAACCCGTGGGACCGAGAAGTGAACTCCCGCCACTGGCGTCCCCACACGTAACAAAGCGACCAATTGAACCCATGTGATGCAGGTCGGTCCAACCTGCTTACGGGGTGGGGTGACGTACCGCTATTCTCAGCCCCCCAGTGTTCGTAGAACGACGTCAGCAGGGAGACAAGTCACCATGTCGCACGATGTACCGCCGCCGGGCCCACCGACTCAGCCGCCGAGCGCGAGCGGCCCGTCCGGGGGTTCTTTCGACCCGGCTTCGGTCAACCGACTCGACTGGGCAATTCTCGGTATCGGGTTCATTGTGTTGATCTTCTCGTTCTTCGACTACTACTCCTGGGATTTCGGGAGCGGTTACGGCATCAACCTCGGCAGCGTGAGTTGGAGTGCCTGGCACTTCAGCCACGGGCTGTTCATAGCCTGGTTCGCGATGGTCATCACGGTGCTCAGCGCCGCGGTGCTCGCGGTCAGCCTCTTCGTGCCCACCGTCACGCTGCCCGCGCCCGACCGCATGCTGACCTTCGTCGGCTTCGCGGTGGGCTTCGTCCTGTACCTGATCGCGATCTTCGCGCACTCCGACTTCGGCCCGGCCGGTGGCCACGGCTTCAGCTTCTGGGTGAGCCTGATCCTCGCCGGTGTCGGCGCGGTCCTCGCTCTCATGCGGGCCCAGCAGACGAACACCGCACTGCCCGGCAAGCTCAACAGCCTCCCGCGCGTCGGCCGGTAGTCAGGCAGTCCGCAGCACCACACGCGGCACCGGCCGGACCGCCGCCCCACCCTCAGTACGGTGGAGGCGGCGGTCGGGCTCGCGGCTCTCGCGCACCGACGCGTGCGCGCCGCGCATCACACGCGCTACGCCTACGCCCTGCCCGCCGCTGCCACTGCCGCCCGTACGAACGAGGCGACAAGCGCCCGGTCGTCGCTTCGCGACCACGCCACGACCAGCCGGCTCGTGGGCGCGTCGGTCACCGGCACGCACACCAGACCCGGATGCGCCGGCTCGGCGAGCGACCGCGGCAGCACCGCGATCATCCGCCCCAGCACGATCATCTGGACCATCTGCGGCACGTCCGCGACCTCCGGCCCGCTCCCGTCGTCGGGCACACCCGCCCAGCCCACGCCCTGCCAGCTCGGCAGCGTCTCGCCGTCCAGATCCGCGAGCCGCAGCTGCGCACGCCCGGCCAGCCGGTGGTCACGCGGCAGGATCGCCACCCGCCCCTCCACGAACAGCGTCTCGGACGCGAGCCCGGTCAGGTCGTCGAACGGCGCGTACAGCAGCGCCACATCGGCCCTGCCGTCCCGCAGGTGGTCGGCCCGGTCGGTGGCGCCGCCGAACAGCACGTCCACCCGGCGCGCGTCCGGCCGTTCCGCGTACGCGGCGAGGATCCCGGACAGCAGATTGGCATCGCCGCCAGGCTTGATCACCAGCCGCAGCTGGGCCCGCGCGTCACCGGCCCGGCGCGCGCTCTCGGCCGCCGCGCCGACCGCGTTGAGCGCGTGGCGGCCGTGGTGCAGCAGCGCCTCCCCCGCCGGGGTGAGCGCCACATGGCGGCTCGTACGGGTCAGGAGCAGGACACCGAGGCGCGACTCGACCCGCCGGATCGCCTTCGACAGCGCGGGCTGCGCGATGGACAGGCGCTCGGCGGCGCGGCCGAAGTGCAGTTCCTCGGCGACCGCGACGAAGTACTCCAGCTCGCGCGTCTCCAGGTCACTCATGCCCTCAGGTTATCGCCGATGATCCAGAAGGTCTTGGACGTGGCGGCCGGGCGGCGGTTCCATGGACCCATGATCAGCCACACGATGATTGTCTCGTTCGAACCGTCGATCCCGGACGCGGACCTGGATCAATACCTCAAGGACATCGAAAGCCTGATGGTGGGCTCCGGGCACGTGCGTACCTTCTCCGCCCGGCGCCACATCCGTGTTCCCGCGGACGACCACAGCCCGGTGTTCACCGCCACCGCGATCGTCCACATCGGCGTCGCCGACCTCGACGCGCTCAACGCGGCCTTCGCCATTCCCGGCACCGAGGAACTCATCAGCCGCTGGCAGGCCCGCTACCCGTACCAGGTCGTCTGGGCCAACCACGAGCCGCTGGCCTGACCGACCGGGCGGGCGCGTGCTCAGTGCGCGCGCTTCCGCCGCACCCACGCCACGACGAAGCCGACGGCGGGCAGGGGCAGGGCCAGGACCGCGAAGAGCGCGGCCAGCACGAGGACGATCGCCGCCTTGCCCGCCGGGCCCTCGTCACTGGCGCCGACGATCCGGACCGCGCAGGAAGCCGCCGCCCCGGCCACCGCGAGCGCGGCCACGGCGACGGCCTCCCGCCGGACACCCAGGCGTCCGAGCAGGACGCCCAGCGGGATGCCCAGGACGCCGACTGCGGCGAAGGCGGCCAGCAGGGTGACCACCGTGGGGTCGACGGGCGAGGCCGCCCTCGACGCCCATGGAGTCGCCACCGCGGCGGCGATCCATGGGGCCGAGGACAGCCAGGCCCTACGCGTCGTGCGTGTCATCCGTTATTTGTTCTCCATGGCGTTCCGCAGATTGCGGGCCTGCTGCTGCCACTGCTGCTTGGCGGCGCCCATCTTGACCCCGGCCCACGCGAACCAGTTCGAGCCCGTCGTGTACGCCTTCTGCGTCAGGTACACGCCGTCCTTCCGGGACGAGATCGAGAACTTGATCTGCGAACCGGCGTCGTCGAAGTATCCCTTGTTGGTCACCGTGAAGGTGAAGGAGGTCTTGTCCTTGAAGGACACCTTCACCTTGCCGGGTCCGCCCGCGATCCGGCCGAGGCCGTGCGCGATCGAGTCGCCCGGGTGCAGCGTGCACATCGCGCCCTGGGTGAAGGCGTCGCAGCCGGTCACCTTGAACGGGAACATCTCCTTCGGGTGCGCCTTGAAGTAGGCCATGATCTCCTCGGGTGTGCCGAGGCTGTTGGGCCCGATCAGCTCGGACATCGTGTATTTGTAGCTCGGGTGCGGCGAGAAGGCGACGGACTTCTCCTGCGCGTGCGCGGCCGCGTACGTGTCCCGCTCGGGCTCCGGCGCGTTGCCGCCGTACAGGTCCTTGATCAGGTCCTGCCACCGGTGCTCCCTCGGCGAGGAGATGCCGAGGGTGCCGCACAGGTCGTCGCAGTGGCGTCGCGCGTAGGAGACCTTGCGCTGCGTCTTGAGGCTGACGTACGGGTTCTGGTTGACCTTGCTGCTGCTGCACTCGGTGTGCACGCAGTCACCGGTCTGGGTCGCCCACGCGCTGCAGTCCTTGCCGCAGGCGTTGCCGTGCTCGTCACAGCCCTCGTGACCGTTGCGGCAGGTGTACAGGCCCGTCGGGTCGCTCTGGGAGACGGGGTCGTTGCCCGCGTACGCGTAGCCGTTGAGCGACTGCGGGTCGCTGGTGTCGAGGTCGGCGTCGACCGAGGTGAAGCGGCCGGTCGACGGGTCGTAGTCGCGGGCGCCGAGGTGGGTCAGGCCGGTGCCCGGGTCGTTGACGCCGCCGACGAAGCCCTTGTCCCCCGACCAGGCGGTCGGCGCCGTGCCGCGTGGTTCCCCGAAGGGGGTGGTACGGCGCTGCTGCATGGTCAGGTCGGCGCCGTTGATCTGGAGTTGGCTGGTGCCCTGGCTGTCGGCGATCAGGAACGACACCTTGTTGTCGTCGGTGCGCATCGCCTGGTTGCCGTCGCCGAGGTCGTAGTAGCGGGTGGCGCGCGGTGTGGTCGACCCCTTGGCGAGGGCGACCTCGGTGCCGCCGAGGTAGAGCGTGCTGCCGCTGTCGGTACGGACCACCAGCCGGTTGCCGTCGGCGTCGTAGACGTACGAGGTGGTCTTCGTACTGCCGTTGCCGTCGACCGCGGTCACCTGGGTCAGGTGGCCCTCGGTGTCCCACACCTGGGTCTGCTTGGCGGCGCCGACCGTGCTGGTCTGGGTGCCGCCGATCGCGTCGTACGTGTAGGACTTCAGCGTGCTGCCGCCGGGGCCCGTGGTCCGCGTCTGGCTGAGCGTGTGCGGCTGGGGGCCGGTCGGGGCGGGGTAGGAGTAGTCGCGGACGGTGTCCTGTGCGGTGGCGCCGGTGGCGGAGTGGTCCGTCTCCTTGGTGCGGTCGCCCGCCTTGTCGTAGCCGAAGGACTGCCAGTACGCGGCCGGGCCGCCGAGTGCCGCGGCGCTCGGGGTGGCCGCGCAGCCCGCCGAGCCCTGCGCCCACGCCTCGGTCAGCCGGCCCAGGTAGTCGTACTGGAAGCACTGGGCGTCGGTGCCGTCGCGGGAGACGTCGGTGAGCGAGGTGATGTCACCGGCCGGGTCGTAGCCGTACGTGGCGGACTTGTCGGTGCCCGGCACGTCCTGCCGGTCGACGCGGGAGTTGGACAGCCGCTGGGTGCCCCACTGGTAGGTGTTGGTGACCTGGGTCATCTTCTGCCCGGCCGCCTGGAAGGTGTACTGGAGCGCCTGGCCGGTGTAGCTGTACGTGGTGTTGGTCGTGTACGTGGCGCCGCCGGAGCCGGACACCGTGCTGGGCCGCAGCACCTCGTCGTAGGTCGGGGTGACCGCTTCCGCGGGCAGGCTGCCCGCCGCGGGGTAGCCGACGGACTGCGTGGTGCCGTCCGCGTTGTACTGCACGTTGCCCTGGTAGGAACCGGCGAGCGCGCCTTCGGCCGCCGGGATCGTGGTCGTCGTGCGGTGGGCGCGGTACAGGTTGTCGTACAGCGAGTAGGCCACGGTGTACGCGGAGCCCGTGGCGCCGCCGACGTAGCGGGCGGCCGAGGCGATCTGGCCCTTGAAACCGGCCGGGTCCCACACGTGCTTGGTCAGCAGCGGGCCGGTCGCGTCGCCGTCGTGGGTCTCGGTCTCCCGGCCGAGCCCGTCGTAGAGGTGGGTGACGCTCTTGCCGCGCTGGTCGGTGCTGGAGACCAGTTGGCCGCGGTCGTCGTAGCCGGAGTCGGTCGTGCCCTTGTCGGGGTCGATCGCCTTGGTCTGGTTGCCGCGCTGGTCGTAGCGGTACTCCCAGACGGTGCCCGACGCGTCGGTGACCTTGGAGAGCTTGCCCGCCGGGGTGTAGTCGTAGAGCGTCTTGTCGTACGGGCCCGTGGGTGTCGCGGCCTGGTACTGGTCCAGCTCACGGACGTTGCCGCCCGCGTCCACGACCGTGGTGGTCGGTGTGCCGCCCTTCGGCGGGGTGACCGTGGTGCGGTCGCCGCCGTAGGCCGTGGTGGTGGTCGCGAGGACCTGGCCGCCGTCGCCGTTGCCCGCGATCTGCTGGCTGCGCACGACCCGGCCGAGACCGTCGTAGGTGTTCCACGTCTGCGTCTCGACCGACAGCGCGTCGTCCACCTTGTACAGCACGGTGGAGGGCGCCTTCGCCGCGTAGTACGAGGCGAAGGTCTTCGCGGGCAGGCCGCGTTCGTCGTAGAAGGTGTCGGAGACCAGCATGCCGCCCTTGGGCCCTGGCGTCTGGGCCTGACGGACCCTCAGGAAGCCGTCGTACAGCGCGTACGCGGTCTGCGTGCCGGTGCCCGCGAGGCTCGTGGTGGCCACCACCGGGGGCTTGCCGTCGGCCAGTGTGTACGTGAAGGCGGAGTTGGGCGTCTGGTTGTTGGCCTTGGAGCGGTCGGGCAGCCAGATCCTCAGCTTGCGGCCCAGCGCGTCGTATGTGGTGTCGGTGCGCTTGCCGTTGGTGTCGACGGCCGTGACAGGCAGCCCGCGTACGGGGTCCAGGGTCGTGGTGGTGGTCTGCGCGGTGCTCGCGTCTCCCGCGGTGGCCGGCGGTGTGGTGACCGTCGTCGTGGTCGGGAAGCCGGTCGCCGGGGCGTAGACCGTGGTAGTGACGCGGCCGTCGGTGCGGTCGGTGCGCTGGGGCGCGCCGGTCACGGTCGCGGTGACGTTGCCGCTCAGATCGGTGGCCGAGACGGCGCGGCCGTAGGAGTCGTAGGCCGCGGCGGACTCCAAGTAGGTGGCGGTGGTGCCGTTGTGGGACTTCAGGCTCGCCACGTGCGTGGCGTCACCCGCGGTCGGCGCGGCTCCGTAGGCGTGGCCGTCGTAGGCGGTGCGGATGTCGGACAGGACGTCCTTGGTGTAGTCGGGGGTCGCCGAGCAGGGCACCGCGACCGTGAGAATCCGCGAGGGGTTGTCCAGGATCCAGTCGGTGCCGTTGTCGACGTAGGTGGTGGTGGCGCACCGGTCGTCGGCGGCGGTGGAGATGTCACCGTGGTCGTCGGTGGTCAGGACGCGGCCCGCGGTGTTGTCGAAGGTGCGGGTGACGTCGGTGATCCGCCACGACGAACCGGCGCCGTTGTCCAGGGAGGTCCAGGCGCGGGTCTCCGCGGTGCCGGTCAGATTCGCGGCGATGGTGCCCCAACTGCGGGTGACCGAGGCCGTTTCGTGGTGCCAGGGGGTGCTGACGGTCTTGTCCAGCACCTTGCCGTCGGGCCCGGAGTAGTGCTCGGTCTTGTACTCGACGCCCGCCAGCGAGTCGTGGTCGGTGATGGTGCCGCCGTTGTCGTCGGAGACGGTCACGGTGCGCTTGCCGCCGGTCGTCTTGTCGGCGTCCATGCCGCGCAGGTAGTAGTGGTCGGTCCGCGAGCTCATGCCGACCGGGTCCTGGCCGCCGGTCTCGACCTGGACGTGGGCGTAACCGCGCCAGGTGGACCAGGACTTGTACTTCTCCTTGGTGATGCCGTCGTCGGAGTCGTAGTGCCAGGCGGCCCCGCCGAGGTAGTCGTACCTGGTGACCTCGTCGGGCGAGGAGGCGGTGCGGTCGGACTGGATGACCTGCTTCACCACGTACTTGTTGAACCACTGGCGCGACGGGTCCTCGTCGCCCTCCTTGGTGAAGGACTGCGGGAAGCAGAGCGTGGTGTTGGTGTCGGGGGTGGGCAGGTGCGCGGCGTCGCAGGCCGCGGTGGAGTAGGTGATGTCGGTCTGTCCGCCGGTCTCGTCGTCGATGGTCGAGACGCGTTCCTTGATGAACGGCGAGGTGTTGTCACCGGGGATGTCCAGCCGGTTGGTGCGCTGGTCGTACCCGAAGGTGATCTTCGGCATGGTCAGGTCGGGCGCGCCCTCGGGGGTGTCGGCGTTGCCCGTGTGCTCGATCGACGCCAGCTCCAACTGGTAGTCGATGTCGGCCATGCCCCACTGGTGGCCCAGCTTCCACGTGTCGACCGGGGTGTACTTCCCGGCCGAGGTGAGCACCTGCGAGGTGACCGCGGTCAGGCGCTCGCGGGTCCAGAAGGACGGGCCGAAGGAGTGGCAGTCGCCGGTCGACTTGCAGTTGAGGTCCCACGGCGTGTCGTACCAGGGGGAGGCGGCGTTGTCGATCTTCGAGGCGTCGCAGGCGCCAGCCGTGGCGGACAGGCACCTCTCCCCGCTGGTGAAGGCGACCTGCGCGAGGGCCTTGGCCGAGTACATCGCGGTGGACTTCAAGCCGTAGTCGATGTGGTCCAGGTAGCCGCCGCGGACGTAGGTCGTCGGGCTGGCGGCGGTCCTGGCGCGGCCGTAGTAGTTGGTCTCCTTGGTGTAGTAGTACGCGATGGCGTTGCCGTGCGGGTCGACGGAGTAGTCGAGATTCCACCGCCAGCCCTGCTGGCACCAGGAGTTGGCGAAGGTGGAGGCGTGGCACGGCTCGTCGGTGTTGTTGCCGAAGACCGGCACGGTCCACGTGGAGTCGGTGGTCGCCTTGCCGCTCGCCCAGCCGGGCAGCCGGTTGTAGCCGAAGTAGTACTGGCTGCCGTCGGTGAGCGTCAGCCGCCAGTACTCGTCGTTGCGCGCGCCGTTGGAGCGCACGTCGGTGGAGGTGCCGTAGACCCGGTCGACCTTCGTGCCGTCGTCGCCCTTGATACGGAAGGAGTTGGTGCCGGTGGCGACCAACTGGCCGGAGTGGCCGTCGAAGGAGATCGACGCGTTGTCGTACGCCCAGCACAGGTCCTCGTACTTCTTGCCCGAGGAGTCCTTGGCGCCTTCGTCGCCGCAGGACTTGTAGCTGCGCTCGATGTAGCCGGGCGACAGGTCGAAGCCGTCACCGGCCCAGGACGCCTGGTTGTTGGTGCTGCTGGTGCGGCCGTCGACGCTGCCGGAGTCGTAGGACAGGCCGACCTTCGGGGTGAAGCTGCCCGGCACGTCGGGGGCGGGCATGTCGTAGGACCAGGTGAAGGAGCCGGTGTTGGGCCCGACGTTCCAGTTCGAGGACGGGGACAGCGAGGTGGCGGTGTAGTCGCCGTGGTCGCTCGACGTGCCCGCGGTGGCCGCGAGGACCGTCGCGGCGCCGGGCGCGCCCGAGGACGCCAGGGTCAGCGCGTCGGCGGTCAGCGTGTGCGCTGCCGCGTCGTTCGTGGCGCGGACCGGGGTCCGCGTGGTGCAGGCGGGCTTGTCGGGGGTGGTCAGCGCGCACGCGGGCAGTGTGACCAGGCGCAGCCGGGCCGCGTAGGCACCGCCGTACGCCTGGGCGTACGCGCTGTCGTCCACGCGGACGCCGACCGTTCCGCCCTCGGCGTCCGCCCGCGGTGCGACGGTGAACAGGAGGCCGTCCACGCCCGCGGCCCGCGTGGTCTTCCGGTCCAGGACGCGTACGGTCGCGGCGCCGGTCAACGGCGGGGCCGTCGCCTTGGCCGCGCCGCGGGCCGTGGCGGATGTCGCCGCCGCCGGCACGGTGAGGGTCACCGGGAGCTTTCCGGCGCGCACCGCCGTGGGCTCGGCGTGCGCGGCGGGCAGCGTCACCGTGGCGGTTCCGGGCGCGGCCCAGGATTTCTCCGCGGCCCGGTCGTCGGCCCGGTGCGGCAGGCCGTCCTCGGCGCGGGGCGCCGTCGTGGTGCTGGAGTGTCCGGCCACGGGCACGCCCGGGGACGGTGTTCTCGGCATGTCGTCGGCCTGGGCCGCCGGTAGCGCGGCCACTTGCAGCAGGCCCGCCACCAGCGCTCCGCAGGCGAGCAGCGCGGCCTTGCCGCGCGCGCCGCCCGTTGATGTCCGTCTGTCGCTCACGCTTGTCCCGTCCCCATCCCTCACCGTGTGCGCCCCCGTCTTCCGACGTCGGCAGCACGAACCGCCGCCGGGCTCCGCCCGTGCGCACGTGTCTGATCTGTCACTTCGTCGAATGCCACGCGTCCGGGGCGGCGCGCGATGACCCGCGCGCCGCCCCGGTGGTGCTACCGGGTCAGGGCCCGGCGGTGGTGTCGAGATCCACTCCGCTGGCGAGCGCCGCGATCTGGGTGTCGGTCGCGACTCCGCCGAAGGCCCACACGTCGTCGATCACACCGGGCCAGTACTCGCCCCAGGTGGACGTGCCGGTCTTGAGGCGGCCCAGTTGCAGGCCCTTGGCCGCGTCGAACGGCAGCACCGAGGAGTTCCACGACACCGACTCCTTGCACGCCGGGTCGTCGGGGTTGCCGTCGTCGTCACCGTCGGAGCAGAGCGACTGCTGCATCTGGCCGTTGATGTACAACCGCATCTGACCGGCCATCAGGTCGTAGACCACGGCGATGTGATCCCACGCGCCGTTGTCCTGGAAGCTGGTGTCGGAGGCGGTCGAGACGACGGCGCCGGTGCCGTCCGCGTTGGACGTCTGCAACTGCCAGGCGCCCGCGTGGGCCGGGTCGGCGGAGTCGGGTACGTAACGCACCGCGAAACCACTGGTGTTCGTACCGGCCATGCTCAGCACCGTCACCGGTTTCGTCGGCCGCGCCGCGGTGGAGACCCACGCGCCCACCGTGAAGCTGCTGTTGGTGTGGATCGGTGACGTGGTGGTCGACGCGTAGCCGGTGGCCGTGCCGTTGAGCACCAACGACCCGGTGCCGACAATGCTGTTGGCGCCCGTGGCATCGATCTGCGCGCCGCCGCCGAGGGTCAGCGGGTGCTGGTCGGCCGCGGTGGTCAGCGAGTCGGGCGAGACCTGGGGAGTGCCGGACGCGCTGTCCAGCTTCCAACGCCCCTCGACCACGAGCTGGTTGTGGTACATCGACTCGGCTTCCGGCGCCGACAGGGCCCGGTCGTAGAACCGCACGTCATCGATCTGACCGGGGAAGAAGCTGCTCGGTGCGCCGTCGTACGACCCGGCGCCGATCTGGACGGGTCCCTTGCCGTAGAAGGGCGCGGCGAATTTCGTCGTGGCCACCCACAGGCCGTTGACGTACAGCCGCATGTCGTCGGTGTTCGCGTCGTACGAGCCGAGGAGGTGGGTCCAGACACCGGCCGGTGAATGGGTGGTGTCACCCTGGGCGGCCCGCACGATCGTGGCGCTGTCGGAGTCGGCGGTGTAGGCGTCGAAGGACCACCCGTAGGTCGCGGAGTAGTACAGCTCGAAGCCCGGCCGGTAGGTGCCGGTCTGGGTGGCGATGATCGCCGCGTGGTCGGGTTTGGCGGACAGTTTCGCCCAGCCGACCACGGAGAAGCTGCGCTGGTTGTTGACCTGCGGGGAGCGGGTGGACGCGTAGCCGCTGGTGCCGTCGAGGGTCAGCGACTTGTCCTGCGCGCCCGCGCTTCCCGCGGTGACCCCGCCGTGCAGGACCGCGGGGTCCACGTCGGCCTGGCCGTGCACCACCGTGGTGGGGTTGCCGTCGTCCTGCGCGGCCGGTTCGTCCAGCGGGAAGACCGCGCTGGCCGGGCGGCCGGCCCCGAGCTGCTCCCCCTTGTACAGGTGCGCCACGTCGGCGGCCACCAGGGGCTTGTCGTAGATCCGGACGTCGTCGACCGTGCCGGGGAAGAAGCTCCCCGGGGAGCCGGAGTAGCTCCCCGCGCCGATCTGGAGACCGCGCCGCGCGTCCCACGCGGTGGTGTAGCTCGTGGTCCCCATCAGGGTCCCGTTGACGTACAGCGACAGCGTGTGGGCCGTCCCGTCGTACGTGCCGAGCAGGTGGTACCACTGTCCGGCCGTGACGCCGCCCGCCGTGGCGGACATCGCGCGGACCGGGGTGGCGGTGGCCGAGTCGGAGCTGTACTGGTTGAACACCCACCGGTCGTAGCCCTGTGAGTAGTACAGCTCGAAGCCCGGCGCGTTGTTGCCCGGCTGCGCGGCGACGACCGCCGCGGCGGTCGGCATCTGGTCGAGCTTCACCCAGGCGGCGACCGTCATGCCCTGGTCGGTGTGGACGGCCGGGATGTCGGACTGGAGGTAGGAGTCGGTGCCGTTGAAGTCGACGGCGGTGCCGGACTTGCCGGGCGCGCCGAGGGTCGGCGAGCCGACCACGTTCAGGGTGCGGTCACCGGCGGAACCGGCCGCCTGAGTGGCACCCGCGTCGTCGTCGAGTTGCCACTGGGCGCGGGCGGGCTGGCCCTCCTTGACCCGGAACTCGTACACCTCCGGCTCACTGCCGTTGCCCGCGCTGTCGAATGCCTGCACGTTCAGGAAGTTGGTGCCCGCGCGGGTCGGCCGGAAGGTCACCGACTTCGCCGCGCCGCCCGAGGTGGCCACGGTGTGGGCCGTGTCGCACACCGCGTCGGCGTTGACGCCGTAGCAGTACTTCACGACGTCGGTGGAGGCCGAGCGGAAGGTGAAGTCGCCGTCCCGGCCGACACCGTCGTACGTCGGGTCGTTCGGGTTGTTGTCGTCGACGGCCGGGTAGTCGCCCGAGGTGATCACGGGGCCCGCCGGCACGGTGGTGTCGTACACCCAGTAGCAGTTGGTCGCGGAACCCGCGGACGACCACGGGGAGTAGCTGTAGTACTTGCCCTGGTCGTAGTCGACCGCGCGGGCCTGCCAGGCGATCGTCTTGTTCTTCGGGACCGTCTTGCCGCCGAGCGTCGCGGTGAGCTTCGTGGAGAAGGTCGAGCCGGACTTCTTCGGGCCGATCTTCGCCGAAGTCCACTGCGTGACCAGGCCCTTGCCGTCACCGGCGTCCCACGCGACGGAGAACTGCACGCTCACCTGGTCGCCGTCGGGGTCGGTGACATCGCTCGCGCTGATCGTCGGCAGGGTGCGGATCCGCACCGACGTGGACGGGCTGTGGCAGGAGGCGCCGGGGCTCATCGACAGGTGGGACATGGGGATCTGCTTGGGCGGCTGGTTGTAGTGGACCCGCAGATACGCCTTGTTGGTGAAGCGCTTCCAGCCGTACGGGTCGGACTCGTTGGCCTTCAGACCGAAGGTGGTGGTCCCGGAGTTGTGGGCCGCCGCGTACTTCACGCCGGTGGTGGCGTTGAACTCGACGTCGGAGGCCGCGCAGCCGGAGCTGCCGTGCGCCTCGGTCTGGGTGTCGATGTGGTCGAGCCAGTGATCGGCGGAGGAGTTCCAGGTCGTGCCCTTGGTGAAGCCGCTCGTGCGCCACAGCTCGATCGGCTTGGCGGTGCACGACGCGGACCACGTCTCGTGCGCGATGAAGGTGGCGTCCAGGATCGTCTTGCCCGCGAACTTCGACGTCGGGAAGGAGTAGAAGAGCCGCTTGACGTCCCTGGGCGCGCAGTAGGTCCAGTCGCAGTCGCCCACACCCGCGTCGTCGTCGCCGTTGAAGCGGTACTGCGGGCTGGAGGCCCAGTAGCGCGAGACCATCGTCCAGTCCCCCGCCCTGGGGGTGTACGTCTGCGGGTCGATGTACAGCGGGAACGAGGTGTCCGCGCCGGTCAGCAGCGCGTGGTCGGGCGTCAGCGTCAGCGAGCCGGACGCGTCGGAGGTGTCGACGGCGACGGCGATCGGCGCCATCTGGGAGGTACCGGTCGGGCCCTGCGCCGGGTCCTCCGGGCTGCCGTCCTCGGCGGTCGCGGCCTTCGCGCCCTTGGCGGCGCTGGTGGCCCTGGCGCTCGTGGTTCCGGCCGCCGGGGTGTTCGTCCCCTGCATGCCGGAGTCCCACATGATCGGCTGCGGCGCCGCAAAGACCTCGCCGCCGGTCGTGGTGTCGGTGGCGGTCAGACCGCCGTCGGCGGTGCGCGCCACGTCGAGGCCGTCGGTCACCACCCCGAAGGTGAGCTGCGTGAGCGCCGGATTCCGCGCCGCCGCGGCGGTGTTGACCACCAGCAGCTCGTGGAAACCGTCGGTGTCCGCGCGCACCCGGAGGTCGACGTCAGGCAGGACGTTCTTGTACGTGGCGGTGTCGCCGTCGAGCGTCGGCGCGGGCAGCGCCGACGGCCAGGTGTACGACAGTTTCCGCCCGGCCCTGTCCAGGGTCACCAGCGGTGCGGAGCCGCCGCCCGACAGCTCCATGCCGACCGACGCGACCGCGGGTGCGACGCCGCCGTCGGGCCGCCGCACCAGAGTGTTGTCGATCGTCTTCCACTCGCCGCCGACGCGGGCCCGGACCGGACGCAGGTGCTGGTCCGTCTCCAGGCTGCCGTCCGGCAGCGCGTACGTCTCGTTGGACTCCGTCCGCAGCGACGTGATCTCCACGCTCTGCCCGGCCTCGGCCGCCTCGGCGACCGCCGCGTCCTGCGTGAGCGCCGTGCGGTGCGACGCACCGGTGTCGGCCTTCACCGGCTTCGAGGACTGTGCCGCCTTCGACATCGATGTCGATGTCGGCTCCGCGCCCGGAGTCGGTGCCGCGGCGACCGCGATCGCCGCCGCGGGACCCACCGCGACGACCAGAGCGGACGCGAGCGTCACTATCAGCCCACGAGACGCACGCACACGTCTGACCCCACCCAAATCCATAATCCCCCCATGAGACGCGCCGCCTTGTAGGCGTCTGTTAACAGTGCGCGAACAATCGAGAACCGTAGATCAACACCTTCACGACAGCAACACACTTCTCTCGAATATTCGCCCGCCCCCAGCGTTTCGTGACGTTCCGTCAATGTCCGTCGAATATTTCGCGTAGGCGCAGGTAGCGGACGGATGCCCGCGTCTGTGTGAATTCCGCTTAGCCGCTGGTGAGAGCCGCTGCCCGGCTTTGTCCTGCCGTGCTCGCACAACGGCCCTATGCGCCGTCTCGGCGTTATCGGCACCGTCGGTGAGCGCCGCGACGCGGCCCGGACAGACGGCGGGCGGCGGACGTGCGGACGGTCGGACGGTCCGACAGGCGGGTGTTCGGACGGGCGGTCGGTGACGGTCAGTGACGGGGAGGAGCGAGGGTGGTGCCGGCGGCGATCGAGCAGGGGACGAGGAGGCTGTCGGCGCGGCGGCCGGGGTCGTCGAGCATCGCGATGAGCTGGTCCACGGCGGTCCGGCCGATCTCGACGCGCGGGATCTCCAGCGACACCCACCGGCCTTCCGGCTGCTCGGGCGCGCCTTCGAGCACGGCGACGGACAGGTCGTCCGGCACCCGCAGGCCGCGCTCGGCCAGCTTCGTCCGCAGCGTCTCGGCGAGCCGTACGCTCTCGGCGACGACGGCCGTCTCGGGTCCCGTGACCAGGTGGTCGAGCCACGCGTCGGACAGGCCGGTCTCGCCGCGGAAGCCGGGTGACCCGTCGGTGAGGCCGAGTTCGCGGACGGCCCGCGCGTAGCCCTCCCGGCGGTCGGTGTACGGCTCCATCTCCAGGGGCTCGCGCAGATAGCCGATGCTGCGGTGCCCGAGCGCGGCGAGCTTCTCCACGATGCCCGCCGCCGCGGTCTCGTAGTCGGGGATGACGCACGGGATCTCGGCGCCGGGCACCTCGCGGCGGCCGATGTGGATGAACGGGTAGCCCTCGTACCAGAGCCTGGCCAGTTCGCCGCGGTCGGTGGACACGCCGAGGAGCACGCTGCCGTCGGCCAGGCCCAGCCGGTTGGTGCCGTCCCGGTAGATGTTGCGGCGGCCTCCGTCGCCGCTGCCGGTGGAGGTGAACAGCACCAGGTCGTAGCCGGTCTCCTCCGCCCGTTCCTCGATGCCCTGGAGGAATTCGAAGTAGAAGTCCTCGCGGGCGTGCGGGAAGACGGCCTCGAAGGTGTGCACCCCGAGGAGGTTGGTGCGCTTGTTGCGCATCGCGCGGGCGGCCGGGTTGGCGACGTACCCCAGTTCCCTGACCGCGTCGAAGACCCGCTTGCGGGTCTCCTCGGGGATCCGGGCGCGGACGGCGTCGCCGCTGATCACTCGGGAGACCGCCGACTGGGACACCCCGGCGAGACGGGCCACGTCGGCCTGGTTGGGGGCGCGGTCGCGGCGGCGGGCGGTCACGGTGTGCTCTCCTGTCGCAGGGGGCTGTCCTTGTGCGTCACCGGCTCGCGCCGGGCCGGGCCGGTCTCCTGGCGGCGGTGCTCGGTTGCCGCGTGCGCTGTCCCGGCGGGTCCGCCCGCCCGGCCCGGTCCGGAGCCGGTTCGCGCGGGCGCGGCATGGCGTTCCAGGGGGCGACGGGGGCGGAAGGCGCGGCGGGCACGACGGGGGTGGCAGGCGCGGCAGGCGCGGCACAGCGGCTTCAGCGAGCCGAGCGGGTCCGGGAAGATGAGCTGCACGTCAGCATGGTAGGCGCGGGCCGCCCGTCCGGTGCCGCGCATCGGCGGGATCCCGCCGCGGGCGGTCCGCCGGAAGCGGGCTCGACACGTCGGCCTCGCTGCTCGGCTGTCCGTCGAGCGTCAGGGCCCGGCGGCCTTCCGGTGTCCCGGCCGGTCTTGATACGGAGAGCGCGTCAGCACCGCGTGCGGGACGTTTCCGCGAGCACATGGTCCGTGGCCGTCCCGGCGACCGCCGGCCGTTATCGCGGGTCGGCCTCCGCCAGGAACTCCCGCTGTGCTGCCCGCAGTCGGGCGTCCTCCTCGGCGGCGGCCGGGTACTCGACATGGCCCGCCGTCAGGACGAACAGCTCCTTCGGGCCGCCCAGGGCGTTGTGCACGGCGAATTGTCCGGGCGGCGGCACCGCGGGGTCGAACAGGGCCGCGCCGACGTGGACGGGGACGCGGACGCGGGTGGCGGCGACGGCCGCGTCGAAGTAGCCGAGCACTTCGGTGACTTCGGGGTGCCGGGCGTAGTGGGCGCGGACCGCCTCGCCGCTGCCCGTGCAGGGCAGGGTCAGCCGCAGCGGATGGTTGCCGAAGCTGGGCACGGTCAGCAGCCCGTGGTGGAAACGGTCGTCCCAGGGCAGCGCCAGGGCGCCGATCCCGCCGCCGAAACTGCCTCCCACCAGGGCGAGTTGGCGCGCCGCTCCCGGTACCAGAGCGAGCAGCGCGGAGGCCGCGCACCAGGTGTCGGCGACGCATCCGCCGTGCACGTAGGTCTCGCGCGAGGCGATGCCGTGCACGACGTGTTCGGCCGCGGTCGCCGGAATCTCCGGGTCGAGGCTGCGCGTGGCCATTCCGCGGGCGCACGGCCAGATCGCGGCGGTGCCGGGCGGGGGCAGCGTCACATCGACGGCGTCCCTGCCGCCGTAGCCGTGCAGGACGACCATGCCGTGCGTGACGTGTCCGTCGGCGGGCAGCGTCAGCCAGCCGCCCACGCGGAAGCCGCCGACCGAGGTGTACGACACCGCGTGGACGCGTACGCCGTCCCGCTCCTCCTCCAGCGCTCCCACCCGCGGCGCGGTGTCCACCGCCAGCGCCTTGGCGTACGCGCCCTGCCAGAAGTCGCCGAAGTCGGCGGGCGCCTCCGGGGTGCCGACCTGGAGCAGCCGGTCCAGGTCGTATCCGTACGTCGGGTCGAACGGGAAGTCGTGGGTCTCGATGGCCTCGGCCGTCACGGGTGCGGATTCCTCTCGTCGGTCGTTCCGCCCGGCGCCGGAAGGCCCGGCGGGGGCGGCGAATGCGCTGTCGGCGGCCGGACGAGCCGTGGCCGCTTCTCGATCCTCTCGATCGCGCCGCGTCCGGGTCGAATCCGGCGGCGGCCGCCGTTCACCGTCCCGGCCCGCCGGTGAGGCCCGGTACGGTTGCCGACGGCCATGCTAGCGAGTGGCGTTCTCGCAGGTCACGGCCGGGGCCTGCGTTCCGGTGCGCGCGTGCCGCGCCCACTGCGCCGCCGGTCCCGGCAGGCTGGCTCGCCACGCCCGCGGCATCACGTGATCCGGATCCGGCCACTCCCGAAACCTACCCTCGGAGGCATGCTGACTGTCGAACTCGCCTTCACCGCCACCTCCGAACGCCTCGCGGCCCGCCCCGCGCACCGCGCGATCCTCCAGCGCCTCCATGACGAGGGCCGCCTCGTCGCCGCGGGTCCCTGGGCGGACGACACGGGCGCGCTTCTCGTCTTCTCCGCCGACCGCGACGAACTGGACCGGATCATGGCCGCGGACGCGTACTACCGGACGCCCGGAGTCACCGTGACCGCCGTCCACGAGTGGGCTCCGGTGGTCGGGCGGGACCGTCTGACCGACGGCTGATCCGGTGCCTCGGAGGTGGACCATGACCGTCTTGGTCTCGGTGCAGGCGCCGAGAACACTCCCCCATGGAGAACGAGTCGGCCCACGGCCGGTTCGTCGGCCGTGGGCCTCGATCGCCTCGGCGACCTGAAGCAGGATCGCGCCGCGTGGCCACCGCGAGGACTGACGATCAGTCAACTCACCGGTGCAGTAAGCGACTTACGCCGAGCGGCGGCGGCCTGCGGCTGGGTGTCGGTCAGGAGCGGGCGAGGAGTTCGAGGGTGTCGATGACGCGGTTGGAGAAGCCCCATTCGTTGTCGTACCAGGCGACGACCTTGACGTGCTTGCCGTCGACGCGGGTGAGGGCGGAGTCGAAGATCGACGAGGCGGGGCGGCCGGTGATGTCGCTGGAGACCAGGGGCTTGTCGGTGTATTCGAGGACGCCCTTGAGGGGGCCGTCGGCGGCGGCGCGGTAGGCGGCGAGCACCTCGTCGCGGGTGACCTCGCGCGCGACGGTGGTGTTCAGCTCCACGATCGAGCCGACCGGGACCGGGACACGGATGGAGTCGCCGGACAGCTTCCCGTCGAGGTTGGGCAGTACGCGGCCGATGGCCTTGGCGGCGCCGGTCGTGGTGGGGACGATGTTGACCCCGGCGGCGCGGGCGCGGCGCAGGTCGCGGTGCGGGCCGTCCTGGAGGTTCTGCTCCTGGGTGTAGGCGTGCACGGTGGTCATGAAGCCGTGCTCGATACCGGCCAGGTCGTCCAGGACGGCGGCGAGCGGGGCCAGCGCGTTGGTGGTGCACGAGGCGTTCGAGACGATCATATGCGAGGCGGGGTCGTAGTCGTCGGTGTTGACGCCGTACGCGAGCGTCACGTCGGCGCCGTCCGAGGGGGCGCTGACCAGGACACGCTTGGCACCGGCGCGGATGTGGGCGCGGGCGGCGTCCGCCGAGGTGAAGCGGCCGGTGGACTCCAGCACGATCTCGACGCCCAGCTCGGCCCACGGCAGCTTCTCGGGCTCGCGCTCGGCGAGCACCTTGATGCGGCGGCCGTCGACCACCAGGTCGGTCCCGTCGACCTCGACGGAGGCGTCGAGGCGGCCGAGCGTGCTGTCGAACTCGAGCAGGTGGGCCAGCGCCTCGGGCGCGGTCAGGTCGTTGACGGCGACCACTTCGAGGTCGGTGTCGCGGGCGAGCAGGGCGCGGAGGGTGTTGCGGCCGATACGGCCGAATCCGTTGACGGCGATGCGGGTCATGAGAAGGGCTCCTTTCGTTACGTCTTCCATGGTCGGCAACCGCGCGCCGAGCCGACAGTGGCCCGAATGACAGCGCCCGCAAGGATCTCGCCAGCCCGGTCGTGACACCGCGAGCGGTCCGCCATCGACCCGCCGTCGACTCGCCTCAGGTCCAGCGGCTCCGTACCGCTTCAGCCCTCACGGCTCCGGCCAGGAAAGACTCAGGCCGGGAAGCACCAGCCCGGAAAGCTCCGATCCGGAAAGGCTCGGACCGAGACCCCTCAGGCCGAGAACGTGTGCCGGTACTCCGTCGGCGACGTGCCGAGAATCCGCTGGAAGTGCAGGCGCAGGTTGGCGCCCGTGCCGAGCCCGACCCGGTCGGCGATCTGCTCCACGCCCAGGTCGGTGCGTTCCAGCAGTTCACGGGCCAGGTCCACGCGCGCCCGCAGCACCCACTGCATCGGCGTGTACCCGGTGTCCTGCACGAACCGCCGCGAGAAGGTCCGCGCCGAGACCCGCGCGTGGCGGGCCAGCTCCTCCAGCGTCAGCGGCTCCGCGAGGTGCGCCAGCACCCACTCCCGCGTGCTCGCGAAGACGTCGCCGAGCGGTTCCGGCACGCTCCGGGGCACGTACTGCGCCTGTCCCCCGCTGCGGTACGGCGCCGCGACCAGCCGTCTCGCCACGTGGTTGGAGAGTCCCACTCCGTGGTCACGCCGCACCAAGTGCAGGCACATGTCGATACCGGAGGCCGCGCCCGCCGAGGTGAGCACGTCGCCCTCGTCCACGAACAGCACGTTCTCGTCCACCCGCACCAGCGGATGCCGGGTGGCCAATGCCTTCGTGTAGTGCCAGTGCGTCGTCGCCCGCTTCCCGTCGAGCAGGCCGGTCGCCGCCAGCGCGAAGGCCCCCGTCGAGATCGCGGCGAGGCGCGTACCCCGCCCGTGGGCCGCCGTGAGCGCGCTGACGACCGCCGCCGGGGGCTCCGTGGTCGCGGGCTCGCGGTAGCCGGGGATGAAGATGGTGTCGGCGTGCTCGACCGCGTCGAGCCCCTCGGCCACGTGGTACGAGAGGCCGTCACCGCCGGTCACGAGTCCTGGCGCGGCCCCGCACACCCGCACCTCGTACGGCATGCTCGGCCGGTTCGAGAACACCTGCGCGGGGATGCCGACATCGAGCGGCTTCGCACCCTCCAGTACGAGCACGGCGACGCGGTGCCGCTTCCGGCTCATCAGCTCTCCTCCGGTCGCTCCGGTGACTGCGGTGACTGCGTGACTGCTGCGGTGACTCCGCGCGCCTCGCGGCCGGACACGGGTACCCGCCGGGGCGCCGGTGGCCGCGATGGCACCTACCGCAAGCATCCTGCCACCCGGCGGCGTGCGCCTGTCGCCGCCCGCTCCCGTACGGGCGGCGTACACCTGTCCTCGCCCGCTCCCGCACGGGCGGACGTCGGCCCGCGTGACGGCGAGGTCAGCGCCGTACGGCCCGCGCCAGCGCCTCCTCCGCCTGAACGGCCAGTACGGCGACCAGGTCGGCGGCCTGCGGGACGTTGTGGACGAGGTCGACGGCCTCCCCCGCCCACACCGGGAGCGAGGGCACCGCGCCGCGCGCCACATCGGCCTGGTACTCCTGCCGCGCCTGCGGGTCGGCGGCCAGCTCCGCCTCCCGGCCGCGCCAGCGGTCCAGGTAGGGGTGGCCGAGCGTACGAGCGGTGTACGCCGTCGGCCACCGGGAGCCGCGGGCGATGTCCAGGACGCTGTTGCGCTCGGTGTCCTCCCCGCTCCCGCCGACGATCGCCTCGACGGCCGAGGGCTCGGCCCCGGCCTCGGCCGTCGCCTGGAAGCGGGTTCCGATGAGCGCACCGGCCGCGCCCAGCGCCAGCGCGGCGGCCACGCCGCGGCCGTCGCCGATCCCACCGGCCGCGAGCACCGGCACCGGAGCCGCGAGGTCGACCACGACCGGCACGAAGGGCAGCGTGGACCTGCCGTGGCGCGCGCCGTGTCCGCCGCTCTCGGTGCCCTGGGCCACGATGACGTCGGCCCCGACGTCCAGCGCCCGCCGGGCCTCCTCCAGGTCGGTGACCTGCACGATCAGCGGCACGCCCGCCGCACGGACGCGTGCCGCCAAGGGCGCCGGGTCCCCGAAGGACAGCATCACCGCGGCGGGACCGTACTCCAGTGCCTGCTCGACGGCGCCGGCCTCGGCCGCCCAGCTCAGGAACCCGACTCCCCACGGCCTGCCGCACTCGGCCGCCACGGGCAGCTCGCGGGCCAGCCACTCCCGGTCGCCGCTGCCGCCGCCGAGCAGTCCGAGGCCGCCGCCGCGCGACACGGCCGCCGCCAGCGCGCCACCGGCGGAACCGCCCATCGGTGCCAGCGCGATCGGGTGCCGCACACCGAACATCTCCGTGAACGCCGTCGCCAAAGTCATGCGCTCCATCATGGCCCCGGACGGGTCCGTGACGCGTGATCCCCTTCAGCGCGGCGGGAGTTGATCGTAGGTCCTGAACGTGTAGTACGCGCTCAGCCGCATCGCGTTGCCGGTGGCGGCGGGAAGTCCGAGGCGGTTGTCGACGAGGCGGCCGAGGGGGCCGCAGCCGGTGGCGCCGGGGACCGTGAAGGCGGTGCCGTAGGCGTCGAACGCGATGACCGGCGGGTCCTGCGAGACGACGCGGGAGCCGCCAGAGCGCACCAGCCGCAGCTCGACCGGGCTGTCGCCGCCGCCGATGACGCAGCCGTGCGGCAGCAGGGGGCTGAGGGCGCGGAAGCGCAGGGTGAACAGGCCCAGACGGTCGCCGACGGAGAAGAAGTCGGACCGGCCGCCGTACTCCGGTCGCAGGGACAGCCGGAGCAGCGGGTCGCGGTCGGCGCCTGGGATGCCGGTGAGGCCGCCGGGGACGCGGTCGGGGGCGCTGCGCAGGGCGCCCCAGACCTAGCCGTCGGCGCCGTCGGGCAGCGGGCCCTCGGCGTGTGTGAGCGTCATCGGCGCCAGCTCGGGGATCGTCCGGCTGCCGAGCGTCAACGACCCGGTGGCGGTGAGGACTTCGCACTTCCAGAGCGTGGCGTCGACACCGGCGGGGAGGGCCGGGCAGTCGCTGAAGTCGGACGAGTACGGGGGCGGGGCGGGCGCGTCGGTGGCCGCGGACGAGGCTGCGGACAGGGTTGCGGGGTCGGCTGCGGGGTCGGCGCTCGCGGTGCCCGTGACCGTGGCGGCCAGGGCGGCGGCGAGGGCCAGGCCCACGGCTCCGCGGCGGACGGTCGAGCGGCGCGTGTCGGTGGTGGATCGCATGGCTGTCAGCCTGCCGTCGCGCACGGCGGTGCGGCCTTGGGGATGCCCCTTGCCGTACCCCGAAGGGCCCCTGACGTGGTGTCAGGGAGGTGACCCTCAGGTGCGCCCCCGAGAGCGGGAGGCACCGACGCGAGCCGCCCCCGGAACCGTCGCCGACCATCTTTCAATAAACTTGCCGATCCGGCAATCTTGCCATCACGGCAATATTTATCTACCGTCGTAGCCATGACACAGGACGAAGACGCCGCCCGCCTCGGCCTGCGGGAGCGCAAGAAGCGGGAGACGCGTGTCGCGCTGAGCCAGGCCACGATCCGGCTGTGCGTCCAGCGCGGCTGGGACGACGTCACCGTGGAGGACATCGCCGCCGCGGCGAACGTGTCCGTGCGCACCTTCCGCAACTACTTCTCCGGCAAGGCCGAGGCCATCGCCGCCAGCCACCTGGAGCGGATGCGACGCGTCGCCGACGAACTGCGCGCGCGACCGGCCGACGAGCCGCTGTGGGAGTCGGTGGCACATGCCGTGGAGGGCCAGTTCGCGCCGAAGGGCGGTCCTGAGCAGGGCTCGTCCGAGGACCGGCGGCGCTGGACGGACGGCGTGCGGCTGATGCTCGCGGAACCGGCCCTGCACGGCGAGATCGTCAAGGCGAACGCCGCCGCGCAGGAGGAGCTGGCCAGGGCCGTCGCCGAGCGAACCGGCACCGACGTCGCCCGCGATGTGTATCCCAAGCTGGTCGCCGCGGTGGTCGGCGCGGGCAGCGCCGTGGCCGTCGAGCACTCCCTGACCGCGGATCCGCCCGTGTCGCTCGCCGCGGTCCTGCGCGAGACGTTCGACGGGATCGTCGCGGGCCTGCCCGCTCCCTGATCCGCCCGCGCCGTACGTGAGTTGACCCGGTCGGCCGCCGGGTCGCTCCGGCCTGCCCTCGTACGGCGCTCCCCCTTTCCCTTCTTCCGTTCACGCAACGAGTCACTGAGGAGGACCAGTTGGTCACCACGGATGTCGTCATCGTCGGAGGCGGCCCGAACGGGCTGATGCTGGCATGCGAGTTGGCCCTGGCCGGGGTACGGCCGACCGTGCTGGAGAGCCTGTCGGCGCCGAGCGAGGAGCCCAAGGCGAACGGACTGGTCGGCCAGGTCGTACGGCTGGTCGACCGGCGGGGGCTGTACGAGGACCTGAGCGGGACGCCGGGGCCGCCGCGTCCGAACTCCGCCTCCTTCATGTTCGCCGCCCTGCCGCTGGACCTGAGCCTGCTCCCGGACAGCCCGGTGTACGGCATCGCGGCGCCGCAGCGGCACATCGTCGAGATCCTGGAGAAGCGGGCCGGTGAACTCGGCGTGGAGATCCGGCGCGGCCACCGGCTGACCGCCCTGGCGCAGGAATCACAGGACCCGCCCGCCCCGCACGAGGCGTCGGACCCTGACGCTGGCGCAGCGGGCGACGCCGTCACCGTGGACGTCACGGGACCGGACGGCGCGTACCGGCTGCGCGCCCGTTACGTCGTCGGCGCGGACGGCGCGCACAGCGTCACCCGCAAGCTGTCGGGCATCGGCTTCCCCGGCGTGAGTGACGACCGCAGGACCAACCGGTCGGCGCACGCGACCGTCCCCGCTGATTGGGTCCACCCCGCGACCGGTGCCCTGAATGTGCCCGGTTACGGCACCGTCCGGCCGTTCCTGCCGCTCCGTACCGAGCACGGCGGATTCTCGTACGCGCCCTTCCCCGGCCGCCCGGCGCTGATCAGCACCACGGAGTGGGACCAGCCGGAGACCGGGACGCCGATGAGCCTCGAAGAACTGGGCGCGAGCGTCCGGCGTGTGCTGGGCGCCGATCTGCCGCTGAGCCCGCCGACCGGCGAAGGGCCGTACGTCCTGCGGCGGTTGACCGGCGGCAACACGCGGGTGGCCGAGCGCTTCCGGGACCGGCGGGTGTTCCTCGTCGGCGACGCCGCCCACATCTACACGGCGGGCGGCGGCCCCGGCCTGAACCTCGGCCTCCAGGACGCGGTCAACCTCGGCTGGAAACTGGCCGCCGCGATCCACGGCACCGCGCCGGCCCACCTCCTCGACAGTTACGACGCCGAGCGGCGCGGGGCCGCCGACCGTATGGTCGTCTACGCCCAGGCGCAGGCCGCGTTGACCGCTCCCGGCGACGACGTCACGGCGCTGCGTCAGCTCTTCACCGAACTGCTCGCGCAGCCCGCGACCGTCCAGCACCTCGCCGACCTCACGGCGGGCACCGACGTCCGCTACGACATGGGCGGTCCCGAACCGCACGCGCTGGTGGGGCGGTTCGCGCCCGATCTGGACCTCCCCGCCCCGGACGGCACGGTCTCGGTGGCCGAACTGGCCGGATCGGCGCGGCCGTTGCTGCTCGACCTGACCGACGACGCGTCGGCCGCGGCGGCGCTCGGCCCGTGGAGCGACCGCGTCAGCGTCGTCACGGCGCACGTGCCGTCCCGGTCACCGCAGCCGCCGTCGCGGCCGGACGACGCTGCCGCCCCGACCGCCCTGCTGATTCGTCCCGACTCCTACGTGGCCTGGGCGTCGTCCGACCCGCGTCCCGGCGCGGCGGCCCTGGACGCGCTCCGGTCGGCCGCGCGGCACTGGTTCGGCGCCGGGGACGCGGCCGGGGATCAGGCCCGGGGCCGGGCCGGGCGTCCGGCCTGGGATCAGGCCGGGAATCGGACCGGGGACGCCGTCTAGCAGGCCAGCATCTTCTGGATGGCCTGGCGGCTCACGCCCAGCTCGCGGGCGATGTCGGACTGCGAAACGCCCTGTCCGATGAGCTCCTGCATCAGGTCGCGCCGCTCGACGGCGAACTGTCGGGCCAGGCGAGTGTGGTGGATGGCCTGGGCGCGCACTTCCTTGATGCGGGCGAAGGTCGGCTCGTGCATCGAGAGGTCTTTCCTGTCTGTCATGCCCCCCAGAGTGACAACGAGGGGTTGTCATGTCAACCCCTCGTTGTCAAAGGCGGCCCTCACTCGTTCGGGGGACGCTCGGCGTAGCCTGAAGTGGTGCCGTGTCGAGCCGAGCCGAGAAGGAGCCGCGATGTTCAACTTCATGGATGAGCTCTTCGCGCCCGGCCGCAAGCACACCGAGGACGAGCGCAACCGCCTGGAGCTGTCCCGCGACGACGAGGGCAGCAGCGATCCGGCGCGCGGGGCGATAGACCTCGACTCCGGCTCGGTGGTCATCCGTCCGGCCCACGCCGATGCCCACGTCACCGAGGCGGCCCCGTCGGAGCCCGCCCCCGCCGGGGAACCGGCCGTGGACGCGGACGAGGAGTGAGGCGTCGGCACGCCTCATCCGCAGCTCCCGAGCGATCCGCGCGCCACGGCGGGTCTACGGGTGGTCGGCGCAGCAGGGAGTCGGGTTCGGCACCTCGAAGGGGGCCAGCGTGCCACCGGGCGCGGGGGTCAGGTCCAGCACGAGCCGTCCGTCGCGCCACCGCGGGCGTACGTGGTCGCGGGTCCGCACGGGGATGTGCGGATCGGGCCCGTCGCCGTCCGTCGCGGGCGGCGCGCCGACCAGGACGACCTGGTCGATCGCGGTACGTGCGAGCAGGTCCGCGAGCGTGACGGTGCCGGTCAGGGCGTCGGCGCCCGGATAGAGCACCGCCCGGCCGCCGCTCCCGCGGGCGTGTTCCGCCGCCGCCGCGGTCGCGGAGCGCGCCTCCTCGGCCGGGCCGTGCGTAGCAGGGCCGAGTGCGGCGCCCGCACCGTCGAGTCCAGCGCTGGCGAGTCCCGCACCGTCGAGCCCCGCCCCGCCCGGTCCCGCCGTGTCCTCGGGCGAGAGCCGGGCCAGCAGCCGGTCCCATGCCTCCGTCGCGGCCTCGGCGTCGGGCAGCGCGAAGGAGACGGCCGTACGCGGGCGGGCGGTGGCGCGTACGAGGTGGGTGCAGGCGACGGTGGCGGCCGGGAGGTCGAGCACGTCGGCGAGGTGCCGGATGAGGTGGTCGGCCTCGCGCAGATTCACCGACCCGGCGGCCACACCGATGACGGTGTGGCCGCCGGGTCCTTCGTGCGGGGTCGTCATGCGGGCAGGACCCACATCGGGTTGGAGTAGAACCACAGGTCCTTCCAGGGGTCGGCGTCGCCGATCACGTCCATGGCGGGGCCGACCGGGTCGACGGATGCGCCGTTGACGCCGACGGCGGTACGGTTGCCGTCGGTGCCGCGCAGGCGGACGTACACCGGCTTGTCGACCCGGCCCAGGGAGTAGGTCAGGCGGACCGTGCCGGTCGACTTGTCGACCTCGAAGGACTTCACGACCTTGGTGTTCGGCGCGGCGAGGGTGTCCTTGTCCCGCGCGGTGCCGGTCACCTGGCCCTGGATGACGTCGACGCGGGCGAGCTTGGGGACGAACTGGGACCAGTTCGGGCCGCCCGCCAGGGCGACGGTGACGACCAGGTCGACCTTGCTGCCACGGCGCACGTGCAGGACGCCGCCGAGGGTGACCGACCGGCTGCCGTCGCCGAGCCGCGCGTCGAGGCCGCTGATCAGGCCGCCGTGGTCGACCCAGACGCGTCCGGCGCGGATGCCGTCCATGACGGCCGCGTAGGAGAAGCCGGCGGAGCCGACGTGGGTGCGGCTGTACTGGCCGGGCCAGAAGTCGGTGTCGGTGAGGTTGAGCGCGCCGCCGTAGACCGGGTCGTCGTACTTGCCGTTGGCGTTGAAGTCGCCGTTCGGGCCGCGCACCGAATTGTCGGCGTAGACGTTGTGCGAGTCGGAGTTGGCGGTGATCCACCAGGGCTTGCCCTCGGCGAGGAGGCTGTCCCACAGGCCGCCGACGGTGGAGGTCATCCAGTCGAAGCCGCCCCAGGTGCGGTAGCTCTCCAGCGGGTAGCCCGGGAAGGAGTCGGCGCTGGGGCTGTTGTCGTAGATGCCGCGCCCGGACCCCGCGCCCTGCGGGGCGGGCAGGCCGCCCGCCTGGTGGCCGGGGGCTCCCTCCATGCCGACGGCGATCCCCGGCTGGGCGTCACGCCAGGCGCGGATCTCGTGCGGGGAGTCGATGCCCTTGCGCGCCGGGTGGTTGGCCAGGAACAGCACGTCCTGGACCTTGCGCCGCCTGACCTGGTCGGCGAGGAAGTTCAGGCCGGAGATGGCCAGCGCCTCGTTGGCGGGCGTGCTGGCGCTCGCGCCCTTCACCGAACCGTCGAAGGAGTTCTCGAACTCCTTGAGGACCGCGACCTCGTTGCGGCCGGGGTGGACGAAGACGGTGCCGTGCTCGGCGGCCGGGATGTTCCACTCAAGACCCTGGAAGACCAGGGTGTCGGAGACCTTCGCGCGGGCCGCGACGATGTCCGGATTGACCTTCTCCACACCGATCTTGGCGTGCTGCTCACTGCCGTGGTCGGTGATGACCATCCAGTCGAGGCCGTGCGCGTTGGCCTGCCGTACGTGGTCGATCACGCGGTACTTGGCGTCGCTGCTGTACTGGGTGTGGATGTGGTGGTCACCCGCCAGCCACAGCAGGCCGCCGGGGTGCGAACCGCCGTGGCCCGCCTGACCGCCGGAGGAGTGCGCCGCCGCCTGGCCCGCTCCGGCCAGGACGCTCCCGGCCGCGAGTCCCGCGCCCAGCAGGCCCGTTCGGCGCAGCATGGAGCGCCGCGAGAGCTGACTGGGCGTCAACTCCTCGTCCGGTACCGAGGTGTCGAGGGCGGGAGGCAGCGAACCGCCGTCGGTGTGACCGCCGTGCGCGTGATCGTGGGGCCCGTGCTGGTGACCGTGGCTGTGGCCGTGGCTCATATTCAGCTCCCGCTGACGACAGGATGTACGCGTAGGACGCGGCGAGTCTGGGCAGCGCGGGTGAACGGCGGGAGGCACCGTGGGGTGGCAAAGGCGAAGTAAAGCGTAAGCAAAGGCCCACGGCGTGCGCGTCGCGTCGCGAGGACCCCTCGCATGCGGGCGTCGTCGGCGGTACGGGCGAGGGCGCGTCCGGCCCCGGACAGGACCGCGTGGCGGGCCGTCGTCCACGGGCTCGGGACCGGTCCCGAGGCGGCGCCCGTAATCTCCGCGGACGATGGACGACCCGAGGAGTATCCGCGTGACCGCTCGGCAGAACTGGTCCCTGCCCGCGTCGGTGAACTGCGTCCTGGCGCGCCGCGACCCCGCCGGACTCGCGGTGGAACTGGCGGCGGCCCGCCGGGACATGACCGAATTCACCCTCGCGCTGGACGACAGCCGCACCTACCTCTACCCCAAGCGCGCCAACGTCGTCCGCCACCAGGGCAAGGCGCTCGCCCGCAGCCTCCGCCGGATCAGCGCCCGCCTCTGCCGGGGCGGCTGCGCGCGTCTGCGGGCGCACCCCCGGCTGGGGCGGTACGTCAGCGTCCACGAACGCGACGTGCTCGACGACGGCGGTGTCCTCGCCGTCCGCCGGGGCGTCCTCGAACTGACCCGCGCCCTGGCGACGTTGCGCAGCCGCGAGCCGTTCTACGTCCGGGTCCGGGACCGCGAGATGTCGAGCACCAGGTCCCGGATGAGCGCGTACGGCGCTTCGCTCGGCACCCTGCTCGACACGGTGGTCCTCGACCTCACCGCCGCGGACCTGTCCGGCCTGAACGCGCACGCCGTCTCCGGGCTGCGCGCCCTCTGGTCCCCGAGTACGGTCTGGACTCCGACCGCCGCCAAGAAGGCGCGCGCGGCCTCCCGCGAGATCGGCCCCGGCGTCTTCCTGCTCTGACACGGGCCCGTCGTCGCTCCGAAGCGGTGGGCGCGGCGTCTTCCGGGCGCGGTGTTCACCAGCCCGTCGCGGCGGCCACCTCGCGGGCGATGTCCACGACGCTCCTGCCGTCCGTGGCGATCCGTACCGTGTCCGGAGGCGCGTGTTCCGCCAGGTGCCGCGCCATGACGTCGCTCCGGCTGATGTGCGGGGCGAGTTGGGAGCCGGTCTCACGCCGGGCGAGCCGGGCGCGGGCCGTCGCGTCGTCGGCGGTGAGCAGCACCCGGACGACGCGCGGCGGCCCGCCGCCCAGGGCCCGGACGAACATGTCGTGCTCCAGCACGCTCACCGTGTTGGTGTAGATCAGCCTGCGGTGCCCCAGCGCCGCGAAATTCGCCCACACCGCGGCCAGATTCCGCTCGGTGATCGCGGAGCGGCGCGGGTCGTCCGGCGGCGCCGGGTGCACTTGCCCCATGAGGTCGCCCTCGATCACGCAGTGCGCGACCTCCGCCTCCCGCAGCAGCTCCGAAACCTCCCAGGCCACCGTGGACTTGCCCACGCCCGAACGCCCCCCGATGAGCAGCACCTCATACGTCGTCACGCCGGGAGCCTCCCAGAGGCCGACCCCGTCGGGCCACGCGTTTTCCCCGGCCAGGGCGCGTACGCGCTTACGCGCGAGCCGACCGGCCGCGCTCTGACCGGCGCGGCACCGGGAGCCGCCGGGACCCGGAAGGGCGACGTCCGCGCCGCGCGCCGCCCTGTCCTACGTCAGGAGCGCGGCACCGCGCCGTGCTTCCAGCGGTGCCCCGTGGAGGCGGTCTGCGTCTATCCGGGGAGCGGCTAACCGCCCCTGACGGGGCATCACCCGCACCGCCCTGAGGATGCCCGGCGGTCGGGAACGGCGCGCGCCGCCGCCGGTCTCGGCGCCGCGCGGGCGACCCCCCTTTTTCCAACGTTGACCGCCGCCCGTATGGACACCCGCCAGGCACTGTGCTGTCATGCCACCGACATCGTTTGCAACGATGGAAGAAGTGCGGGGAGGTGCCCGTGGGACGCGGGCGCCGCCTTTGTCCAGCATTCCGCCAGGTCGGACCTCAGGAGCCCACGCGGTACGGGGAGGCGGGCTCCGACAACGCTGTCAGCGGCCGACGGAGCCTCACGACGGGTCGACAAGGGGCCCGCTTCAGGACGGAGTTGTGCGTGAGAAGAAGACGAGCGTGGCGCACGATGCGGTACATGCGGCGGCGGGCAGCGGTGATCGCCGTGACCGCCTGCGTGGCGGGGATGACGGTGGCCGGGGCGGGCCAGGCGTCCGCGGGACCGGGACACAGGGCGGGCCACCACGCCGTCCCCTCGGTGACCTCGGGCGGCGCCCGCTTCCAGGTGCTCTCGCCGACGTTGATCCGTACCGAGTACGCGCAGGACGGGAAGTTCACCGACGCCGCGACGTACAACGCGATCGGCCGCGGCGACTTCGCGCCTGCCGCGTACACGACGAGCACGTCCAACGGCTGGCTGACGGTCGCGACGAGTGCGATGACGCTGCGGTACCAGGTGGGCTCCGGGCCCTTCAGCGCGCGGAATCTGTCGGTGAGACTGACAGCCGGATCCTCGGCGGTCACCGCGGCGCCGTGGCAGCAGATGACGTGCGCGGTCGGCGCGCTGTGCGAGGCGGAGAGCCTGCCGTACAGCGGGGTCGGCGTCGCCACGGACCACACCGGGTACACCGGCTCCGGCTTCCTGGCCGGCTTCCAGGGGACGGGCAGTTCGCTGTCGGCCGCCGTCGAGGTCGCGACGGCGGGCACGTACCAATTCGACGCGCGGTACGCCAACTCCGCGGCGGGCGACGGCCAGAACACCACACGCACGCTCACCTTGACGGTCGACGGCGGCGCGGCGCGGACGCTGAGCCTTCCGGTGACCGGCAGTTGGGACACCTGGAGTCTGGCGACCGCCGCGGTGCAGCTCGGCGCGGGCCGTCACACCGTCACGCTGTCCAGGGCCGCCGGGAACTCCGGCAATGTGAACATCGACAGCGTCGCGCTGGTGAACTCGGGGAGCGCGTTCCCCCCGGCCTCGGCGACGGCGATCGCGGACTGTGCCTTCGGCGCGAGTTGTGAGGCCGAGGCGGACCGGATCGCGGGTTCCGCGAAGGTGGCCACCGACCACGGCGGCTACTCGGGCGGCGGCTTCCTCGGGGAGCTGAACCAGGGGTCGAGCGTGACGACCCATGTCGTCGGGGTGCCGTCGGACGGGACGTACTCGGTCCAGGTGCGCTACGCCAACTCCACGGGCGGCGACGGGCTGAACCAGACCCGTACGGCCACGGTGTCGTCCGGCGGTACGAGTCAGACGCTCTCGCTGCCGGTGACCGGCAACTGGGACACCTGGCAGACCGCCTCGGTGCCCGTGGCGCTCAAGGCGGGCGCCGACGACATCACCGTCGGCTGCCCGAACGCGGCGAGTTGCCACATCAACCTCGACACGCTGTCGGTGACCGCGTCCGGCGCGGCGGCCCCGCAGCCGCACCTCGCGCTCGGCGGATACCGGCGCAGCCTGGACGGGCTCAACGGCGACAACGGCAATCCGACGACCACGCCCGGCCTGATGTACAAGGACGGCTGGTATCTGCTGGACGACACGACGTCCGCGCTGTACGACACCACCGCCAAGAAGGTCACGCAGCGCCCCTCGCACAACGGGACGCCGTACCAGGACGGTTATCTCTTCGGGTACGGCCACGCCTACAAGCAGGCGCTGTCGGATCTGGCGACGCTGACCGGCCCGGCGCAACTGCTTCCGCAGTGGGCGTACGGCGTCTGGTACTCGGAGTACATCGACAGGACCGCCGCCGACTACGAGAACACGATCCTGCCCGCCTTCCGGTCCGAAGGCGTCCCGCTGGACGTCCTGGTGACCGACACGGACTTCAAGTCGCCCAACCCGTGGAGCGGTTGGGAGATGAACACCGCCAAATTCCCCGACCCGAAGGGCTTCTTCGACTGGTCGGCGGCGCAGGGGCTGCACAACACGCTCAACACCCACCCGAGCATCCTGGCCTCGGACCCGCAGTTCGCACAGGCCCAGGCGACCGCCAAGGGCAAGCTGGTCAAGGGCGGTTGCGCGGCGGGGGCGAGCGCGGGAGGCGACTGCTACGTCTTCGACTTCGGCGACCCCGACCAGCTCAAGGCGTACATGGACCTGCACAAGACGATGGACCAGCAGGGCAACGACTTCTGGTGGTTCGACTGGTGCTGCGACAACTCCCAGTCCTCGCTCGCCGGAGTGACGCCCGACGCGTGGATCAACCAGGCGTACGCGGCGGAATCCGCTCCGGCGATCGGCCGCGGCTTCGTCATCTCCCGCGCCTACGGCTCGCTCCAGGCCGGCGGGTACAGCGGCCAGCAGGGGCTGCCCACCGGACCGTGGGCCGACAAGCGCACCACCGTGCACTTCACCGGTGACACGTCCTCGACCTGGGGAACGCTGCGGTCCGAAGTCGGTTACACACCGGGCGAGTCGGTCGCGACCGGCATGTCCGCGGTCAGCCACGACATCGGCGGTCACAACGACACGACGGGACTGACCGGCTCCGAGACGTACACCGACGGCGGCGGCACCCACACCACGCACAAGCTGCCGGACGACCTGTACGCCCGGTGGGTGCAGCTCGGCACCTTCCAGCCCGTCGACCGGCTGCACAGCAACCACAGCGACCGGCTGCCGTGGCAGTACGGCACCGCGGCCCGGCAGTCGGCGGACACATTCCTCAACCTCCGCGAGAACCTGGTGCCTTACACGTACAGCCTCGCGCAGCAGGCGGCCACCACGGGCGTCCCCGTGGTCCGCGCCACGTACCTCGAATACCCGGACGAGCCGCAGGCGTACGCCACCGCGGGCAGTGAGTACTTCTACGGCTCCGACATGCTGGTCGCTCCCGTCACCACCCCGGGGACGACGGCCACGACGTCGGTGTGGTTCCCGCCCGGCCAGTGGACGGACTACTTCACCGGGCAGACCTACACCGGCGGCACCACGCGGAACATCACCACGGGGCTCGACCGGATGCCGGTGTTCGTGAAGGCGGGCGGCGTCATCCCGACCCGTACGGACGATGTCACCGCCAACGACAAGGCGCCGCTGACCAAGGTCACGCTGACCGTGGCCGCGGGCGCCTCCGGCTCGACCTCGCTCTACGAGGACAACGGCACCACCGGGGGTCCCGGTCGCAGCGCCACCACGACGGTCCGGTACCGCGAGAGCGGCGGTCGGCACACCGTCACCGTCAGCCCGGCCGCCGGGTCCTTCCCCGGCCAGGTCAGGACCCGGCAGTGGACGGTGACGCTGCTCGGCGTCGCCGCGCCGAGCCACGTTACGGCGGCCGGCAAGGGATTGTCGCCCGACGCGTACCACTACGACAGCGCGACCCGCTCCCTCACCGTCACGCTGCCCGCGCGCAGCGTGCACGCACCGGTCACCCTCAGCTACCGCTGACCGACCGGCCCCGTACGGGCCCGCGCGTACCCCCGCGCGGGCCCGTACCCATGATGCGGCTAGGGCGCGCCACCGCACAGCTCCGCGAAGCGCGCGGTGTCGATGTTGCCGCCGGACAGGATCAGGCCGACGCGGGGCGGTAGGGGGGTGACGCGGGCGGAGAGCAGGGCGGCCAGGGGCGTGGCGCCACTGGGTTCGAGGACGATCTTCAGGCGTTCGAAGGCGAAGCGCATCGCGTCGCGGATCGCGTCCTCGGTGACCAGGACGATGTCGTCCACCAGCCGCCGGTTGATGGAGAAGGTCAACTCGCCGGGGACGGAGGCCGCTTGCCCGTCGGCGATCGTGCGCGGGACGGGGATGGCGACACGCTCGCCCGCCTCCAGCGAGCGCTTGGTGTCGTCGCCCGCCGCCGGTTCGACGCCGATCATCCGGATGGCGCTGTCCAGCCCCTTGACGGCGGTCGCGCTTCCCGCGAGGAGTCCCCCGCCGCCGACCGGCACCACGAGGGCGTCCAACGGCCCTGCCTCGTCGAGGAGTTCCAGGGCTGCGGTGCCCTGTCCCGCGATGACGTGCGGGTGGTCGTACGGCGGGATCAGGGTGAGGCCGCGGTCGGCGGCCAGCGCCTCGCCGATGGCGACCCGGTCGCCCGTATACCGGTCGTAGGTGACGACCTCCGCGCCGTAGCCCTCGGTGGCCTCCCGCTTGGAGCGCGGGGTGTCCTCCGGCATCACGATCACCGCGGTGCTGCCCAGCTCCCGCGCGGAGAGCGCGACGGCCTGCGCGTGGTTGCCGGAGGAGTACGCGGCGATGCCCTTGGCCAACTGCTCGGGCGTGAGCCGGGACGCGGCGTTGTACGCGCCGCGGAATTTGAACGCGCCGACGCGCTGGAAGTTCTCGCACTTGAGATGGACCTCGGCGCCGACGAGGTCGTCCAGGGTGCGCGAGCGCAGGACGGGCGTACGGTGCGCGACGCCGTCGATGCGGGCGGCGGCGTCGCGGACGTCGGCCAGCGTGACCGGCGCGGCGGCGGTCGGGGGGCGGTGGGTTGAGGTCACCACCGCACCCTACGCCGTGCTCCTCGGGCGCCTCGCGGGTGGCCGGACCTCGGACGTTGCGGTCCCGCGGCCTGCGCGGCGGCGGTGCACGGGCCGGGGGCGCGCCCGGAGTGGGTGATTCCGGCAAGGCGTTCATGTGCGCTTCGTCGCGCGTTGGCTGGGGCTGTCATCTCGGTCCGTAGCGTCGGCTTCTGCCGGCCGGACCTGCCCCGTCGACCCCTCGGGGACCCCTCACAGGTTCCGTGCTGCCCCACGGCGACGACCGATGAACCGAACATTAGCGCAGACGAATGAGAGACGCCCATGTGCAGTCCGCAGCACCAGCCCGAGGGATCCCTGCCCGGCGCGAGCCGCCGATCGTTGCTCGTCGGAGCCGGACTCGCCGGAGCCGCGGTGGCCGGTCTGTCGGCCGCGGGACCCGCGTCGGCCAGTACGCCGGGGACGGCCGGAACCGCCGGGCTTCCGGGGTTCGGCGGGCCGTGGCGGCCCGACACCGACGACCAGCGCTTCACCGTCGTGGTGATGCCGGACACGCAGTACATGTTCGACGGTGACGCCCTGTACCCGGCGCCGGTCGAGGCGGCCTTCCGCTATCTGCTGGCGAACGGCAAGGACGAGAACATCGTCTTCATGGCCCACCTGGGCGACCTCACCCAGAACGGCAAGGCGGGCGAATTCGCCTCCATCAGCAAGGCGTTCAAGATCCTGGACGACCACCAGGTGCCGTACAGCGTCCTGGCGGGCAACCACGACATCCCCGGCAAGGACGACCAGCGGGGGAACACGCCGTACCTCGACCACTTCGGACCGCAGCGGTTCCGCAAGGCGCGCTCCTTCGGCGGCGCGAGCCCCGACGGCTACAACACCTTCCACACCTTCCGGGCCGCGGGCCGGGAGTGGCTGGTGCTGGCCCTCGACTGGCGGCCGTCGGCCGCGGGCGTCGCGTGGGCGAAGAAGGTCATCGCCGCGCACCCGAAGTCCCCGGTCATCCTCACCACGCACGAGATCGTCGGCGCCGACACGTACGGCGACGAGGCCGAACTGTCCGACTTCGGGCAGCAGTTGTGGGCCGACCTGATCGACGGCAACGACCAGATCTTCCTCACGCTCAACGGCCACTTCTGGCCGCCCGCCCGCACGGTGAAGAAGAACGCCGCCGGGCACGACACGCACCTGCACATCACCAACTACCAGGACCGGTACTACGGCGGCGCCGCGATGATCCGGCTCTACCGCTTCGACCTGGCGCGCGACACCATCGACGTCGAGACGATCTCCCCGTGGATCCTCGGCAAGGCCGCCGACAGCCTCAACGAGCTGGAGCGGCAGGAGATCGAACTGACGGGACCGCAGGACCGGTTCTCGCTCGACATCGACTTCGAGCAGCGCTTCTCGGGCTTCGCCCCGGCCACCCCGCGGCCCGCACGGCCCGTCAACCGGATGCTCGTCCCCGGCACCCTGGCGTACTGGCGGTTCGACGGCTCGCACGGCACCGACCGGATCGTCGACCTGTCGGGGCGCGGCAACGACCTCACCAAGGTCGCGCTGCCCGGCGCCACGGACGCGGCGCTGACCTGGTCGGCCGACCACCACCCGGACCAGCCCGGCCACGCCAGCCTCTACTTCGGCGGGGACAGGGACAGCGGCGGCCCGCACGGCGCCTACCTCCAGACCGTGGACAGGGCGCCGCTGAACGCGGCCACCTTCCGCTCGGCGTACACCTTCGAGGCGTTCTTCAAGCTGCCCGCCGACTGGGACGGCAACCGCAACGGCTGGTCGGCGCTGCTGAGCCGCTGGGGCACCAGCGGCCAGGCGGGCAAGACGGGTTACTCCGAGACCGAGCCGATCGTCACCCTCAGCCTGTCCGGCGGCGCCGAACTCCAGTGGAACGTCTACCCGTTGAACCTCACGACGTCGACCACCAACTGGGGCCACTACCTGCCGATCAACGTCTGGTGGCACGTCGCCGTCGTCAACAACGGGCGGCAGACCACGATGTACGTCGACGGCTGTCCGGTCGTCCGCAATCCGTCCACCCGCAACAACGGCCTGACCTCGCTCAATCTGCCGTGGATGATCGGCGGTCACGCGGACGGCGGCAAGCCGGACCAGGTCATGCGCGGCTGGATCGGTGACGTCCGGATCGCCGAACGGGCGCTGGCCCCGCGCGAGTTCATGAACGCCTGACGGACACAGCCACCGGGGGGCGGGTCCCGACCCGACCGCACCCGTCCCCCGGCCCCGTCCCCCGGCCCCGGACCTCACTCTCGATCGGACCCGGACCGGGACCCCACCGCCCGAGCAGCCGTTAGCCTCGGGCGGTGAAACGCATCCTCGTCGCAGGCATCACCGGAGCGGGCAAGACCACCATGGCGCGGGCCCTCGCCGAGCGGCTCCGCCTGCCCTTCCACGAGATGGACGCCCTGCGGTTCTCGGGCCCCGACTGGGCCACCGACCCGGAGTTCGAGCGGAAGGTCGCCGACCTCGCGGCCGGCCCCGAGTGGATCGTCGACTCCTTCGGCTACCCGGAGGTACGGGACCTGCTGTGGACACGCGCGGACACCGTGGTCTGGCTCGACTACCCGCGAGCGGTGATCATGCCGCGCGTCCTGCGCCGGTCGCTGAGCAGGACGCTGCGCCGGGAGCGGGTCTTCGGCGGCAATGTGGAGACCGTGTCGGGCTGGTTCAGCGGCGAACACCCGGCGTGGTGGGCCTGGTCCCAGCACGCCGCCCGGCGCGCGGACATCGGCGGGCGCGGCCAGGACCCCCGCTTCGCGCACCTCCAGGTGCTCCGTTTCCCCTCGCCGCGTCGGGCCCGGGCGTGGCTGCGCACCGTGCGCCCGTGACGCGGTGACCTGGCGGGCTCGTCGGCCCGATGGCCGCGTGCCGAACCCGGTACCCCCGCGACCGACGTCTGGGCCGGGTTCCGGATCGCGCCCCGCGCCTCCCCCGGCCGCCCGTCCCTCGCACCCCGCAGCCCGCGCGCACCGCGCCTCCCACCGGCCACAGTCCGCCCGGTCGCCGGCCGCGGTCCGCCCGCTTTGCCGTCTCCCCAGACCTTGACGGCCGCGTCCACGACCGCAAAGAATGGCCCGGCAGCCAATGACAACGTTGTCTAATTGCAAGAGGAGATCTGCCGTGACCCACGACCCCGCCGGACTGGGCAGACGGCGCTTCGCCCAGCTCGCCGCGCTCACCTCCCTGGCCGTCGCCACGCCGCTGTCGATCGGCGCCGCCTCCGCGGACGCCGCGCCCGCGGGCCGGCCCGGCGGCGCAGGGCACGGTCCTGGCCACGCTCCCGACGACGATGTCGCCGCCGCCTACTACCAGGCGCTGCTGACCCACACCCGCTGGGCCGAGACCCAGTGGGACGCTTCGAAGGGCTACTACACGGGGACCGACTACAACTTCGTGGTCGTCCTCGGCAACGCGGTGCTGCTGACCCGCGGTACGTACGACGCCTCGAGCGCGGGCATCGACAAGGAGACGCTGCGGGCGCACACGCTGGCCACCGTCAAGCACTTCGCCGCGTCCAACCGCCTGACGGGCGGCACCGAGTGGGGCCGCACCCTCTTCTTCGACACGACCTTCCAGCTCTACTTCGTGCTCGCGGCGCACCTGCTCTGGGACCAGTTGGACGCGGTGACGCGAGGTCACGTCGACACGATTGTGCGCGAACAGGCCGCGTACACCACGGCGTTGGGCACCGCCAACGACCCGGCGTCCGGCAGCTGGACGCCGAACGGGCTCAAGGGCGGCTTCGTCGGGGACACCAAGCTGGAGGAGATGGGCGTGTACGCCCAGTCCCTGGCGCCGGGTCTGGCCTGGGCCAGCGACGATCCGCGGTATGCCGACTGGAGCGCCGCGTACGGCCGTTGGAGCCGGAACGAGACGGGGCTCCCGGCCGCCGACCTGGCCAACCCGACCGTAGTGGACGGCGTCGCGGTCAGCGCGAACACCGCGACGAATCTGTACGACTCCTTCATCGTGGAGAACCACGGCTCCTTCGGACCGCACTACCAGCAGGAGTTGTGGCGCACCTCGGGCCGTAACGCCGTGCACTTCATCACCGCGGGCCGTCCGCTGCCGCAGGTGCTCACCGAGCAGCCGAACGCCAAGCAGTTGTGGCGCACGCTGCTGATGGTGATGAGCGACGCGGGCGAGCCGCTGATGCCGATGGTCGCCGACCGCGAGCACCTCTACGGCCGTGACGTGATCCCGCTGGCGTTCCTCGCGCAGGTCGCCGGGGACCGTACGGCGGCGTGGGGCGAGGCCGCGATGGCGGCGCGGCTGGCGCCGTACCAGGCGTACGCGCCGCTGTACCGGCTGGCGAAGTTCTCCGGTGAGCCGAAGTACGAGCCCGAGGCGCGCGCCGAGGTGGCGATCAGCTATCTGCTGCACGAGTGGCGGGCGGCGCACGGCGGGATCGTCAAGCCGCTGTCGGACGCGGAGATGTTCGCGCGGGCCTCCGGCGTCAAGGACTTCGGCACCGGCCCCGGCCTGGTCGCGCAGCAGACCCCGGCGGCCTGGGCGGCGGCGGTCAGCAAGCCGGGCTTTGTGAAGTTCGGCTGGCAACCCGCCCACGACGACTGGCTGTTCGCGCTCAGCGGCACGACGCCGATGTTCCTGCCCGCGACGGCGGCGAAGGTGCTCAAGCGGTCGGTGACGACGTACCGGGAGGTGCGCGACGGCTTCGACGCGACCGCGACCGTGCTGACCCTGGACTCGGGCACCGCGGGCTTCACCACTCTGCCGTCCGGCGCGGTGGTCTACGCGACCAGCGGTACGGCGTCGGGCGAGGGCTCGCTGCGGGTGCAGAATCTGACGATGCCCGGTGTCGCGGGGCTCGTCGGCAGCCGTACGTACACCGCGGCCGAGGGCAGCGCGAAGGTCGCCTCGCAGGACAGCGGCAACGCCGGTGTCGGTCCCGGGCCGCGGGTGGACGAGCTGACCGTGCCCAGCGGTTCGTGGCGGTACGTGCGCATGCAGGGCGTCGCGGGCCACACCACGTACGGCTACTCGCTGTACGCCTTCGAGGTCCGTGACGGCGCGAGCGGTCCGGATCTGGCCCAGGGCAGGACGGCCACCGCGTCGTCCGCCGACTCCGGCAAGGGTGCGGCGCTGGCCGTGGACGGCAATGCGACGACCCGGTGGGCGGTCGCGGTCTCGGACCGCGGGCGCGCGGACAGTTGGCTGACCGTGGACCTCGGCGCCGCCAGTGCCTTCGACCGTGTGACGCTGCGCTGGGAGACGGCGGCGGCGCGCGCGTACCGCGTGCAGGGCTCGGCGGACGGGAAGACCTGGACCGATCTGCTCCGCTTCCCGAGCGCGGACCTGTCCAGCCGCGGCGGCTGGCTGTCGGTGGACGGCCGGGCGGGGCTGGTGGTGCGCGGCGCCGCCAACCCGCTGTCGGTGTACGGCGATCTGGTGGTGCTCTCCGACGGTCCCGCCGAGCCGTTGCTGGTGGAGGGGCTGCCGTCGGGCGACCCGCGCGCGGTGAAGGCCGCCGCCGCGCGGCCCGCGCCCCGGGCGCGCGACGCGGCGGTCAAGGCCAGTACGGCGGGCGGGCACTTGAGCCTGTTCAATCTCTCCGCCGGCTCCGTCGCCACCACGGTGTCGGTGCCGCAGAGCCGGTCCCGTCTCACGCTCTACGCGGGAACGCAGCACGTCACCGCGGACGGCACCGACGTCGCCGCCGAGTTGACGGCCGCGAGCGCGGCGGTCGTCCCGGCCCGCTTCACCCTGACGTCGCGTGCGGGCGGTTCGGTCCCCACCGGTCTGCGGGTGGAGGTCGTGGACGCCGCGACCGTACGGGTGAGCGGTCCGCGCGCCCGTCTGCTGGTCACGGCGCCGTCGGGCGCCCACGCCCAGGTCGATGTCCAGCCGGGCAGGACCGCGCAGGTCACCGTGCGCGGCGCGAAGCCGTATCCGCTGGAGGACGTGGCGGTCGGCTGCGACACCTTCCCGACCGGTCCGCTGCCGGCGGGCATGTCGGATCCGGCCGCGGCCGTGGACGGCGACCCGGCGACGTCCTGGCGGCCCGGCTCCGCGCGCGGCCGCATGGTGGTCGATCTCGGCGCGGCGGTCGATGTGCGGGAGATCCGTACCGCCTGGACCGGCGGCCATGTGCCGTCCGCCGCCATCGAGTTCAGCACGGACGGGCTGACGTACACCTCGGCGGGCGAGCTGCGGCGGCGCGGCCGTGCGGCGACGCTCGCGGCGCGTACGACGGCACGCTATGTGGCGCTCGCCGTGTCCGGCGGTCGCGACACGGACGCGCGGCTGGTGAGCCTGGAGGTCGTCCCGGCCTGACCACGGCCGGACAAGAGCCCCGGTTCGGGGCGGCAGACCGGGTCAGGCCGGTCTGCCGCCCCGAACCGGCATCGCCGCGAGGGCCGCTGACGTCGCATCAGGTCGAACTCAGTGCACGACGACGCGCAGCAGGCGGGAGCCGTGGTCGTCGGCGCCCTCACCCCGGGCACGTCGTGCACCGTGAGCGTCGCGGCCGTCACCGGGACCGGTGTCGGCCTCGCGGCGACGGCCACCGGCAGGACGCCGTCCGCGTCCGGCCGATGAGGAGGCCCGCTCCCGCCGAGGGTAGGGCGGGCCTTCAGGCCACGTCGGCCGCGAGGCGGCTGAGCAGGAACCCGGCCATGCCGCGGACGCCGAACCCCAGCGCCCGCTCGTCGGCCGCGAAGTCCGGTGCGTGCGGAGCGCCGTTCATCCCGGCCTCCGGATTAGCGACGCCGAGGTAGAACATCGCGCCCGGCACACCGTTCAGGAAGAGCGCGAAGTCCTCGCCGTTGAAGGGGAAGGAGGCGTGCAGCACCTCCACCGCGGCCGGACCGAGCGCGCCGCGCAGGTACCGCGCCGCGGCCTCGCTCAGTTCCGGCGAGCAGACCATCGCGGGGAACGGCTCGTCCGCGAAGACGGCCGTGGCGCCCGGCAGCGGTTCCACCGCGGCGCGTACGGTGTCGCGGATCTCGGCGTAGCGGCTGTCGGGCCAGGCGCGCAGCGAGACGCGGACGAGCGGGCTGCCGTCGTCGAGCGCGGTCAACTCGGGCCAGGTGACGACGAATCGCGCCAGCGGCCCGTCGGGGTCGCGGAGGTCGGCCAGCAGGCGGTCGTACTCCTCGGGGTTGCGCGGGAGGCGGACGGTGGACAGGCCGTCCACCAGGTCGAGAATCCGGCGCGCGTCGGACGCGGCGTCCGGGCCGGTCAACTCGACCTGGAAATGGTCCTGTCCCGGCAGTCCGTGACCGGGCATGACCGCGAAGGTGCCGACCGGGAACGGCCCGCAGTGCAGCGCGTAGACCTCGCGCGGGGGTGTGTGTTCCAGGGCGCCGTCCTCGATCATGGCCCGCGCTCCGGCCAGCGTCTCCTCGGCAGGCTGGAAGAGGAAGACGATCCGGCCGTGCCAGCGCTCGCGCAGCCGGGCGAGTACCTGGGCGACGCCGACCCCGACGGCCGTGTGCAGGTCGTGGCCGCACAGGTGCGCGGTGCCGGGGACGAGGGAGGCGAAGTCGCTCTCGAACAGCTCGTCCAGCTCGTCGTCGTCCACCGCGTCCATGTCGGCGCGGTAGGCGAGGGTGGGTCCCGGTCCCGCGCCGTCGAGCACCGCGACCACGCCGTGGCCGCCGACGCCGGTGGTCACCGTGAGGCCCGCGGCCCGCAGCCGTTCGGCGACCAGCGCCGCCGTACGTTCCTCGGCGCCCGCGGGCTCGGGGTGGCGGTGGATGTCGCGGCGCAGCAGCACCAGGTCGTTGTCGAACTCTTGCGCGATATTGCCGATCTCCTGGCTGTCCAGTGCTGATGGCATGCGTGGGAGGGTACCGGACGGCGGCGCGGGGTTCGTCGCGCCCGACAGCCTTGACCGGTCGAATGGTTGACCCGCGCGTGCGGCGTGAGTAACTTACCGACGCCAGCTGCCATGCGGTAGGAATCCTTCCACTCCCCCGGCGTCCCTTCCCTGCCGCTCCCGACCACTGCTCCCGATCCAGCCGGCCTCTACAGACGAGGTTTCCATGCGGACCCCTGCACTGACGGCAGCCGCGGCGCTGCTCGCCTCCCTCTCCCTCGTACTCGCCGGGAGCGCCGACGCGACCCCGGCCCCGCAGCACGGCGGGAGCGGCCAATTCGACCGGCCGTACTCCGGATTCGCCCCGGCGGACACCGTCCTGCACCGGGGCACCCCCCGGTCGGCCGGGCTGGACGCGGCGCCGATCGACGCCTTCGAGCGGCAGATGGCGGGCTGGGAGGACCCCGCCTCGGGTGCGAATCGCCTCTTCCCCGGCGCGACCACGCTGATGGCCCACGACGGCGTGGTGGTGGAGCGCGACGCGGGCGGTTACGCGGTCGAATACGCCGACGCCACCCACGAGTTGCCGGCCGACCAGCGGGTCCCGGCGCGTACCGACACCATCTACGACCTGGCCTCGCTGTCGAAGCTGTTCACCTCGATCGTGGCCATGCAGCAGCTCGAAGCGGGCCGGATCGACCTCGACACACCGGTGGCGCACTACCTGCCGGAGTTCGCCACCAACGGCAAGGGCGCCGTCACCGTCGAGCAACTGCTCACCCACACCTCGGGGTTCGACGCCGATCCGGTCCCCTCCCTGTGGCAGGGCTACCCGGATCTGCCGTCCCGCGAGAAGGCGATTCTCGACGCGAAGCCGATCAACGCGCCGGGGACGACGTATCTGTACTCGGATCTGAACATGCTGAGCCTGCAACTGGTGTTGCAGAAGGTGACGGGCAAGCCGCTCGACACGCTGGTGCGCGACGGCATCACAGGACCGCTGCGGCTGACCGACACCGGCTACAACCCGTCGGCCGCGAAGCTGCCGAGGATCGCGGCGACCGAGTACGAGACCAGCCCGGCGCGCGGCATGGTGCGCGGCCAGGTGCACGACGAGAACGCGTGGGCCATGGGCGGCGTCGCGGGCCACGCGGGCGTCTTCTCCACCGTGGACGATCTGGCCGTCCTGGCGCAGACGATCCTCAACGGCGGTACGTACAAGGGCCGTCGGATCCTCAGCCGGAACAGCGTCACGCTGATGGAGCAGAACTTCAACCAGGCGTTCCCCGGTGACTCGCACGGCCTGGGCTTCGAGCTGGACCAGATCTGGTACATGGGCGGCCTATCCGGTCCGCGCACCCTCGGGCACACCGGTTTCACCGGCACCTCGCTGGTGATCGACCCGCAGTCGCGTTCGTTCGCCGTCCTGCTCAGCAACCGGGTGCACCCGACGCGGAACACGCCCTCGACCAATCCGCCGCGCCGGGCCATCGCCACCGCGCTCGCGCAGGCGATCGCGGTCCGGGCCCCCGGCGGCGGCCCGCTGTGGTACTCGGGGCAGGGCGGCGGCACCACCAGCACCCTCACCACGGGACCGATCACCGCGAAGACACGGGTCGACATCGACTTCTCGGCGTTCGTCAACACCGAGTCCACCGACCTGCTCACCGTCGAGTCCTCCACGGACGGCGGCACGACCTGGCAGCCGCTGCCGCTGCGGGTGACCGGCAAGGGCGCGCCGTCCGGCGCCCCGACCTCGCTGTCGGGGCAGGACGTCCGCGCCTGGTGGCGGGTGCGCGCCGAGCTTCCGCGGGACGCGGCCGGTGCGCTGATCCGCTGGACGTACGCCACCGACCCGGTCTACGAGGGCCGCGGCGTCGACCTCGCGGGGCTGTCGGTCACCTCGGGCCACCACGACCTGCTGCGGGCCGCGGGACTCACCCCGGCCGGCGCCTGGCGGACCGTGCACTGATCCGTCCGCCGGCCGCGGAGCGCTCACCCGCGCCGGGGCTCGCCCGAGGCCACGTTGACCCCGACGATCACGGTGGATACGTTTCCCCCGTGTCAGCCGGTTCCGACAACGAATCCCCCGAGGCGAGTCCCTTGGCGCGCGTCCGGTCGCTGCTGCCGGACCTCGCTCCGGCCGAGCGGCGCGTGGCGGCGGCCGTGCTGGCCAATCCGGCGCTCGCCGCGCGCAGCAGCATCACCGAACTGGCCGAGGCGGCGACGACGAGCGAGACCACGGTCATCCGCTTCTGCCGTTCCGTGGGCCTGCGCGGCTACCCGGAGTTGCGGATCGCGCTGGCCGCGGACGCCGCGCGCGCCGAGACCCGCGACGACCGGCACCTCGGCAGCGACATCACGCCGACCGACGACCTGTCGGAAGTCGTCGGCAAGGTCGCCTTCGCCGACGCGCGCGCCGTCGAGGAGACCGCGCGGCAGCTCGACGTCGACACGCTGCGCCGCGTCGTGGCGGCGGTCGCGGCGGCGGGCCGCGTCGACATCTACGGCGTCGGCGCCAACGCCCTGGTCGCCGCCGACCTCCAGCAGAAGCTGCACCGGATCGGGCGGGTGAGCTTCGCGTGGAGCGACACCCACATCATGCTCACCTCGGCGGCGGTGCTCAGCCCCGGTGACGTGGCCATCGGCCTCTCCCACACCGGGGCGACCGCCGACACCGTCGAGGCGCTGCGGGTGGCGCGCGAGCACGGCGCGACGACCGTCGCCCTGACCAGCTTCCCGCGCTCGCCGATCCACGCGGTCAGTGATCACCTCCTGACGACCGTGGCCCCCGAGACCACCTTCCGCTCGGGCGCGACCGCCAGCCGTATCGCCCAGCTCACCGTGATCGACTGCCTGTTCATCGGCGTCGCCCAGCACCATCTGGACAGCGCCCGCAAGGCGCTCAAGGAGACGTACGACGCGGTCGGCGACCACCGGCTGCCGGAGCCGTGACCGGGCGGGTGAGAACACCTGCTACGCCGACGGCCGGGGCGTGTGGATGATGCCGTTGAGCAGGACGTCGAATCCCCAGCTCAGACGGCCGGTGCCGGTGCCGCTCAGCAGGTCCATGCCGAGGGCGGCGATATGGGGGTAGGTGTCGGGCGTGGCGGAGAGGATCGCGTTCGCGAGGTCGCTCTCCTCCTGCTCCGCGCCGTCGGCCACGCTGCGGGTGCCCTGTTCGGTGGCGGTGGAGGTCGCGAAGTGCAGCAGCAGGTCCACCGCCCACGCGGTCCGCTCCGCGGGGACGCCTTCGGCCAGCAGCGCGAGCAGGCCGTCGACCAGCCGTAGGTAACCGGGGCCCGCGGGCCTGGTCACCAGCGCGGACTGGGCGAGCCCCGGGTACTCCATCAGGGCCCTGCCGTACGACCACAGGAGCGTGAACAGCCGCTCGCGCCAGTCCCCTGGCGCGGCCACCGGGCCGAGGTCGAGTCCGGCGAGCAGGTCGTCGAGCATGTACGCGCGCAGCTCGGCGGTGTTGCTCACGTAGACGTAGAGCGAGGCCGGGCCGGTGTCCAGCTCCTGGGCGAGGCGGCGCATCGTGACGCGGTCGAGCCCTTCGGCGCGCATGATCTCCAGCGCCGTGCCGACGATCCCCTCGCGGGAGAGCGCGGGTTTGGCGGGCCGGTCGCGGCGGCTGATGGGGGCGGCTTTCCCAGGCGTCATCGCCTCAGCATAACGAACACGTTCGCCCGGCCATGGCGTGATCACGCCCCCTGGAACGAACATGTTCGCTCTGAACGCGTTCGCGACGAACATGTTCGTGTACGGTGGTGGATGTGGTCGGACAGACCGGTCCGATCACGCAATGTCACAGCGGACGTCACCCGACGTCACCCCGGAAGGAGGTCCCGCCATGACCACCGCGACCACGACTTCGACCGCGCCCCGTCCCGCGGGCACCAGCACATCGGCCCGGCTGATGTGGGCGATCCTGGGGCTGGTGCTGCTCGCCGACGCCCTGGACATGATCGACTCGACCGTCACCAACATCGCCGCGCCCACCATCAGCGCCGAGCTGCACGGCGGCCAGGGCCTGATCAAGTGGCTGGGCTCCTCCTACATGCTGGCCATGGGCGTCCTGCTCGTCATCGGCGGGCGGCTCGGCGACAAATTCGGCCAGCGCCGGATGTTCCTGATCGGCATGGGCGGCTTCACCGTCGCCTCCGCCGTGGCCGGGCTCTCCCCCGATCCCGGACTGCTGATCGCCGCCCGCGTGGTGCAGGGGGCCTTCGGCGCCCTGATGATCCCGCAGGGCATGGCGATCATGACCAAGACCTTCTCGCGCGACATGCTCGGCAAGGCGTTCGCGTTCTTCGGGCCGCTGCTCGGCCTGGCCTCGGTCGGCGGTCCGATCCTGGCCGGATTCATCATCGACGCCGACCTCTTCGGCCTGTCCTGGCGGCCGATCTTCCTGATCAACCTCGTCCTCGGCGCGGTCGGCCTGGTCCTGGCGGTCCGGCTGCTCCCGCACGACGACGGGGACCGTACGGTCGTCGTGGACGGGATCGGCTCGGGTCTGCTCGCCGTCACCATGTTCGGCCTGCTCTTCGGCCTGGTCGAGGGCTCGACCAACGGCTGGACGGCCACTCCCGTCCTCTCCCTCGTCGTGGGCGTGGCGGCCTTCGCGGCCTTCGCCCGCCGCCAGAGCACGGCGGCCGACCCGCTGCTGAAGGCGTCGTTGCTGCGCAACCGCGGCTTCAGCTCGGGACTGGTCGTCGGGCTCGTGGTCTTCGCGACCACCAGCGGGCTGATCTACGTACTGTCCCTGTTCATCCAGGAGGGCCTGCACGCCTCGCCGCGCACCGCTTCACTCGCCCTGCTGCCGATGACGCTCGGCATCATCGTGGCCGCGGGCGCGTGCATGGCGCTGATCAAGAAGCTCGGCCGCACGCTGATCTTCGTCGGCATCGCGATCCTGCTGGCGGGCGGCGGCTGGCTGCTCGCGCTGGTCGCCCACTCGGGCACCGGCGTGGGCCTGTGGACGCTGGCCGCGCCGATCTTCGTCACCGGGCTCGGCATGGGCGCCTGCTACGGCACGATCTTCGACATCGCGCTCGGCGACATCAGCCCCGACGAGGCGGGCAGCGCCAGCGGCTCGCTCTCGGCGATCCAGCAGCTCGCCGCCGGTATCGGTTCGGCCGCGGTGACCTCGGTCTTCTTCCAGACCGCGGGCGGCGGCCTCGGCCACGCCATGAAGATCAGCCTCGCCGTCGTCCTGGGGCTCAGCCTGCTGTGCCTGCCCGCGGTCGCGCTGATGCCCAAGCGCGCGCCGGAGGAGACCGGCCACTAGCGGGTCAGGCCGCCGCGAGGACCCCGCTCCCTTGGGGGGGCGGGGTCCCGGCGTGCGTGCCGCGTACCGAGTCGCGCCGGGCGAATCCCGTACGACGAGGTGAACCGCTACCAGGTGAACGCGGTGGACTGGGCGCTGGTGGCGATGCAGTAGACGGTGGTCACCGAGGGCGAGGTGGTGACGATCTTGACCGACCAGTTGGTGGCGCTCGGCGTGCCGGACAGCACCCAGGAGTCGGTCTTGTCACCGGCGGCGAGCGTGCCGGTGGACTGCGGGAGCGGGCCGAGGGTGACGGCGCCGGTCATCGCGGGGTTCACGGTGCCGGAGAAGTCGACCTCGGTCGAGCCGTTCTTCTTGACCTTGATGGTCGTGGTGATGCTGTTCGGCGGCACCGTGGTGCCGGCCGGGACCGTGATCGTGGAGGAGCTCAGTTTCAGTTTCTTGACGCCGCCGGAGTCGGTGGCGGTCAGCGTGGCCGTCCCGCTGCCCCAGGTGCCGCAGTTGTAGCTGGCGGTGGCGGTGGCCGGGGTGACGGCGACCGCGTGCGGGGCGAGGGTCAGACCGGCGAACAGTGCGCCGCCGCTGAGGACGGCGATCGTCCCCATGCGCTTGGATCTGGACATGGCAAAGCACTCCAATCAAGCAGGGTGAGGGTGCGCCGGGGGACGACCTCGCACAGGCACCCTTGACATCCCGTTGTCGAGTGACTACCCGCTGTCCGGCCCGGCGCGCTGGTCGGGAGTGAAGCCCCATGACCTTGAAGAGTCAAGCGCCACGGGACGACGTGACCCGCGGCCGGCCTCGCCCGGTGCGAACGGCGGCCCAACACCGCGAGGTTACCGGCGGGTTCGCATTGACTTCTGCGTCCCGCGCTGTCGCAATGCCCTGGAACCAGCACCTGACGCACCGTCATATACACGTATGCGTCCCGGAGTCAGGAGGCACGCGTTGCATCATGCAGGGCAGTTCTCTCTACGGCGCCTCGCGCGGGCGGCGGTGCCGGCTCTGGCCCTGGCCGCGGCCTGCACGCTGGCCGCCCCCGCGGCGCACGCGGACACGGTCACTCCGACCGTGCACTGCGTGCTGCCCGCCGGACAGGGTGAGAACACCGGGCCGCAGTCCGTCTCGGTGACCCTCACCCCGGCCACGGTCGCGCCGGGCGGCAAGGTGCACGCCGAGGTCACCCTCGGACCCTCGCCCGCGACCAGCCCGCTCGCACTGTCCGCCGTACCGACCACGCCGAGCATCTACTTCACCATGTCGGGCGGGGCGACCGGGACGGTCTCGGTGACCGGCCCGACCGTTCCCGTGGACATCCCGGCGGCGCCCGCGCCGATCGTCATCCCGCCCTACGGAGGGGACTTCTTCGTCCCCTCGGACGCGTCGGGACCGGTGACGTTCACGCCGTTGAAGATGAACACGCAGACGGTGGTGCTCGGCAGCACCTTCCAGACGCCCTGTGGCATCGTCTCGGGCAGCGGCGGCATCGGCACGGTCACCGTGCAGGGCGGCGGCGGTGGGGCCACCACGCTCACCGCCCCGGCCTCGGCCGTACGTCCCAGCACCTCGGTCGCGCTGAGCGGCAGCGGATTCACCGCGGGGGGCACCCCCGTGGTCTCGCTGTGCGACGCGCAGGGACTGGGCTGCGACCCGTCCCGCTTCACCGCCGACACCCTCGCGATCGACTCGTCCGGCGCCCTCTCGGGAAGCGCGACACTGGCCGCGTCGTCCGTGATCGCCGACGGCTCCTACCAGGTCCAGGTCAGCGACGGCGCCAAGCACGCCACCGCCGACCTCACCGTCAAGGCGTTCGTGCCCACGGGCGCCCGCAGCGTCACGCTCTCGCCCGACCACGGCCCGCTCGGCACCGTGGTGACCGTCAGCGGCGGCAACTTCCACCAGGACCAGTACATCAACGTCTGGGGGGTGGACGCCGACGGCAACCAGACCGCCGACGACGCCGTGTACCCGGTCAGCACACCCGACGGCACCTTCAGCGCCGAGTTCACCGTCAACGACCCCGCCACCACCGCGATCCACACCGACGAGAGCGGTGCGGAAGGCTCCGACGTGAACGCGAAGTTCACCGTGGGCGACAGCGGCGGCGCGACGGCCACCCAGAAGATCAGCGCCACCGTCACCGCGGGCAATCTCCAGATGACCCAGTCCGGGGACACCATCGACTTCGGCACCATCCCCCTGACCGGACGGTCCCAGACCGCCACCAGCGCGCTCAACACCGTCACCGTCGTGGACTCCCGCGGCGTCGACCTCGGCTGGTCCCTGACCGGCACGCTCACCGACCTGACCTCGGGTCAGAACACCATCCCCGCCTCGGCCGTCCGTTGGACACCCGACTGCGTCCGAAGCTCGCAGAGCGTCGGCACGCCCGCACCGGGCACGCCGGGCCCGCTGGGCAGCACCGCGGCGACACTGTGCCAACTCACCGCGGCCGGCGGCGAGAAGGTCGTCGGCGGCACCGTGAAGGTCAACGCCGACATGGACCTGCGGCTCCCCGCGGTGACGGCGCCCGGCGACTACAGCGCGATCCTCACACTCACCCTCACCTGAGCGCCACGTCCCCGTTCCGCACCAACCGACTCCGACGTCCCTCCTCCTGATCCGTTCCTCCCCCGGGCCCATCTCCCGGGCCCATCTCCCGGGGGAGGAACGGCCCGGACCCGACCCCCGCTCCTTCTCCCCCGGGGCTCATCCCCCGCGGACCCATTCCCCGGGACCCCACCCCGCGGACCTTCTCCCTCTTCCCGGACCCCTCCCGTGCCCAGGCTCAGGGAGGGGTCTGCCATGCCCGAAAGGCGGCGCAGCAGATGTTCCCACCCTTCCACCGCAGGCCCGGACGGGGCTGGCGGGCAAGAATCGCCACGGGCGCCGTCGCGGTGCTCGCCCTCGTCGGCGCGGGTCTGACCTCCGCGACGACGGCCCGGGCCGCGACCATCAACCCGACCGTGCACTGCACGCTCCCGGCGGGTCAGGGCGACGCCACCGGGCCGCAGTCGATGACGGTGACCCTCACCCCGGCCGTCGTCACCCCCGGCGGCAAGGTGCACGTCACCGTCACCCTCGGCGCCAGCCCCGCCATCCCCGGCACCTCGCTGTCCAATGTGCCCACCACGCCCTCCATGGACCTGGCGATGTCCGGCGGCGCCACCGGCACCGTGACGGTCACCGGCCCCACGGTGAACATGAACTACCCCTCGGGGCAGCCCGTCGTCGTTCCCCCGTACGAGGGTGACATCTATCTGCCCGCCAACGCCTCGGGGGCCATCACCTTCACGCCGACCCGTACCCTCACCAGCACCGTGGTCCTCGGGGGTACGTACCAGACGCCCTGCGTGGTCACCGCGGGCGGCGGACCGGTCGGCACGGTCACCGCGCAGGGAGCGGGCAGCGGCGCGTCGCTGTCCGGGCCCACCGGAGCGGTCCGGCCGCACACCGCGATCGACCTCGCGGGCGGCGGCTGGACGGCCGGCGGCACTCCGACGGTGTCGCTGTGCGACGCCAACGGCGCGGGCTGCAACCCGGCCGACTTCACGTCCAACACCCTCGCCATCGACAGTTCGGGCATCCTCACCGGCACCGCGACGCTCGCCGACGCCAACACCGTGGCCGACGGCTCCTATCAGATCCAGGTCAACGACGGCACGACCCACGCGAACGCGCCACTGACGGTCAAGGCGTTCGCGCCCACCGGTCCGAGAACGATGACGCTGTCCCAGAACAACGGCGTGGTCGGCACGGTGATCACCGTCGTGGGTCACAACTTCCGCCAGGACCAGTGGATCAACATCTGGGGACTCGACGCCGCCGGAAACGCCCTCGACGATGCGGTCTACGTACAGAGCCTGCCCGACGGCACGTTCAGCACCGACTTCACCATCGACAGCGCCGACCTGGTGGCCGTCTACGCCGACGAGAGCGGCACGGCCGGGACCAGCGTCACCGTACCGTTCACCGTCACCACCACCGCCGTGACGCTCAGCGCCACCACCCCGACCGTCCTTCCCGGCCACGCGGCGACGCTCACCGGATCGGGCTGGCCCGCGGGCACCACCCCGACCGCCGCGCTCTGCGCCGCGGACGGCACCGCATGCTCGACCGCGTCCGTCTCGTCGAGCAGCCTGAGCATCGCCTCCGACGGGAAGCTCTCCGGCTCGGTCACCGTGGCGAAATCCGTCGCCAAGGGCTCCTACCAGGTGCAGGTCACCGCGGGCTCGATCCACGTCCTCGCGCCGCTGTCCGTCGCCACGACGTTCATCACGCTCAGCCCCGCCTCCGGTCCCGCGCACACCAAGGTCACGGTCGTCGGCCAGGGCTGGGCGCCGGTCGCCACGGTGGAGATCGACGGGCTCAAGGCGGACGGCTCCCGCACCTCCGACAGCTACGCCACCAAGATCATCGGCCTGGACGGCACCTGGTCGCAGACCTTCACGGTCAACGACCCGGCCACGGTGGCGCTCTACGCGCACGAGTGGCTGATCAACGGGCACACCGCGACCGCCGCCTTCGCCGTCAACGGCAGCACGGCCCCGCCCGCTCCCGCCTACTCGCTCAGTCCGGCCGCGGGACCGGTCGGCACCTCCGTACTGGTCAGCGGGCGGAACTTCGCCCCCGTCGCCACGGTCGTCGTGTCCGGGCGCCGCGCCAACGGCGCCCAGAGCTCCGACTCCTCGGTGCTGCGCGTCATCGGTCTCGACGGTACCTTCGCGCTCGACTTCACCGTGCGCGACCCGAAGACCGTCGGCATCATGGCCGCCGAAGTGCTGGTGAACGGCAAGACCGTCCAACTCCCCTTCACGGTCCGCTGAGTTGTCACCCACGGCCTGCCCGGACCGCCCGCGCGGCGGCTCCGGGCAGGCCCCGTGCCGGTCCGGGCCGCCAGTCGGGGCCGCTACTCGACGGTCATCGCGGGCTGCACCCCGGCGATGCAGCAGGCCGCGAAGTACAGCAGGATCGGGTGCGTGTACGGCACGGCCTGGTCCGGCGGGTGGATGACGTCGTGGCCGCCGGACACGTCGGGCAGCGTCTCGTACGCGGGCACCAGCACGGCCGCGTCGACCAGGTAGCGGGTGGAGGACGGCCACTCCACGTCGATGTCGGAGCCGGTCGGCACGATCCACGACCACTGCCGTCCGTTGGTGAGGACGCAGCCGGAGCTGGGCAGGCAGCCGAGGATCCGCATGCCGTGCTCCGCGGACGTCTCGACCACGTCGCAGGCCAGTCCCGGCGGGAAGTCTGCGGTGGTCGGGACATGGATCCGTTCCCTGGCGGCCGAAGGCCCGTCCACGCGGGGGGCGAGCCAGTCGAGGCGGGTGCCCCGGGGCGGCAGGGCGGAGCGACGACCGGCCGGGGGGACACGCTTCATCGGGGGGCCTCCGAGTACGTGGCCGACGCGTCGTCGGCCGGGGCGGCGGGCACGGTGAAGGTGGCCCAGGCCGTCCAACCGGCTCCGGGCGAGGGGACGTTGATCCCCCAGGTCGTACTCAGGGCCTCCACGACGACCAGCCCGCGGCCCCCCTCGTCCGGCGGCCGGGCGTCGTGCCGCGACGCGCTGCGCCCCTCGGAGCCGACCTCGACGTAGACCTCGGGGCCGCCGCCGCGCAGATGGCAGGTCACGCTGTCGCTGAGGCTGTGCACGATCGCGTTGGTGACCAGCTCGGAGACGACCAGCACGATGTCGTCGCGGACGCCCTCGGGCAGGCCCCAGCGGTCGAGTTCCGCGCGGGCCTCGTGGCGGGCGGCGCTCACGGAGGTCCGGCGGGCGGCGAGACGGAAGACGGCGTACACATCGCCGCTCGGGCGCGACGACGTGATCGGTGGGGTTCGGAGACCCGTTAATGCTGCCATGGCCGTCACCTCTCGTGGGGGCCGCGTATGTGGGGTCGCGGTTGCGCGCTCGGCGGCATCACTGCCGGGCTCGACCATCGGCGTCACTGCCTGTGTCGGTGCTTCCGCGATGACGACGGCTGAGGACGACCGGGCGCGTGGCGGTTCCTGACAACGTAGTCATCATGGTGATCGGCTACGCCGTCGACTCCAACTATGGTGCTGCTACCCTCAACTCGCAAGCCACAAAGTGCAATTCGCAGAATGAGCCAGGGCGGCGGGAGACTGCGGGGCAACATGGCACACTGCGGCGAGCACTGAACATTCGCACGGGGAGGTAGCAATGGCGGCCACCGACAATGGGTGGGGCGGCGGCCCTCCTACGGTGCTGCGGATGATACTGGGACGCCAGTTGGAGGAGCTCAGATCCCGCGCCGGCGTCTCATTCGAGCAGGCCGGCGAGGTCATCGGGGTGAGCCATTCGACGATCCGCCGGATGGAACAGGCCAAGGTGGCACGGCTGCGGCTGTCCGACGTCGAGAAGCTGCTGCGCACCTACGGCATCACGGAAACGGCCGAAATCGAGACCTTCCTCGAACTCGCCCGCGAGGCCAACAAGCACGGCTGGTGGCACACCTACCGCGACGTGATGCCCGACTGGTTCGGCGCCTATCTCAGCCTGGAGCAGGCGGCGGTCCACATCCGCGCGTACGAGGCGCAGTTCATCCCCGGCCTGCTCCAGACCGAGGAGTACGCGCACGCGCTGCTCACCGCGGGCGACCCGCAGGCGTCGGCCGAGGACATCGACCGCAGGGTCGCTCTGCGGCTGACCCGGCAGCAGATCCTGACCCGTGCTCAACCCCCGCTGCTATGGGCGGTGATGGACGAGACGGTGCTGCACTGGCCGGTCGGCGGACCGAAGGTGATGCGCGCTCAGATCGACCGTCTGCTGGAGATCGGCGAACTGCCGAACGTACGCCTTCAGATGATGCCCTTCACCAACGGGCCGCACCCGGCGACCCGCGCGGGGGCCTTCCAGCTCTTCCGGTTCGAGGCCGCGGAACTGCCCGATGTCGTCTATCTCGGCGGCCTGATCGGGTCGACCTACCTCGACAAGCAGGACGAGGTCGCCGCGTACCGCGAGGCCATGGACCGGCTCGCCGCCCAGGCGCCGCAGGAGAAGAAGACCAAGGCACTGCTGGGTGCCCTACGCAAGGAGCTCTGACGTGGATCACATTCGCAACGGCATGAGTGCCGCCGACCTCGGGCCCCACGGCTGGCACAAGCCGTGGAGCGACGATGCCGGCGGAGCGTGCGTCGAGGCGATGAAGCTGCCCGACGGCCGGGTGGCGCTGCGCCAGTCCACCGATCCGGGCGGCCCCGCGCTGATCTACAACCGCCGGGAGATCGAGAGTTTCATCCGGGGCACCAAGGCGGGCGACGCCGACTTCCTGCTCCAGCAGTGACGCCAGGCCGCGCGAGCGGCACCACCGCACATCGACAAGGAAATCCGGAGGACCGCGTGCCCGAGAACGGCTGGCCGGCCGACCGTATCGACACCAAGAACCCGCACCCGGCACGGGTGTACGACTACATCCTCGGCGGCAAGGACTACTACCCTCCCGACCGCGAGGCGGGCGACGCCATGGTGGAGGTGTGGCCGTCGATCGTGCCGCACATGCTGGAGAACCGGAAGTTCATGCACCGCGCCACGCGCTACCTGGCGCAGGAGGCGGGCATCCGGCAGTTCGTCGACATCGGCACCGGCATACCGACCCGGCCGAACGTGCACGAGGTCGCGCAGTCCATCGCCCCCGAGTCGCGGGTGGTGTACGTGGACAACGACCCGATCGTGCTCACGCTCTCGGCGGGCCTGTCCTCCAGCACCCCCGAGGGGCGGACCGAGTACATCGAGGCGGACATGCGGGACCCCGCCGCGATCCTCGGCTCGCCGCAGTTCCGCGAGACCATCGACCTCGGCAAGCCGGTGGGCCTGACGTTCATCGCGATCGTCCACCTGATCATGGACGAGGACGACCCGCTCGGCATCGTCCACCGCCTGCTGGACCCGCTGCCGTCGGGCAGCTACCTCGCGATGTCGATCGGCACGGACGACTTCGCGCCGGAGGAGGTCGGGCGCGTGAACGCCGAGTACACCGCGCGCGGCATGCCGATGCGGCTGCGGAATCTCAGCGAGGCGCAGGCGTACTTCGAGGGCCTGGAGCTGGTGGAGCCGGGCATCACGCAGGTGCACCGCTGGCGGCCGGACGACTCCGTCGACCCCGCGGTGCGGGACGAGCAGATCGCGATGTACGGAGCGGTCGCCCGTAAGCCCTGATCGCCTCCCGTGCCCCTGTGGCCTGGTCTCCGGTGACGCCGGAGGCCGGGCCGCGACGCGTTTCAGGGGGGCGCTGCCGTGTCCCGGACAGGGGGCAGTGCGGGAGTGCGGCAGTCCGGCCGCCGGCCGCCGGCAGCCGGTAGCCGGTAGCCGGTAGCCGGTAGCCCGACGTAATGACATTCGTTTCCATTAAGGTACGGTGGGGCCGGTCGCCGGGGCATCGGCGGCGGTCGTCCGGGCCGTCGCGGGCCCTCGCGAGTCCGCAACCGCCCTGGAGGCACCGTGTCCGCCCACTGCCAGCTCACCGGGCGCAAGCCCGGTTTCGGCAACGCCATCTCGCACTCCCATCGGCGCACACCGCGCCGGTTCGACCCCAATAAACAGCGCAAGCGCTACTGGCTGGCCTCCGAGGGCCGCTTCGTCCGGCTGACGCTCAGCGCGAAGGGCATCAAGACCGTCGACCGGATCGGCGTCGAGGCGGCCGTCGCCCGGCTGCGCGCCCGCGGGGAGAAGGTCTGATGGCCAAGAAGAGCAAGATCGCGAAGAACGAGCAGCGTCAGGCGGTGGTCGCCCGATACGCGGCACGCCGGGCCGAGTTGAAGCGGATCATCGCCTCCCCCGCCACCACGCCCGGCGAACGTGCCTCCGCGCAGGCCGAGTTGGGCCGACAGCCGCGCGACGCGAGCGCCACCCGGGTTCGCAACCGGGACGCGGTGGACGGCCGCCCGCGCGGCTACTTCCGCGCCTTCGGCATCTCACGGGTCCGGCTGCGCGAGCAGGCGCACGCGGGGTTCCTGCCGGGCGTGCGCAAATCGAGCTGGTAGCTGTCTCTCCCCCGCGCCTCAGTTCAACTTCGGTGTGTCCATGCGTAGATGGCGCGCTTGTAGGAGCTGGGCATGTTCAACTCGGGGATGCTGTCGAGCGGGAAGAGCGAGGACTCCTTGTGCTCCTCGGCCGTCGGCGGCGGCTGGTCGGGCGGCAGCAGCGAACAGCCGTACGTGACGACCAGGACGCGACGGCCGGGCGCGGTCTCGTGGATCCACACCCCGTCGTCGATGAGGCCGTCGGCCTCGACCAGCCAGCCGGTCCTCTCCAGCACCTGGCGTTCGACGGCGGATTCGGGGCTGTCGTCGGCCCGTCGTCCGGTCTGCTCGGCGCCCGACTCCAGGTGCCCGCCGGGGAGTTCCCACTCCTCGCGGTCGTTCCTCGACAGCAGGACACGGCCACGCGCGTCGAGCACCACGGCCTTGACGGACACCGGCCACACAGGCGGCTGATACGGCATGGAAATCCTCATGGGGCGAAGGGACTTCGCGGGACCGTAGCACGCGGAGGTCGGCCGGTGTGATCGTCGTGCGGGGCCGCGCGGCCCGGACCCCGTGCCCGAGCGGCACGGGGTCCGGGCCGCGCCGGAGGCGGGCGCGGTCGGAGAGCGGCGGGTCTCAGAAAGTGGCCGCCGGGTTGACCTCGGACTTGGTGATGCCCGTGCCGGGCACGTCCCACTTCGCGAAGATCTTCGCGTAGGCGCCGTCGGCGATCAGCTTGTTCACGGCGTCGCTGAGCGCCTTGCCGATCGGTGAGCCCTTCGCCGTCACGAATCCGACCGGCGTGGTGCTGATCTGGCCGAGGTACTTCGTGTGGGGCACATGCGTGGCGTCGTACTTCAGCGCCAGCGTCGGGCCGAAGTAGATGTCCACCTTGCCGTTCGCCAGCCCCAGGAAGATGGGGGCGGAGTCGGTGAAGTACTGCACCTTGTACGGCTTCTTCCCGGCGCCCGAGCACTTCGAGGCGCCGTCGGTGAGGATCTGCTGGAAGGTGGAGCCGGGGCTGGTCGCCACGGTCAGCCCGCAGAGGTCGGTGAGCTGGGTGACCGAGTCGACGGGCACGTCCTCGGCGCCGAGGAAGGACTGGCCGTCGTTGAGGTAGGTCGCGAAGTCCACGACCTCCACGCGGGCCTTGGTGACACCGAAGTTGTCCTGGCCGACGTCGTACCGGCCGTTCTGCACACCGGGGATGACGGTCGGGAAGGTGCCGTACTGCACCTTCCACGTGATGCCGAGGACCTTGCCGACGGCGTTGCGCAGGTCGACGTCGAGGCCGATGGGCGTGCCGTCCTCGCTCTCGCCGCCGTGCGGAAGGCCGGTGACGCCCGGCGCGCGGGTGGTGCCCAGGGTGAGCGTGCCGCTGCTCTTCGCCGCGGCGGGCAGCTCCGCCGTCAGCGCGGGGTCGGCCGCGATGCCCGAGACGACGTCCTCGGTCGGGATGGCGGTCGATCCGGCCGACGCGGACGACGACGAGGTGGCGCCGGCTGCCCGGGACTTCGGCGTGCCCGAGTCGTCGGACGAGTCACCGCAGGCGGTCAGCAGGGCGAGGCCGATGACGGCGGTGAGCGTGGCGGCGGCCGGCCGCGGGAGCCGGCGGGCGGGGCGTCTTTCGGTGGTCACGGGGGTGCCTTTCGCAGCGGGGTCGAGACGAGTGCGGGCAGGTGTGTGCGCGGCCTGGCGTGAACCGCGCGACGGCGAGCGTCAATTCGGGGGCGATGCGGGACCGGCGCTACAGGACGGCCGCGAGGAAGGACCGCGCCCTGGGGTGGCGGGGGTCGGCGAGGACGTCGGCGGGCGGCCCCGACTCGATGATCCGGCCGCCGTCGAGGAAGGCGACGGTGTCGGCGACCTCGCGGGCGAAGCCGATTTCGTGGGTGACGACGATCATCGTCATCCCGCTCACCGCGAGGTCCTTCATCACGGCGAGGACGTCGCCGACGAGTTCGGGGTCGAGGGCGCTGGTGGGCTCGTCGAAGAGCAGCAGTCTCGGCTCCATCGCGAGCGCGCGGGCGATGGCGACGCGTTGCTGCTGACCGCCGGACATCTGCCGGGGGTAGGAGTACTCGCGTCCGCCGAGCCCCACCTGTTCCAGCAGGGCGCGCGCCCGGACCGCCGCCTGTTTGCGCGGCACGCCGCGCACCGCGACCGGCGCCTCGGTGATGTTCTCCAGCACCGTCATGTGCGGAAAGAGGTTGAACTGCTGGAAGACCATGCCGACATGGGCACGCTGCCGGGTGATCGAGCGGGCGCGCAGTTCGTGCAGTCGGCCGCGGCCCGGCCGGTAGCCGACGATGTCGCCGCCGACCTCGACGAAGCCCGCGTCGGGCCGCTCCAGGTGGTTGACGCAGCGCAGCAGCGTGGATTTCCCGGAGCCGGAGGGGCCGAGCAGGACGGTCACCTCGCCCTCGTGGACATCCATGTCGACGCTGTCGAGGACGAGTTGCGTGCCGAAGCTCTTGCGCAGGCCGCGGATCCTGACCAGCGGGCGTCCGTCGTCGGTCATGACAGACCCGCCAGGTCGGTCCTGGTCCGGCCGAACACCGGGATGTTGGCGCGGGTGACCTCCCAGAAGCCGCGCTTGGGACCACCGCCGCCGCCGCGACCGCTGCCGCGCGCGTAGTACCGCTCGACGTAGAACTGGCCGATCGACAGCAGCGTGGTGAGGATGACGTACCAGACGGTGGCCACCAGCAGCAGCGGCATGATGAGGAAGTTCTGGTTGTAGATCAACTGGGCCGAATACAGCAGGTCCTGGACGGCGATGACGCTCACGATGGAGGTCGCCTTGAGCATGCCGATCAGCAGGTTGCCGGAGGCGGGGATGATCGCGGGCATGGCCTGCGGGAGCACGATCTTGCGGAAGATCCGGCCGTTGCCGAGGCCGAGCGCCTGCGCGGCCTCGCTCTGTCCCGGGTCGACGGACAGGATGCCGCCCCTGACGATCTCGGAGGAGAAGGCGGCCACGTCGAGGGTGAGGCCGACGTAGGCGGCGAGGATGCCGCTGAACAGGTGGGCGGTCTTGACGGTGACGAATTCGTGGCCGAAGGGGATGCCGAGCGATATCCGCGGGTACAGCGAGGCGAGTTCGTACCAGAAGAGGAGTTGTACCAGCGGCGGCACGGAGCGCAGCAGCCAGACGTAGCCGAAGCTCAGGGCGCGCAGGACGGGGTTGCGGGACAGGCGCATCGCGGCGATGCCGATGCCGAGGAGGTAGCCGCTGGCCATGACGGCGCCCGTCAGCCACAGCGTGAGTTCCAGGCCGTGCAGGATCGATCCGCGCAGGAAGTAGTCGCCGACGGTGCCCCATTGGAACCGCTTGTTGGTCAGCAGGGTGTGCACCAGCATGGCGAACAGCACCAACAGGACCAGCGCGGAGACCCATTGGCCCGGCCTGCGCAGTGGTACGAGCCTGGCGGCGAGCAGTTCGTCGTCCGTGGGGCGGCGGTCGAGGGCGCGCGGCGCGCGGGTCTTCCCCGGTTCGGCCGGTGGTGGAGGATCTTCGGGCACAGCGCGTAGGCGCTGGAAGGTGTCCTGGTGCTCCATGATCGGTGCTTCCCGTCTGGATGTGCGGTCGCGGCAGCGCGCGAACGGCGTCAACGGCCCCGTGCGGCAGGCGGGTTGACGTCGGGAAACGGCGGCGGGGGGGGCGAGCGCGCAGGGGTGTGCGGGGGTGTGCGGGCGCGCGTCGGCGAACGGCTACGCGCCGCCGTGCGGGAAGCGGGGTCGACGTCCCGACGGGACGTGCGGACCTGCGGGCTCCTGGACGGTCAGCGGGCCGGGAGGGTTTCCGGACACAGGGCGCTGCTCACGCGCAGCAGGTCGACGTGGCGCCTGGCCACGTGGAGCTGGAAGGACCCGCCGGGGCGGGGTGTGCCGCCGCTGTCGTGTGCGCCGCGCATGCCCGTCCCCTCTCTCGCGTCGGTCCTGCCGGAAAACAGCAATCACGGTAACCGGCCCGTGCCGTGGGGACAATGCCCGCGCGAGTGACGGAGATCGCACGCGGGATACGCATGAAGCGCCGTCCCGTACGGCCGACCCGGCGTTATCCGGCGTCCGGCGCCCCGAACGTCCGCAGTCCGGCGTCGATGAGGTTCGCGGCACGGTGAACGTCGACGGTGACCGCGTCCCGCACCTGGCCGGGCGTCCGGGTCCCGTCGAGGTGGCGGCCGAGGCTGCGGAACTGCACGGGCCACAGCCCGAGCAGTGCGGTGGCCGTGATCTGCGGCTCCGGGTCGCCGGGCTCCGCGCCGGTCCTGCGGGCGAGCAGTCCTGCGGTGACGGCGACGAGTTCGTCGCGGATCTCCCGTTGCTGGGCGCGCAGCGAGGGGGTCGAGTGGATGAGCGCGCCGAAGCGACGGAAGTCCGCGGCGGCGCCGGCCCGGTCGTCCTGGGCGGCGAGCCAGGAGGTGACGCTCGCCAACTCGTCGGCCAGGACCCGCAGCGCCGCCGCGACCGGTGAGAAGCCGGGAGCGGGGTCGGAGAGCGCCACTTCCAACGAGGCCGCGGTCGCCTGCGGCAGGTCCAGGATCAGCGATTCCTTGGTCGGGAAGTAGTTGAAGACCGTCTTCTCCGACACCCCGCACGCCTCGGCGATCTCGGCGACCCGTACGGCGTCGAAGCCGCGCTCCACGAACATCCGCGTCGCCGCGTCGGAGAGCTGCTGCCGCATCAGGCGCTTCTTGCGCTCGCGCAGCCCCTCACCCTCGGGCTCCCCCGCGGCGGGCGCGCGCAGCACCGTCCAGTTCACCGTGCCCCTGCTCATGCGCACAGCATAGTGCGGGAGCATAATTTATTCTGCTACTGTAAATTTACAGTGACAGTAACCACGGGGAGGCGCATCACCATGAAGACCTGGCAGCTGGTCAACATCCTTCTGTCGGCCGCGGTCTCGGGGATGTTCTGGGGTCCCTGGCTCGCCCTCACCCGGTCCATGCCGCGCTTCGAGCCGGACTTCATGCTGCCGCTCGTGCGGAGGCTGAGCCGGAACATGGCCCAGGTGATGACCGTGCTCATGCCCGCGGCGCTGCTGTCCGCGGTTCCCGTCCTGGTGCTGTCCTACGACGGGCACCGCCGTACGTTCTTCCTCACATTGGCGGCACTCGCGCTGTTCGTCGTCGCCCTGGTGGTGACGGCAGCCGTCGAGGTCCCGATCGTCACGCGCATCGGGACCTGGACGGTCGACACCCTTCCCGACGACTGGCAGGGGCTCCGGGACCGCTGGGGCCGCTTCCACCTCGTACGCATAGGCGCGTCGGTGACCGGGGTCGCTCTCCTACTGGTCGCCGCGGTCTACTGAGCGCTCGTTCTCGGTACGGCACGCCGATTCTGGCCGAGCGCCGCCGGTCGAGTGTCGAGGTCTTCGCCCGGCTCATCGACCGGCTGCCCCCCGACGAGGCGGCGGCGCTGGCCGCCGCCGTCCCCGCGCTCGAACACCTCCGCGCCCTGGACGACGCGCAGCGCGAGCCCGGCCCCGCCTAACCGGCGTCAGCGGCGTCAGCGGCGTCAGCGGCGTCAGCGGCGTCAGCGGCGGTGGAGCGTCTGCACCGCCTCGATCAGCACCTTCGGGTCGTGGCCGCCCTTGTGGACCGGCGGGGGCTGCCGCTCGAGACCGAGCAGTCCCGCCACGGCGGTCCACGCGGTGCGCACCGAGTACTCCACGGTGAAGACGACGTCGTCGGGCACTTCCGCGTACTGCCCGATGAAGGCCAGGTTGGTGGAGCCCTCGGGGACCACCTGGGGGCGGTCGCCCGCGGAGCGGACCAGGAACTGGCTGGTGATGTACGGCATCATCGCCGGGATCACGATCGAGTCGTCCAGAATGCGCGGGCGCTCGGCGAACCGCAGGTGCTGAAGGACCTCGTCCAGGATTTCGCGGCCGGTGCACCGCGCCATCGGCTTGCCGACGAAGTCGCCCTCCCGGTCGGGGAAGAGCGCGTAACCCCACCAGACGTACGTGTCCTCGGGCTGCTCACGGAAGTGCGGCTGGTGGTTGAGGACGATGGTCAGCAGCCACGTGGAGTCCTTGAACGTGATCAGGCCGCCCTTGCCCGCCTCGCTGCCGCTGAACTCCTCCATCAGCTTGAAGAAGAGCGGGTCCTTGGTCGTGACCGTGAACGACTCCCAGGTGGAGTCCTTGACGGAGGAGTCGAACACCTTCGGGTCGCCGAGCCCGCGGCGCTTGGCGGCCAGCGTCTCCCACAGCGCCCAGGACCCGGCGGTGCTCGTGGTGTCCAGGACGGGCACGGTGTCGGTGTCGCCGAGGGTGGAGTTCGCGGTCATCGAACCGTTGGTGACCATCACCAGGTCGTCGGGGCCGACCGCCGTCTCCTCGGTCGCGCCGCCGCGCACCCAGGTGATGGCCTCCACGGTGAGCTCGTCGCCCGGCGCGAGCCGCAGATCGGTGACGCGGGTGCCCAACTGCACGACGACGCCCTGGTCGGCGAGCCACTTCATCAGCGGACGCACGATCGAGTCGAACTGGTTGAACCGCGTGCGGTAGATCCCCGACATGCTGTCGAAGGTCTTGAACAGGTGCACGAAGCGGTTCAGATAGCGGCGGAACTCGATCGCGCTGTGCCAGGGCTCGAAGGCGAAGGTGGTGCACCACATCGCCCAGAAGTTGGTGTGGAAGAACTCCTCGTGGAAGCAGTCCGCGATGCGCTTGCCGTCCAGCAGCTTCTCCGGGGTCGCCACGCACGCCACCAACTCCAGCCGGTCGCGCTCGGAGAAGGTCATCGAGTGCGCGTCGATCACCTTCCCTTCCGCGTCCACCAGCCGGGCGTGGTCGTTCCAGGCGAAGTCCTCGTGGAAGGCGAAGGTGTCCTCGGTGACGGACTTGGTGGGGTCGTCGAGGGAGGGGACGGAGGACAGCAGGTCGTAGGTGCAGTCGAAGTGCACCTCGAACATCCGGCCGCCGCGCATGGTGTAGCCGCTCTCGGGCGTGCCCGCCGCGTCCAGGCTCCCGCCCTCGCGGTCCTGCTCCTCCAGGATCACGATGTCGGAGCCCGTGAATCCGCCCTCGCGGATCAGGAACGCCGCCGCCGAGAGCGACGCGATTCCGCTTCCCACCAGATATGCCTTGGCCACAGCCACTCCTCGATCGGTGTCGTTCGGTACGTCGGAACGTTCGGTGCGTCGGTGTCGGCCGGTACGTCGGAGCAGGTACCCCGGGCACGTCACGGCCTCAGAGGCGGGCCCCGGTCAGGTGGGCGTAGACGACGACATTGCCCAGGTACTGCTGCCGCTTCTTGTCGAATCCGCCGCCGCAGGTGATCAGGCGCAGCTCCGGCCGGGAGGCGGGACCGTAGACCTTGTTGTTCGGGAAGTCCTTGGCCGCGTAGACCTCGATGGCGTCGATCGTGAACAGGGCGGTACGGCCGTCCTGGCGGTCCACCTCGACGGCGGCGCCCTTCTTGAGCGCGCCGAGGTTGTAGAAGACGGCGGAGCCCTGCCGGGTGTCGACGTGACCGGCGAGGATCGCGGTGCCGACGGCTCCGGGCGCCGTACCGCCCCGGTACCAGCCCGCCAGATTCCGCTCGTCGTCCGGCGGCGCGTCGAGGTGGCCGTCCTGTCGCAGGTCGAGGCCGGTCACCGGGGCGTCGAGGCGGATGGAGGGAATCCGGACCTCGGTCGGCGCCGAGGGCGGCAGCACCGTGATCGCCGGGACGCCGGGCCGCGTCGGCGCGGGGTTCGGCGTGTCGTCCTGCGCCGCGAACGCCTGGGCTGCGCCCGGCTGCGGCGGGGGCGTCTGCGACTGGGCGCCGTTGCTGATCAGGGTGATCCCGACGGACACCGCGACCGTCGTCAGCACGGTCAGCGCGATACGGCGGAGCAGGCCGCTGCCTGCGGGGGCGTTGTGGTCCACGGGGTCTGCCTGTCTGACGTCACGTAGGGGGAGGCGGCTCGGGCTGCCGAAAGACGCGGCCTGCCGGGGGACGCGGCCAATCGGATGACGCGGCGAGCAGGCGCCGGGGCGCGGCCCCGCACCGCGCGGTACGACCACGGAGTACGGGGCACGGGTGCGACCGCGGCGGGCCGGCGAGGCCGTGACGGCCGGTGACCAGGACCGCGTCAGGGCTGCGTCAGGGCTGCGCGCCCCGCGTCGGCGACCTCGCGTCGGACCTTCGTCAGACCTGGCCACCGGCGCGGCGGCGGCGCAGTACGAGGGTGCCCGCGCCGACGACACCGAGCAGACCGGCGCCGAGCGCGATCTCGGTGGTGTTGCCGCCCTCGCTCGTGCTGCCGATGCCGGTGTGCACGGTGCCGGACGGGACCTTGGCGTCCGGGCAGACGCGCGAGGCGTCGGAGGCCGTGACGTTGACCTGGTTCTCCAGCGCGGAGAGGTTGTCCTGCTCGGCGGTCCCGGGGTGGCCGCCCGCCGCGACCTGCTTCTTGTAGTCCGCCAGCGCGGCGTCGTAGTCGGCCTGCGCCTTGTCGGCGGCGGCCACCGCCTTGGTGCACTCGGCCGTGGTCTGCGGCAGCGCGGCGGCGGCGTGAGCGGCCGGAGCGGCCAGCGCGATGCTCGCACCGAGAACGGCGGTGCCCAGAAGCGTGTTGATCGAACGCATGAGTGATCCTCCAGCGAGTCCGGACGCGGATGCCGGTGCACCGCAACGGGGGAAATCCGTGCTCGCGCTTCCGAGGCAACCCGGCGGCCGGGCACCGCGCCTGCTGACAACCCGTCACTTCTGGCGGCATCCGGCAGCGTGTCGCGCTCGACATGCGGCAATTCCACAGGTCAGCGTGGTATGGCGGCTCCGCCCGACGCTCCGTCACTCGGATCGCCGAATGGGTGAGTCCGCGCGGGCACGCGTCCGGCCCCGTATCCAGGCGGCATCCGACCCCGTACCCGACCGTGAGCCCGGCGTCCGCTCCCGGCCGCGAGCCCCGCCTCCGCTCCCGGCGCATGCGCCCGTCGGTCAGATCCAGCCGCGCCGGGTCGCGACCACCCCGGCCTGGAAGCGGTTGGTGACCCCGAGACGTCCGTCCAGGCCGCTCGTCCGGCGGCGCATCGTACGGATGGACCAGCCGAGCTGACGGGCGATGGCCTCGTCCTTCAGGCCGCCGACCAGCAGCGACAGCGTCAGCCGGTCCTCCCCGGCCGGCGGGTCCTCGGCCGGGGCGTTCAGCGGGGCGGCCTGCTGCCAGCACAGCTGCCAGTAGTCGGCTGCCAGCGGCTGGACTCCGTCGGCGGCTGGACCACCGCCGACGGCGGCGGGCGCTGGAAGGGGCTGCGCAAGGACGACGTCTACCGCGCCGTCGTGGCCGGTCCGAACCGGCGCGGCCGGATCTGGCGCGGCGGCTACGGCGGCGTCTTCTCCTCCGACGACCTCGGCGTCACGCTCACCAAGGCGGCGGGCGTCGAGGCGCGGAAGGCGTCGCGCAGGGCCGCGAGGCGGTCCCGCGGCAGCCCGGCGGGGGCGAAGAAGGCGTGGCCAAGGTCCAGCACGGCGCTCAGCGCGTGCAGAGCGTCCAGCCGCCAGCCGGGGAGCGGGGTTCAACATCTCGGCGATGTGGCGGCGCCTGGAGGCGCGGGCGCTACGGGAGGGACCCGCCGCTTCCCCGTCGGCGCCGGTTCCGTAACGCCGACAGCCGCGCCTCCGCACAGGGCGGGGCACGGCTGTCGGTCCGTCAGGTCACCGCTACAGAAGTGGCGTTCAGGATGTTCAGGACACGGAGTCCCGCTCGCGATCCGTCCTGAAGTCGGCGTGCAGCCTGCGGGTGTGGTCCACCGTGCGGACCGGGCCGGTCAGGGCGCAGACGACGGTGAGCCGCAGATCGGTGGAGGAGGCGCCGAGCCGCAGCTCCAACTCCCCCGGTTCCACGACGCGTCGGCCGTCGCGGCCGGTGAACGCGGCCAGGTCGGCGGGCACGGTGACCTCGACGCGAGCCGACTCGCCGGGCGCGAGGGCGACCCGGTGGTAGCCGACCAGCCGCTGCACGGGCTGCACGACCGAGGCGACCGGGTCGTGGAGGTAGAGCTGGACGACCTCGGTGCCGTCCCGACGACCGGTATTGCGCACGGTGAAGGCGAGGGCGATCTCCCCGTCCGTCCCGGTGTGCAGGCGCGGCACGTCCAGGTCCGTCCACTGGAATCGGGTGTACGTCAGCCCGTGACCGAAGGCGAAGGCCGCCGTAGGGTCGATGCTGGAGACCTCGCTGGCCTTGCCGAGGCGCGCCGCCAGATACGTGGACGGCTGGACGCCGGGGCGGCGCGGGACGCTGACGGGCAGTCGGCCGGAGGGCTCGACCCGGCCGCTCAGAATTCCGGCGACGGCGGCGGTGCCCTCCTCGCCGGGGAAGAAGGACTGCACGACGGCGGCGGCCTCGGTGGCGGCGCGGCCGAGCGCGTAGGGCCGCCCGGCCAGCAGGGTGACGATCAACGGGGTGCCGGTGCCCGCGAGCGTGTCCAGCAGGGTGTCGAGGAGCTGCTGCTGCACGCCGGGCAGCGTCAGCGACTCCGCGTCGCAGCCCTCGCCGCTGGTGCCGCGTCCGAACAGGCCCGCCCGGTCGCCGAGGGCGAGGACGACGGCGTCCGCGCCGCGTGCCACCCGGACCGCCTCGGCGAAGCCGTCGGTGTCCGCGCCGTCGATGCTCGCGCCGAGCGCCGAGACGATCCGCGCGCCGGGGAATTCGGCGACCAACGCCTCGCGCAGGGTGGGCAGTTCGATGCCGAGCGGGGTGTCGGGGTGCTGTCCGCCGACGTGTACGGGGAAGGCGTAGCAGCCCAGCACGGCGGTGGGGGTGTGGGCGTTGGGGCCGATGACGGCGATGGTCGCGGGGCGGTCCAGCGGCAGGGTGTCGCCGTCGTTGCGCAGCAGGACGACGCTCTGCTCGGCGACCTGCCGGGCGATGGCACGGTTGGCGGGCGGGTCGAGGTCGACCCGGCCGCGCAGCGCCTCGGTGTCGATCCCGGCGTCGGTGAGGTCGGCCGTGCCGTCTGCGGAGGCTGTGCCGTCGACGGAGGCCGTGCCGTCGACGGAGGCCGTGCCGTGGACGGAGGCCGTGCCAAGGCCCTTGAGGGCGGCGGGAGTCGGGTCCCAGTCGGCGTCGAGGAGTCCGAGCTGTGCCTTCTGGATCAGCACCCGGCGTACCGCGCGGTCGACGAGGGCTTCGGGCACCTTCCCGTCGGCGACGGCCTTGAGCAGGGGTTCGCCGTACGCCTTCACGGTGGGCAGTTCGACGTCCACGCCGGCCGCGAGGGCGGCGCCCGCCGCTTCGCCGAGGGTGCCCGCCACGCCGTGCAGCGTCTGGAGGAAGGCGATGCCGAAGTAGTCGGCGACCACGGTGCCGGTGAACCCCCAGGTGTCCCGCAGGAGTCCGGTCAGCAGAAGTTCGTCGGCGGCGGAGGGGACGCCGTCGGTGTCGGTGTAGGCGTGCATGACCGAGCGCACCCCGCTCTCCCGGATCGCCATCTCGAACGGCGGCAGGATCACGTCGGCGCGCTCCCGTACGCCCATGCCGACCGGGGCGAGATTGCGGCCCGCGGTGGAGGCGGAGTAGCCCGCGAAGTGCTTGAGGGTGGCGACGACTCCGGCGGACTCCAGACCCTGGACGTAGGCGGTGCCGAGGGTCCCGACGAGGTACGGGTCCTCTCCGATCGTCTCCTCGACGCGGCCCCAGCGGGCGTCGCGCACCACGTCGAGGACCGGGGCCAGGCCCTGGTGCACGCCGACCGAGCGCATGTCGTCGCCGATGGCGCGGGCCATGCGGCGGATCAGCGCGCGGTCGAAGGTGGCGCCCCAGGCCAGCGGTACGGGGTAGGCGGTGGCGCCCCAGGCGGCGAAACCGGCCAGGCACTCCTCGTGGGCGAGCGCGGGGATGCCGAAGCGGTTGGCCCCGGCGATGGCGCGCTGGGTGCGCAGCAGCGACAGCGCGCCGAGCGCGGGGTCGACCGGCGCGGTCCCGAACGACCGGGTGAGCTGCCCGAGTCCTTGCGGCAGCAGCGCCTCCAGGTCGACCGGCGCTTCCATCTCGTGCTGGAACGGGGCGACTTCGCCGCCGTCGTCGGACGCTCCGACCCAGACGCCGACGAGTTGCGCGGCCTTCTCCCGCAAGGTCATCGCGGAGATCAGCGCGTCGGCCCGCAGTTCGGGGGCCAGGTCGGGGTCGCGCCAGGGTTCGGTGACGGGTTCTGTCTCTTCGACCACGGTGTCGGTCACTTTCCTCCGACGCCCATGAGGCCCTGGACCAGGGCGCGCCGGGCGAACAGGTAGACGATGAAGATGGGCAGCATCGACAGCACCACCGCGGCCAGCAGGCCGGGGACGTCGATGCCGTGCTCTGTCTGGAAGTTGTAGAGGCCGAGGGTGATGACCTTGGACGAGTCGGACTGCGTCAGGACCAGCGGGAACAGGAAGCCGTTCCAGGACTGGAGCGCGGAGAAGACCACGATGGTGGACAGGCCGCCCTTGGACAGCGGCAGCACGAGCTGGAAGAAGACCCGCCAGGGCGCGGCGCCGTCCATCGCCATGGCCTCGTAGAGGTCGGGGGTGATGTCGCGCATGACGCCGGACAGGATCAGCGCGCACACCGGCATGGAGAACGCGGCGGTCGGCAGGATGACGCCGATGAGGTTGTCGTAGAGACCGGCCTTGGTGATGACGTAGAACATCGGCACGATCACGGCCTGCGCGGGGATGGCCAGGCCCAGCAGGAAGACCCGGAAGACGCCGGTGGTGAGGCGCCCACGGCCGCGGACGATCGCGTACGCCAGCGGCGGCACGAGCAGCAGCACGATGGCGACGACGGCGAGGGTGACCAGCACGGTGTTGAGGAAGTACTGGCCGAAGCCGTTGTGGAAGTCCTGCGTGTAGTTCTTCAGCGTGAAGTGGCGGGGGAAGCCCAGCGGGCCGCTCTTGAAGTAGTCGCTGCGGCTCTGGAGGGTCGCGGCGAGCATCACGTACAGCGGCAGGCCCACGAGGAAGAGCCAGACCAGGGAGCCGAGCCCGGCCAGGTAGTTGGGGCGGTGGCGGTTGGTTCGGCGTGTCATCACAGGCCCTCCGCCGAGCTGCGCATCTTGTCGTATCCGGAGACCTTGACGACGATCAACGAGACGATCGTGGCGATCACGATGAGGACCAGGGCGATGGCGGAACCGCCGCCGAAATCGAAGCTCTTGAACGCCTTTTGGTACATGTAGTAGGCGCTGATGGTGGTGTCGGTGCCGGGGCCGCCCTGGGTGAGGATCAGCACGGTGTCGAAGGTGGTGAGGCCGCCGACGACCATCAGGATCATCGAGGTGATCATGGTGTTGCGCAGTTGCGGCAGGGTGATGTGCCAGAACTGCCGGATGGTTCCCGCGCCGTCGATGGCCGCCGCCTGGTAGAGCACGGGCGGGACGGCGCGCGCGGCGCCCTGGTAGATCAGGGTGTGGAACGGGGTGTACTGCCAGGCGCCGACGAAGACGAGCACGCCGATGGCGCCGGACCGCATGCCGAGCAGATTTCCGTCCCCGAAGAGCCATCTGGCCTGTGCGGGCACACCGAAGTTGGGGTCGAGCATCGCCCGCCACAGGACCGAGATCGCGGTGGCCGACAGCAGCAGCGGGATGAAGTAGACCGCCGAGAGGATCGCGCGGTTGCGCTGGTGGCCCGCGGCCCAGACGCCGAGCAGCAGGCTCAGCGGTGTCTGGATCACGACGCCGAGCACCGTGATCAGCGCGCTGAGCCACAGGCTCTGGATCATGGTGTGGTCGTGGATCAGCGCCTTCCAGTTGGCCACGCCCGCCCACCGGGGTGAGCCGAGGCCGTCCCAGCTCGTGAAGGACAGCACGGCGACCAGCAGCAGCGGAACGACGGCGAAGCAGACGAAGAACAAGGTGGCGGGAACCGCCCAGGCCAGACCTGGGCGGGTCACCGCGGAGCCGGAGCGGCGGCTCATCCCGGCCCGGTGGGCCGTGCCGCTCCGTGCCGCAGGGGGCGATGTGGTGATCATGTGGAGGGTTCCCTGGTCAGGACGACGGCAGGGCCTGCATGGCCTTGATGAACCCGTCGGCGTCGAGCTTGCCGTCGAAGAACTGCTGGACCGCCGTGTGCATCGCGGTGCTCGCCGACTGCGGGTACGCCTGGTCCCAGGAGAGCTGGAAGGACTTCGCGTCCTTGACCAGGTTGTACTGGTACTTGGAGTAGGCGGGATCGGCCGAGGTGTCGAGGAACTTCTCGGTGTTCCTCGTCGTCGGCAGATTGCCGATGCCGAGCTGTGCCTGCACGAATTCGTCGCTGTACTGGAGCTTGAGGAATTCGGCTATCGCGTCCGGATACTTGGTCTTCTTCAGCACCGAGTAGAAGTTGTTGGTGTTGCCCACCACGTCGGTCGGGTCGCCGACGCCGCCGGTCACGGTCGGGAAGGTGCTGAAGCCGAGGTCGTTCTTGGCGAAGTCGGCGTTGGCGTCCTGCTGGGTGGAGTAGTACCAGGAGCCCATCAGCTCGAACCCGGCCTTGCCGGTGGCGACCAGGGCCGCGGAGCCGTTGTCGGTGAACTTCACCGAGTCGTAGTTGGTGCCGAAGGCACCGGCGTCGACCAGCTCCTTGAGCATCGACAGCGCCTTCTTGCTGTCGGCGCTGGCCCAGGCGCTCTTGTCGCCCGCGAGCGCCTTCTCGAACAGGCCGGGGCCCGCGACGCGGTCGTAGACGTACTCGTACCACATCAGGGTCGGCCACTGGTCGCCGCCGCCGAGCGCGATCGGGGTGATGTGCTTGGACTTCAGGACCTTGACCGCGTTGAGCAGGTCGTCCCACGTCTTGGGCTCGGTCAGGCCCGCGTCGGCCAGCACCTTCTTGTTGTTGAAGAGCAGGACGGGCTGGGTGCCGCGCATCGGGATGCCGTAGGGCTTGCCGTCCACCTTGGCGCTGTCGAACACCGACGTCAGGAAGTTGTTCTTGAGCCCCGGGTCCTTGGCGATCATTTCGTCCAGCGGCAGCAGAAGCCCCTTCTTGACGAAGGGGGCGATGCTGCCGCCGCCCCAGTTGAAGAAGACGTCGGGCGCCTGCTTGGTGCTGATGAGCGTCTGCAGCTTCTGCTGGTAATCCGCGCCGGGGATGGTGTCGAGGACCGCCTTGACCTTGGACGTCTTGTTGAACGTCGCGACGATCTGCTTCTCGACCTTGTTGGTCGCGTCCCCGTAGACCAGCACGTGGAACGAGCCGGCGCCGCCCGAGTCACCGCCGCTGCTGCCGCCACAGGCGGCCAGGGACATTCCGAGCACGAGCGCCACGCCGCCGGCCAGGGCTCTGGCGGTCGCGGCGCGGGAGAGCAATGCGCGCTTCTTCATCGGTCCAGCCTTTCGAAAGATTCGGCATCATCGCCGAAATTTGCTGCGCGCTGTGACGGTAAAGTGCACCCGGAGAGGGGGTCAAGGCTCGCGTCACGGGTTACCAAAGCGTGACCCAACACCCGATCGGGCCACCGAACTGACGCGGTGTCGGCTTCGACAGTTTCGAGAAAGATGTCGGAACACGGGACGAGACCGGCGAGCGGGGCCGACGGCGGGCCGGACGCGGGGGCGGCCCTGCCGCACCGTTTCAATGACGTTTCAATTCCGCGCCGCGACAATGCGAAGCCTTGGCCGAAGGATGTATTGACCCCCAGCTCAATCGCGCCATAGGTTCAGCGGCGCCGAATTGAATCGTTCTTAGTGGTGCGGGCTGCGGGACGCGGCTCGTGGAACACCTGGAGCCCTCTTGTCCTCTGCGCATCCCCTCCGTGGCACGCTCTCCCGACGGTCGGTCCGCATCGCGCAGGCCGTCGCCGTCGTCGGCGCGCTCACCGCGACCATGGCCCTGTCGGGGCCGGCCTCCGCCAACTCCCCCCACTCCGCCTCCTGGCGGAAGTACGTGCGGGCACCGTCGAGCCGCGAGGTGCGGCCGGTCGCCGTGACGGCCACCACCGGCGACGTCGCCCACCCTCAGGGCGTCCTCGGCAAGGGCACCGCCACCCTCAACAGGCCCGCCCCCAAGCCCGAGCCGACGTGGCCGGCCGACACCACGGCCACCGCCTCCTCGTACCACGACGGCAACAACGGCAACGACGGCAAGCCCCGTACCTACGTGCCAGGCAACGCGGTCGACGGCGACACCGACACGTTCTGGAACGACGCGAACGCGGCCACGTATCCCGCCTGGCTGGAGATCACCAGCCCGACCCCGGTCACGCTCCCCGGCATCACGGTGCTGTCCAACAGCGACGGCGTCCCGCAGGACTTCACCGTCGAGACCTGGGACGGCTCGGCCTGGACCACCCGCGCCACCGTCACCGGCAACTCCGACGTGCGGCGCGCGGTCGCCTTCTCCTCGTCCGTGACCACCGCGCGGGTGCGGATCACCGTGACCAAGGACCAGTCCTCGGGCAAGGGCGAGTACACCAGGATCAACGAGGTGTGGCCGGGGCTGGTCGCCGCCGAGCCGGTGCCCAGCGTCACGCTCGACTTCGGCAAGGTCGTCTCCGGCTACCCCCGGATCAGCTTCGCGGGCGCCTCGGACAACAGCCCCGGCGTGCGGGTGGCCTTCTCCGAGACGCTCGACTACCTCACCGACCGCTCCGACTACACGCGCTCCGACGTCTCCGGCGGCCCCGGCACCGATCAGTACGCGGTCCCCCGGCAGGGCGGGATCTGGACCGACCACAAGAGCTGCCTGAGCGGTACGAAGGTCTGCGCCGACGGCCTGCACGGCTTCCGCTACATGAGGATCAGCCTCGACGCGCTCCCCTCCGACGCGCCGCTCGCGCAGCCGTCGGGCACCGTGCGGATCGACGGTGTCTCGCTCGACTTCACCCCGTTCCTCGGCACCCCGGACTCCTACACCGGCTGGTTCGAGTCCTCGGACGCCGAGCTGAACCAGTACTGGTACGACGCCTCGTACACCAACGAACTGGTCACCGACACCTTCCGGTCGGACGACGTCGACCCGCGCAACGCCGACAGTCCGACGCTGGACGGCAAGCTCGTGCTGCACGACGGCGCCAAGCGCGACCGCGACCCGTATGTGGGCGATGTCGCGGTCTCCGGCCGCACCACGTATCTGACCCATGACGCGGCGGTCGCCGCCAAGAACGTGCTGGCCGACCTCGCCGACCACCAGCGCGGCGACGGCTGGATACCGCCCGCCTCGATCAACAACTACACGCTCCCGCTGTTCGACTACCCGCTGTGGTGGGTGACCAGTAGCTGGGACTACGTGCTGTACACCGGCGACACCGCCTACGCCCGCGACTACTACGCCAACCTGGTGAAGACGCTGGACAGTTGGTACCCGAGCGTCACCGACGCCAACGGCCTGCTGTCCAAGGGCCTGAACGGCACCGGCGGTTACGGCGACTACGCCTTCCTGCCCCGCAGCGGCGAGGTCACCTACTACAACACCCTCTACGTCCAGGCGCTCAAGGACGCGGCGGCGCTGGCGACGTCACTGGGCCACGGCGCGGACGCCGACCGCTGGCAGAAGCGCGCCGCCACAGTGAGCACGGCGATCAACACCCGTCTGTGGGACAGCGCGGCGGGCGCCTATCTCGACTCGGCGACCGGCGCGGTACGGCACGGGCAGGACGGCAACGGCCTGGCCGTGGTCGCCGGGGTCGCCGACCCGACGCGCGCCGCCTCGGCGCTCGACCACCTGTCCCGGACCACCGCCCAGCCGTACGGCAACGCCTTCATGGACAACAACACCCTGGTCCCGGACGGCTCCCAGCGGGTCTACGCCTTCACCTCGTACCCCGAGATCCAGGCCCGCTTCCTGGCGGGCAAGGCCGACTCCGCCATCGACGAGATCAAGCGGCTGTACGGCTGGATGGCCGGGCACGGGCCCGGCATCACCGACTGGGAGGGCATCGGCCCGGGCGGTTCGATGTACGAGGGCGGCTTCACCTCGGCGGCGCACGGCTGGTCGACCGGGGTGGTCCCGGCACTGACCAACGACCTGCTCGGCGCGACGCCCGTCACTCCCGGCTTCGCCACCTGGAGCGTCGCACCGCACCCGGGCTCCGTCACCTGGGCGCGCGGTCAACTTCCCACGCCGCACGGCCCTTTGACGGTGGACTGGAAGCGCGGCGGCGGTGACCGGCAGTTCACGCTCGACCTGACGGCGCCCAAGGGGACGTCCGGTGTCGTCGACCTGCCCGCGACGGGCACGCGCGTCACCGTCAAGGTCGACGGCCGGGTCGCCTGGGACGGCGCGGGGGCGCACGCCTTCCAGGCCACGCTCAAGGACGGCCGGGTGACGCTGCGCGGCATCCCGGCGGGCAGCCACACGATCACGGTGACCGGCAAGGCGTCCTGAACCGTCCGCCGCACACGCCCTCTCCCGGACCGGCGCCTCGGCCGGTCCGGGAGCGGCCGGTCCGGGAGCGGCCGGTCTCAGGAACGGGCCGTGGATTCCGGGAGAGCCGTGGAATCCGGGACATCCGTGGAATCGACGTAGTGGACGGTAGGCCGGGGGTGCATCAGGAAGTCGTGGTGCGAGATGTTCCAGGCGTACGCCCCGGCGAGCGCGAACAGCACCCGGTCGCCCGCGCGGAGTCCCGCCGCCGGGACCCGCCGGGCGAGCACGTCCTTGGGCGTGCACAACTGGCCCGCCAGCGTGACCAGTTCGCCGTCGGCCGCCGAGCGCGGCCACGGGTGTGGCCAGTCGTCGACCGGCAGCAGCGCGCAGGGCTGGTCGTGGCCCTTGGCCGCCGGGGTCCGCAGATGGTGGGTGCCGCCGCGCAGCACCGCGAACTCCTCGCCGTGGCTGGGCTTCACGTCCAGCACGTCGGTGGCGTACCAGCCGCAGTACGCCGTCAGGGCGCGGCCCGGTTCGATGCGCAGCAGCGGTCCGGGGTGGGCGTCGAGCAGCCGGGCGAGCCCCTCGCCGTACGCGGCCCAGTCGAAGCGGTCCGCCGGGCGGGTGTAGTCGACGGCCATGCCGCCGCCGACGTTGACCTCCCGGAGCGGGACGCCGTGCCGCGCCGTGAGGTCACTCGCCCAGGCGACCACGGCCTCGGCGACGGCGAGCAATCGCGGCGCCGGGAGGCCGCTGGCCAAATGGGCGTGCACACCGCGCAGTTCGAGGTGCGGGTGGCTGCCGTCGGTGAGCGCGCGGACGGCCGCGTCGGCCTGCGCCGGATCGAGGCCGAAGGGCGAGGGTCCGCCGCCCATAGCCAGCACACCCGTCGCCAACTCCCCCGGTGCGACAGCGAGGTTGAAGCGCAGCAGCACGCCGACGCGGCTCCCGCGCGCGGCCACGAGATGCGCGAGCACGCGCAGTTCGTACGCGCTCTCCACGTGGAAGCGGTCCACGCCGAGGTCGAGCGCGGCCGTGATCTCGGCGGGGGTCTTCCCCGGTCCGCCGAAGGCCAGCGGGCGGCCCGGCACCGCCGCCGCCACATGGGCGGCCTCGCCGCCGGACGAGACCTCGTAGCCGGTCACGTACGGGCCGAGCGCCGCCAGGATCTCCGGCTCCGGGTTGGCCTTCGCCGCGTAGTACAGCTCCGCCCGCTCGGGCAGCGCCGCCCGCACGGCCGCCGCGTGCGCGCGCAGCGCCGCCAGGTCGTAGAGGTAGGCGGGCAGTTGGGCGGTCGGAAGGGCGAGAGCCGTGGTCCGTACGGAGTCGGGGACGGCGACAGGTGCGGGTGCGGGTGCGGGTGCGGGTGCGGTCATGACTGCGTCCTCGCGTCGTCGGGATCGCGGTCGGCGCCGCGCACGGGGTGTCCGGGTCCGCCGTCCGGTGCCGGCAGGACGTCCTCGGCGAGCGGTGCCGGCAGGACGTCCTCGGCGAGCGGCGACGGCAGGCGTACGTATCCCGCGAACCGGTCGGCCGCGCGTTCCCAGCGGGTGAGGAGATTGGCCTTGGCGGGCAGCGGCGCTCCGGCGAGCAGGGCGTCGAGCCGGGGGTGATGGCCGTGCTCGTCCGCGTGGTCGCGGATGGTGCGGCGGACCTCGGCCCACAGGGCGGGTTCGGTGTCCGGGTGGAGGTCGGCGAGGGCGGCCAGCATCTCGGCGACGTGGTTGACCAGCAGGCAGTAGACCACCCGGTCCCAGCCCCGGTCGGCGTCGTAGCGCAGGGGCTCCGCGACCTCGGGCGGCAGCGCGGCGAGCGCGTCGGCGCAGGGGCCCGAGAGCAGTTCGGGGACCAGTTTGGTGCCCTCCAGGTCGCGGAAGAGCACCTGGACGGGGTCGCCGTCGGTGTCGACGCAGACCAGCACGTTCTGGAGGTGGGGTTCGAGCACGACGCCATGGTCGAAGTAGGCGGCAAGCACCGGGGGTACGAGCAGCCGCAGGTAGGCGCGCCACCAGCGCAGGGCCGCCGCCGGGCCGCCGTCCGCGACCAGCCGGGAGATGTGCCCCGGTCCTGTCGGGTACTCGTCGGCGACGGCGGCGGCCAGCAACGCTGTACCGCCGGGCCCGAGCCGCCGGTCGAGCCCTTCCCTGACGATCACGCCGAAGCCTTCGAGCAGCGACTGGTCGGGGCGGCCGTCGCGGCCGGGCAGGGCCAGGCTGCGGTAGGCGGGCTCGCGCAGTACGTCGGCGCCGGGGAAGCGGGCGGCGAGGTCGGCGAAGGCGGGCCGCAGCATCCGGGTCAGGGCGACGGCCCCGGCCAGCTCGTAACTGGCGTTCTTGCGGAGGCAGTTGGTGATCCGCACATTGAGGCTGAATTTGAGGAAGGTGTCGCCGTCGTAGAGGGTGCGGACGGAGGCGGTGGCGGCGAAGCGGGTCCTGCCGGGGCCCAGGTCCAGCACGTCGCGGCGGTCCAGGGCGGCGCGCAGCGCGGGGTGGCGGCGCAGCAGGTCGTACTGCCAGGGGTGGGCGGGCAGCAGCCGGTAACCCGTGGGCACGGCCGCGAGCCGGTCCAGCGGGTCGGTGGCGCCGGGTTCGGCGCACTCCTGGACGGTCAGATCCTCGCGCACGGCGAGCAGCCGCAGCGGGAAGGACGCGGAGGTCTCCGGTGCGTAGGCGGCCCATGAACCGGGGTCGCCGCCACGGGACTTGGGGGCCGGGTGGAAGCGGTGACCGTAGACGAGCGACTGTTCGGAGGCGAGGTATCCGGCGAGCGGGAGCCCGGCCGCGACGGGGCGCGGGGCGCGCAGCGCGGTGGCGACTCCGTGGTGGCTGGACTCCACCTGATCGAGGAATTCGTCGTTGGACACGCCGGTGAGCGAGGTCAGCTCGGCGTGGGTGTGTTCGGCCAGCCGTCGCCAGTCGATCTCCGTCCAGTCGTCGTGGCCGGTCTGTTCCGTGACCGGTCCCGCGAAGCGGTGCGCGCCGAGCAGTGAGGTGCGGCGCAGCGCGACCCGAAGCCGTACTCCGGTGCGGGGCAGCCGTACCAGCAGGCGGCCGTCGATGACGGCGGTCTGGTGCTCGGGCCCCGACACCTCGCGGAGCAGGCAGTTCAGCAGGGTGTGGGCCACGGCCCGGTCCGCGTCGGGCAGTCCCGCGTGCCGGGCGCAGTCGGCGGGTCCGGTGATGGTGGGCAGCGTCATCAACGGCTCCGCAGAAGGTAGTTGGGTCCGGTGGTGTAGTGCTTGTTGATGTCGGTGGCTCCTGAGCGGTCCTTGGTGAGCAGCGTGCCCGCGCTCACCATCGCTTTGACGGGCAGGCGCGGTGCGTCGAGCACACGCGCGCGCAGGGTCTCGCCCGCTTCGCCCGGCCCGGTGCCGAGCCGCCGCGCGGCCCGGTCGAGCAGGTCGCGTACGCGGCCGAGCAGGTCTTCCAGCGGGGCGCGGCCGAGCCGCGCGAAAGCGAACGCGTAGGCGCCCGCGCACAGATGGACGGTGATGGTGGTGAACAGATCGGCCACCGGGCCGTCGTCGTCCACCAGGATGCGCGGGTCGTCGAAGGCGGCGCGCTCCGGCGCGTCGGGGCCGAGGGCCGCGCGCAGCCGCACGCGGTTGACGCGCAGGCCGTCGTCGTCCTTGAGGAGCAGGCGCAGCCGGGTACGGCCTTCGGGGTCGTCCAGCAGCAGCGAGATGTTCTGCTGGTGGGACTCCAGGGCGATGCCGTATCCGAAGAGCGTGGTCTGCCAGTCGAGGAGCAGGGTGAGGACCGCGTCGAGCAGGGCGAGCGGGTCACCGCCGTAGTAGCGGTCGGCGAGGTGGTCGATGACCGGCCGGCCGTCGGGGGCCTCGGCGAGCAGCGCGGCCATGGGCAGGACGGCGCAGCCGTCGAGGCCGGGCGGGTGGCGGCGGACGAGCACGGCGAGGAGTTCGTGGCCCGCGTGCGCGAACCGGTTCTCGTCGGCGTACAGCACGCTGTCGCGGAAGCGCGGTTCGCGCGCGGTCACCGCCTCCAGCAGCCGCTGCCCGGCCGCGCCGTCGATCAGGCTGCCCGGTTTGATCGTGCGCCGGTTGAGCAGCCCCAACGTCGAGGTGGCCAGGGGCAGTTTGAGGTGGGTGCCGGGGTCGGCGAGGACCGCGACGGTGCGGGTCGACAGTGTGGGCGCCACGTCCAGGTAGGTGCGGTCGGCCAGTACGGACCTGCCGTCGAGGCCGGTGGCGCGCAGCGCGTCCCGCAGCGGGCCGTCCGCCGTGAGGGGGTGGACGGGGAAGGCGACATGGGTGCCGTCCAGCTCCTGCGGCAGGCCGAGGGTGAGGGCGGACGGCCGCAGAACGCCGAGGCCGAGGCCGTCGGGTGCCCGATCGCCGTCCGCGCCCTGCACGGTGACGGCCTCCCTGGGCAGGGCGAGCCAGCGCAGGGCGAAGCGCGGCGCGAATTCGGGCGCGTGGGCGAGGAGTTGACTTTCCGTCAGTCCGCTGCGGGCGGCGGAGGTCGGGTGCACCGGGTGGCCGTACCGGGCGGCCAGGGTGTCGTACGCGAGGGCGCCGGTGAGTCCGGTCCACCCGGCGGGGTCGCCCCCGTGGCGTGCGGTGAGCCGGGCCACGGTGTCGGCGCGGGTCGCGGTCCGCAGCCGCAGGGCGGTCAGCGCGTCCCGGTACTCGGTCGCGAAGGCGGTGAAGCCCGCGCGGTCCTCGGGCGCCGCGAGAGCGCGCAGCGCCGCCAGGACGTCCTCGCCGGTCGTCAACTCCCGCCCGCCGGGTTCCTGGAGCAGCAGCGGAAGCCGGGCGGCGTACTCGCTCTGGAAGCCGTTCGCCGTGACCGGCAGCAGGAGCGCCGACTCCTCCCCTGCCGGGTCGGTCACGGGCAGCGGCAGCGGCAGCGGCAACACGTCCGCATCGGCCTCGGGGACCGGCAGTCGCAGCCAGTCGCCGTCGGGGCGGCGTACGAGGGCGCTGCCGGTGCGCAGGCGCACGACGTCCTCGCGCAGCAGCGTGCTCAACACGTCGAGCAGCAGGGCGCGTTCTTCGTCTCCGGCGGCCCGGCCGGTCACCGTCACGGGGTGATCTCCCAGCGGTGCTCGGCGAGGAAGCTGGTGACGGCCCGCTCCACGGCGTCCTCGTCGGGTCCGATGGCCCGGACGACGCCCAGCAGGTCGCGGTTGGTGCGGTGCAGCGGATGCCGTTCGCCGACCGTCCGCAACGGCCGGTAGGTCAGGCGCACGCCGTCGGCCGTCAGGTCGGCCGGGCCGGGGGCGGCGGTGAGGGTGCCCGCCTGCCGCGCGTAGGGGTAGTCGAGCCGGGCGGCGCGGCCGGTCGCGGTGCGCAGGTCGGCCGGGAGGGGTTCGCCCAGATGGGTGCGGAGGATGTGTTCGAAGAGCGGCAGGTCGAGCAGTTCGGCCAGCAGCAGGTCGCACTGGTCGCCGATGGCGCGGTAGTTGACCTCGATCAGGCGCGCGCGCCCTTCGTGCAGCACGAATTCGGTGTGGCAGGCGCCGAATCCGACACCGAGGGCGTCGAGTTGGGCGAGGACCTGGTCGACGACGGGCGCGGGGTGCGCGGGGACGAAGGTCAGCCGCTCCTCGATGAAGTACGGCGGCGGGGACAGCGTGGTGCGGAAGCCGCCCAGCACATGGCGGGTCGTACCGTCGCCGAGGGTTTCCAGGGTGAGCAGTTCGCCGGGCAGGAACTCCTCCACGACCAGTGCGGCGCCCGGCCGGTCGGCCTGGATCCGCCGGACGCGGCGCTCCAGGTCCGCCGGGTCCTCGGCGCGTACGACGTCCTCGCTCGCCACGCCCTCGCGCGGTTTGACGACGCAGGGGTACGGCACGTCGAGTCCGGCGAGGCAGGCCGCCGGGTCCTGGCCCGCGGGCAACTGCGCCGACCACACCGTGTCGACGCCCGAGGCGGCCAGGACCCGGCGCGTCTCGGCCTTGTCCTTGGTGCGCAGCGCGGCCTGCCAGCTCTTGGCGGGCAGGCCGAAGTAGTCGGCGGCCAGGGCGGCTTGGACCTGGAGGTGGTCGCTGTTGGTGAAGACGGCGTCCGGCGGCCGATAGGCGGAGACGCGGGTGATGACGGCGCGGAAGTCGCGTACGTCGCACTCCAGGACGCCGACCGCCGGATCGTCTCCGTACGCGGCCCGGTGCGCGGCGGGCTGGTCGGTGAGGACCGTGACGTCCAGGCCGAGGCGGCGGGCGGCCGGGAGGAATCCCTCGGTGACCGAGTCGGTCGGGTTCAGAGCCAGCACATAGAGCCGCATGGGGGTCCACTTCCGGGCGCGCAGTCGTTCGGGCCGACGGTCGTGGGACGACCGGTGACCAGGGGCGCGACGAGCCTAGGTTAGGCATGCCTAACTCTGTCAATTCGCCCCGGCGCGGCGCCGGTTGACGGCCGTGGGCACCGGCGCGTCGGTGCGATTCTCATGCTGTCCGCTGATCCGATCATGTCCACCGACCGGCGCGCGCGACACCGATTTCCGCCGTGCCCGGAGGTCCGCCGCCGCCCCGGTTCGCACGCCGTCCGTCCACCGTCCGACCCGAGCGCGGACGGGCGGTGGACGGACCTTGGACAGCAGGTGAAGCGGGCCGAACCGCCCTACGCCATACGGGGGTTCGGGTGGCGCCGGGCCGCGGCGGCGTCGTTAGCATGTCCGGAGATCCGCGATCTCCCCTGGCTCTCCGTGCGATCGGGGCCAGGGCGGAGGGCGGCCGATGACGTCGGATGGAGGTCCGGGTGGACGGTTTCGCCGAGGCGATGCTGGAGCGGGTGCGCGTGGCTCGGGAGGCGGTGGCCGCCGCGGGGCGGGCGGGGGACGCGTACGCGTTGGCCGTGGCCTGCGACGAGTTGGACGACGCGCTCCGGATCGCCCGCGCGAACGGGGTCGACGCGGACCTCCCGGAGAACGGGGACGGCGGCGGCGCGGAGACCGGCGGCTGACCGCGGCCCGACGCCCGGCCCGCACTCCCCCGGCACCGCACCCGTCCGGCCCCGATCCCCCCTGGCGCGAACCCGCCTGTTACCCGCCGCCGCCCATGGGCAGCCTGGGAGCAGGGGTCCCGATGCGGCGTCCGCCCCGCCGTACAGTGTCCGGCACACCGCGACGAGGGGATTCGGCATGATCACCGAGCCGGAGATGGTCGAGGAGCCGGAGCCCGACCGCCCCGCCCCCGACATCCTGAGCGGCGCGGGCCACGCGCCGCCGTCGCTGCGCTCCGCGCTCTCCCGGCTGCGCACCCGCCTCCCGCCGCCGCGCTCCCCCGCGGACCCGTACCGCGTCCGCGACACGGGCGGCGGTCACGGCGGCGAGGACAGAGGACCGACCCTCAAGCCCTGGCGGCCACGGCCCGAGGGACGCCGGGGCCGCGTGCTGTGGGCGCTCGGCGGCGTCGTCACGGCGTCGGCGGTCTGGCTCGCGGTCCTCCAGTTCACCGGGTACGGCGGCCCGCGGCCGGACCTGCACGGCTATCACCTCGCGGACAACCCGTGCACCAGCGACAATCTCCAGCCGCTGTCCGACGCCTTCGGCACCGAATTCCTCCAGGGCATCCCCGTGATCACCAAGGGTCCCGCCCTCGACCACGCCGCCTGCACCCTGACCACGTCGGTGACCGGGAGCGGCGACTGGGAGACGACGTACACGGTCACCGTCACCGTCGACCTGCACAAGAAGTCCGACGTGCACGCCGAATTCGCGGACCTCTCGCATGTGATCGTCCCCGACCCCACAACCGCGGGTTCCGGCGACTTCCTGTTCATGACCGACTCGCCCGAGGTCACCAGGGCGCTGCGCGGCCTCGGCGACCAGGCGTTCACGATCTACGGCACCGCGCGGCAGGCCGTCACCGTCCGGCACGGCGGCGCCGTCTTCTCGCTCAGCGTGGACGGCATCAAGCAGTGGAACGGCGTGGCCGCCCGCCCGCTGAACGCCGACGGCTCCCCCATCGAGGCGACCCCCGCCGACACCATCGCGCTGCGCCCGGCGCTCATCCGGGCCATGCGCCACCTGATGAGCGCCCTCGCGCACTGAGCCGAGCCCTGTCGAACCGAACCGAGTGCCGAGCCGGGCCGAGCTGAGCCGGGCCGAGTCGGGCCGCGTGGAGCCGGGCCGAGCCGGGCCGACTCAGCCCACCGGCCCGGCGCGCGGGCCGCCGCCTCACGTGCCCAGGACGGCCCGCAACTCCGGCTGGAGCGCGTCACCGTGGGCGCGCACCATGTCGTCGCACAGCTCCCAGATCCGTTCGACGGGGAGCGAGGCGGCCGTCGCCGGGTCGGTCATGGCGGCGTGCCGGATGTGGCGGGGGTCGCCCTCGATCGCGGCGCGGACGACGAGGTCGGTGGTGCTGAGGTAGGTGCGGTTCAGCGCGGCGCACTGCGGCGGCAGCGCGCCGATCCGGGTGGGCTGGACGCCCAACGCGTCGACCAGGCACGGCACTTCGACCGTACCGGCGGCCGGGAGGTCGTCGATGAGGCCGTGGTTGGGCACATTGCCGTAGATGGTGCGCGGGGTGCCGGTGGTGATGCTGTGGATCACCTGCGGCGCGTACTCCATCGTGCCCTCGACCGGCAGCGGGAGTCCGGCGGCGAGCGCGGCGCGGGTCTTCTCGTACGCGGCGACGTTCTCGTCCACGATGCCGAGGTACGCGCCGACGGGCAGCCGCAGCCGCTCGATCTCGCTGTCGTGGTGCAGGTACCAGGGCACGTACTCGGAGGAGTGCTCGCTGGTCTCGGTCGGGTAGTAGCCGAGCCGCCGGTACATGTCGACGCGGACCCTGCGGCGCAGTTGCGGGTCCTGCGCGATGAGCGCGTCGAGCCGCGGGTAGACGTCCTCGCCCTGGTACTCGAAGCGCAGCACCCACGCCTGGTGGTTGACGCCCGCCGCGTGGTAGGTCACCTCTTCCAGCGGGATGCGCAGCAGTTCCGCCAGGTCGTGCATCGTCCAGTACACCGAGTGGCACAGGCCGACGACCCGGGTCAGTCCGGTGGCCTCGGCGAGGTACTGCACGTTCATCGCCATCGGGTTGGTGTAGTTGAGCAGCCAGGCGTCGGGGCAGACCTCCGCGATGTCCCGGCCGAGTTCCCGCAGGACGGGGAAGGTGCGCAGCGCGCGGAAGATGCCGCCGACGCCGAGGGTGTCGCCGATGGTCTGGCGCAGGCCGTGGCGGGCGGGGACGTCGAAGTCGGTACGGGTCGCCTCGCCCATGCCGACCTGGATGATGTTGATGACGAAGTCGGCGCCTTCCAGGGCCGCGCGGCGCTCGGCGTGCGCGGTGATCAGCGGCGCCGCGCCGCGCCCGGCCGCGATGTGCCGTGCGGCCCCGTCGGCGGTGGCCAGCCGCTCGGCGTCGATGTCGTGCAGCGCGATGTGCACGTCCTTGAGCTCGGGGAAGGCGAAGAGGTCGGCGAGCAGGCCCTGGGTGAAGACGACGCTTCCGGCACCGATGAAGGCGATCTTGGTCGTACGGGTGGCGCCGCTGGTCGTCGTGCGGGGTGTGGTGCTGGCTGTGCTCATGACGGGTTCTTTCCGTTGCGGGTGGTGGCGGCGCGGGAGGCGCCGAGCGCCTCGTCCCAGGTGGGTTGGGCGGTGGTGCCGCCGTGCGCTCGGGTGGACAGGGCGCCGCAGGCGGCGGCCAGGGCGAGGGCGGCTGCCAGGGGCAGGCCCGCCAGGGTGGCGGCGACGAAGCCGGCGTCGAAGCTGTCGCCCGCGCCGACGGTGTCGAGCGGCCGTACGGGGACGGCGGGGGCGCGCAGCGGGCCGCGGCCGTCGTGGGCCAGGGCGCCGTCCGCGCCGTTCTTCACCACCACCAGCGGACCGCGCGCGGCGAGCAGGGCCGCGGCCCGCTCGACGTCGGCGGGCTCGGGGTCCCCCGCCGGGATCTTCCCGTGCGCCTCGGGGTCACCGGACGCGGCCTCCCCGCCGGCCGCCAGGGCGCACGCCTCCCTGGCGTTCGGCAGCAGGATGTCGGTGACGGGGAGCAGCGCGGCGATTCCGGCCGGGTCCCAGTCGCCCGCCGGGTCGTCGTTGGTGTCGAGCGAGGTGGTGGCGCCGTGCGCGCGGGCGGTGCGGAAGAGGTCGGGCAGCGCGGTCGCGAGTCCCGGCAGCAGGAAGTACGAGGCGGCGTGCACATGGCGGCTGTGCGCGAGCAGCGCCTGGGGCACGTCGGCGCCGACGGTGGCCGTGAGGGTGCCGGGCGCGGTGAGGATGGCGCGGTCGTCGCCGCGGGTGAGCACGGTGGTCAGCGGCGTCGGCAGGTCCGGGTCCACCCGCAGCGCCGCGGTGTCGACGCCGCGCTCGGCCAGGGCGGTACGGACGTACCGGCCGGTGTCGTCGTCGCCGATCCGGCCGGCGATGGCGACCTTCAGGCCGAGCCGGGCGGCGCCGCACGCCATGATCGCGGCGGAGCCGCCGAGGGTCAGCAGGCCGGTGGGGACGAGCTGTTCGCGCTGGCCGAAGGCGAGCGGGGCGTCCAGCGGCCCCAGGACGATGTCGGGATTGGCGTCCCCGATGACGAGCAGGTCGAACGTGTCCGGCATGAGCTGGCTTTCTGTGGTGGTGGGGCGGAAGTCCGGCGGCGGGAGTCCGGGCGGTGTCCCGTCGTCCCTTCGGGCGACGGAGCGGGTCCGTCCGTCCTCGGGCGACGAGGCGGTGTCCCGTCAGCCCTTCAGGCCGCTGGAGGTGATCGACTGGATGAACTGCTTCTGCGCCGCGAGGAAGGCGAGCAGCACCGGCAGGACGGTCAGGACGTTGCCCGCCATCACCGCGGACCAGCGGGTGTGGTGCAGGCCCTGGAAGGTGGTCAGGCCGAGTTGCAGCGTGTACTGCGTGTCGTGGTTGATGGCGATCAGCGGCCAGGTCAGGTCGTTCCAGGTGCTGAGGAAGGTCAGCACCGCGACCGTGCTCAGCGCGGGCCGTGACAGCGGCAGCACGATGAGCAGCAGCACGCGCAGCCGTGAGCAGCCGTCGATCCACGCGGCCTCCTCCAGCTCCCTGGGCAGCGAGAGGAAGAACTGCCGCAGCAGGAAGACCGCGAAGGGCGTGACCAGCGACGGCACGATGAGCGCGCCGAGGGTGTCGATCAGGCCGAGCCGCTTCATCACCAGGAAGGTCGGGATCATGGTGAGCTGGAACGGGATCGCCATGGTGGCCAGCATCAGCACCAGCAGGGTGCGCGAGCCGGCGAACCGCATCCGGGCGAAGGCGTATCCGCCGAGCGCGCCGAAGACGAGGTTGGAGACGACCGCGACGACGGAGACGATCAGCGAGTTGGCGAACCAGCGCGGGAACAGCGCGTTGCCGAGCACGTAGCGGTAGCCGCCGAGGTCGATGTGGGAGGGCCACAGCGCGGGCGGGAAGCGGTTGATCTCGGCGTTGCTCATCACCGAGCTGACCAGCAGCCAGATCAGCGGGACCGCGAAGAGCAGGGCGAGCGGGGCGAGCAGCAGGTGCCAGCCGCTGAAGGGCAGCCGCGACCGCCGGGGGCGGGGCGCGCTCGGCAGCGGGGCGTCGGCGTTCTCGGCGCCGGGCGGCGCCGCGTCGGGCAGGGCTGAGGTGACGGTCATCGCGGGGCTCCTTCGAGGCGTACGGGCTCGCGTCGGCGCAGGGCCCGCGTGCCGACCGCGATCACCAGCAGGGCGAGCGCGAGCACGTAGGCGGCGGCTGCCCCGTAACCGGCGGTGAAGTTCTTGAACGCCTGCTCCCAGATGAAGTAGACGATCACGGTGGTGGAGCCGAGCGGTCCGCCCTTGGTGGTGACGTAGACGAGGTCGAAGACCTGGAGGGAGTTGATGGTCTGCCACAGCAGCAGGAAGACGTTGACCGGGGTGAGCGTCGGCAGCACGACGTGGCGCAGCAGTTGGCGGCGTCCCGCCCCGTCGAGCCTGGCGGCCTCGATGAGGGACTGCGGCACGTCCTGGAGCGCGGCGAGGTAGACCACGACGCAGAAGCCGGTGCCGCTCCACAGGGAGATCGCGACGAGGACGAGGAGGGCCTGCGACGGATCGGTGAGGAACCCCTGCGGGGAGACGCCGATGGAGTGCAGTACGGAGTTGGCGGCGCCGAACTGCGGGTCGAGGATGAAGGAGAACAGCACGCCCTGCGCGGTGGCCGAGATGACGAACGGTACGAAGATCAGGGTGCGGTAGACGCCGACGAGCCGGATGCGCCGGTTGAGCGCGAGGGCGAGCGCCAGGCCCAGCAGCATGCTCAGCGGGACGTACAGCGCGGTGTACTCCAGGGTGTTGCGCACCGCCTGGCTGAAGTGCGGGTCCTTGGACAGGGCCCGGTAGTTGGCCACGCCCACCCAGCGGCTGGGGGTGACCAGGTCGTCCGCGCGGAAGGACAGCAGCAGCGACCAGACCACGGGGACGACGCTGAGGCCGAGGATGACCACGATCGAGGGCGCGATGAAGGTCCACGCGGTCGCGGACTCGCCGCGCAGCCTGCGGCGCCGGGCGCGCAGTTGCTGTGCGTGCTCGCGGTCGCGGTCCTGGTCGGACAGGGTGAGCGGGGCGGGGCGGCGCTGCGCGGGGCCCGGCCTGTGCCGGGGCAGCAGCCGCGGCGTGGTTCTCGACATGGGTCTCCTCAACGCGGGATGAGCAGTGCGGCGTTGGCTTCGTGCGCACAGTCGCGCAGTGCCTTGGCGGGGGTGCTGCGGCCGAGCAGCACCGCGGTGATCGCCTGGCCGAGCGCCTCGGAGATCTGCGGGTAGGCGGGGTGGGCGGGGCGTACCCGCGCGGTCTCCAGGGCCTTGGTGAAGACCGACAGACCCTCCGTGCGGGAACTGCGGTCCTGCCACGCGGGCAGCGCCTGGGTGCTGCGGCTGAGCGGGAGGCTGCCTGCCTGGATGTCCCATCGCACGTCCTGCGGCGGCTGGATCAGCCATTCGACGAAGGTGCGGGCGGCGGCGACGCGCGCCGAGCCGTTGTCGAAGACCGTCCAGGTGTCGGGCCCGGAGATGGTGACCTCTTTCCCGCTGTAGCTGGGCAGCGGGACGACGTGGTAGTCGATCTTGGCCTGGATGACGTCGGGCAGTTGCCAGGGGCCGGTGGGGACCATGCCCATCCGGCCGGAGAGGAAGACCTGGTACATCTGCTCGCTGCCGGGCTTGGGGTCGATGTAGACGCTCTTGTCGGAGGCGAGGGTGGCGATGGTCTCCAGGGCGCGGACACCGGTGTCCTCGAAGCCGATGCCGTGGCCGTCGGCGGAGATGACCTCGCCGCCGAGGTCCCAGATCATCGGCCAGATCCGCCAGACGGTGTCCTCGTCGCCGACGCCCGGCCAGCCGGTGCCGAAGGTGCCGTCGGCGTGGCTGGTGAGCTTCTTCGCGATGGCCGTGAACTCGTCCCAGGTCCAGCCGGGCTCGGGCAGCGGCACTCCGGCGCGGGCGAAGAGCTTCTTGTTGCAGACGACGGCGAGCGAGTCGATGAGCGCGGGCGCGGCGCGTACCCGCTTGTTGACGGTGACGGCCTCGCGGGCCGGGGTCCAGAAGTCGTTCCAGGGGGTGGGGCCGTGGGCCATCGTCGCCGTGAGGTCCACGACCTTGGGGCTGCGGGCGATGCTGGCCAGGTCCGAGCCGAAGATGTAGGCGATGTCGGGGTACGAGCCGGAGGCGAGCGCGGCGGTGACCTTCTGGAGCATGGCGTCGGACAGGACGCCGCCGCCGGGGTCGACCCTGATCTTCGGGTGGGTGCGGTTGAACTCGGCCACCAGTTGCTGGATCGCGGCGCGGCCGGTGTCGGTCTGGCCGTGCCACAGCTCGACGGTGACCCGGCCGTCCGCGCCCACGCCGTCGCTCTCGCCGGTGCCGCAGCCCGCGAGCAGCGCGCCCGCGGCGGCGCCGGAGAGCAGTCCTGTGCCGCGGCGCAGGACGTCACGGCGGGAGAGTCCGGTGTCCCGGCGCGGGTGCCCGGCGGGCGGCGGGTCGCCGGGGAGCGGGCTGCGGGGCAGGACGGGGCCTGCGGTCATCGGTGCCTCCAGAAGGCGGAAGTGCGAGTGCGGGTGCCGGGCGGCGGCTGGGGGGCGGGGCCGTTGCCCGTGCCGGGCGGCGGGGGCCCGGTGCGCCGACGGGGGCGGCGCACCGGGCCGGCCGCGGCCGGCCGGCGGTCCCGACGGCCGGCGTGGTCGGCCGGGCGGGCGGAACAGCCGGTCGGCGGGTTCAGCGGGTCAGCAGGTCTGGCGGACGTATCCGCTGGTTCCCAGCGGTACGACGTCCACGTCGCGGCGGACGACGCTGAGCTTCGTGCCGTAACCCGAGCACGCCTTCTGGAGGCCCTTGGCGGTGTACTCGATGACGATCACGTTGTTGCCGAAGCCGGAGGTGTAGTCGCCGCACTCGTTGTACGTGGCGCATTCCTCGGCGACGGCGAAGTCCAGGCCGTTGGCGACCCGGTCGCCGGACAGTTGCGGGGTGTTCTTCTGCGCGATCGCCATGTTCTTGGAGTGCGCGTGGGCGGAGAGGAGCTTGATGTACGACTCGGCCTCGGCCTTGGTCAGGTAGCCGGAGAAGCGGTCGTAGGTGTCGAAGTTGTCGGGTTCGACGCCCTGGAAGCCCTTGGCCGCGCACTGGTCGACCCAGCCGTTGACCTTGGCGGCGATCCGCTGCCGCTTGTCGGCGGTGCGGATGTCGAGGATCGCCTCGTTCCAGTCCTTGTCCTTGACGACGGCGCCCTTGGAGTCCCGCAGCAGCAGGTCGGCGTCCCACTGGCCCTCGGCGCCCTCCTGGGCCTGGAAGGCGTTGACGTAACAGATGTTGTAGACCCCGGCGGCGGCCGGAGCGGTGTAGTCGCGGCTGACCACGGAGACACCGGCGGGCGGGGTGTAGGGGCCCCCGATCTGGTAGTCGAATCCGGCGTGCGCCGGAGGCGGGGAGACGGACTGGGGCGCGGCCCCTGCGGAATCGGGAGCGAGTGAGGGGACAGCCACGACTGCGGCGACGGCCGCGAGGGCGGCCAGACTCCGACGGGACCGGACACGATTCATGCGCATCATCGAGCTCCTGATGATGGGGGGTACGTCCCCGCCTCGGACGCTGACAGCGATCCTGGCGACTTTGTCCGGGCTTGCGGCGCACGGCCGCCCACCGGCTAGGCGTACCTCTGACGTCGGTGCTCAACTCCGACGTTCGCCAGGAGTTAACCGCGCAGAATTCGTCATGTCAACCGCCCTCTTCTGCGCAAATCATGCTCACTTACGCATCGGAGTGCGCATTATGCTGCACGCATGCTGAGAACTGAGCGTCATGCGCGCATACTTGAGCATGTCTCCGCCAGGGGCGGCATCGACGTCCACGAGCTGTCCCGGCTGCTCGGCGTCTCCACGGCCACCGTCCGCCGCGACCTCCAGCACCTGAGCGAACTCCACCTGCTGCGCCGCACCCACGGCGGGGCGGCGGTCGGCCCGGTCGACCTGGAGGTCCCGCTCCAGCACCGCGCGGGCCGCAGCCGACCGGAGAAGCAGGCCATCGCGAGGGCGGCGGCGGCCCTGGTGCCGGACGGCGCGGTGGTCGGCATGAACGGCGGCAGTACGGTGACGGAGGTGGCCCGGCTGCTGGCCGCCCGCGGACCGCTCACCGTCGTCACCAACGCCGTGAACATCGCGGCCGAGTTGGTTCTGCACAAGCACGTGACGCTCGTCGTGATCGGCGGCAACGCCAGGAACGCCAGCTATGAGCTGGTGGGCCCGATCGCCGAGAAGACCCTGGCCAGCTACCACACCGACATCGCCTTCCTCGGCGTCGACGGCATCAGCGCGGCCCACGGCTGCACCACGCACGACCAGTTGGAGGGCGGCACCGACCGCGCCTTCGCCGACAACAGCGACCGTACGGTCGTGGTCGCCGACCACACGAAGATCGGCCGGGCCACGCTCGCCAAGATCTGCCCGCTCGCCGAGATCCACGACCTGGTGACCGACGGGGCGGCGCCGGACGCCGAGCTGGCCCGTATCGCGGGCGCGGGCGTACGGGTGACGGTCGGCTGAGCGCTTCTCCCGCCACGGTCGGCCGCGTGCTGTGCGGGGGCGCGCCGACCGCTGTTCAGCGGTACCGGGAAGCGCCGACCGTCGTTCACGGCGCCGGGGCGCGCCTGACGCGCAGGGTCAGCACCTCCGACTCCTCACGCCAGTAGGCGATGTTGTGCCGGGTGATGACCGTGTCGCCGTGCTCGGGACCGAGCACCCGCTCCATGTCGACCAGCAGCTCCTCGAAGGCGCGCGCCGCGCCTGCCGCGTCCCCCGCCCGCCCCCGCAGCCGCGCGACATTGTGCCGGGTGGTGAGCGTGTGCGGATGGTCCGGGCCGAGCACGCGGAGCCGGTCCGCCAGCAGCTCCTCGAAGGCGCGCGCCGCGCCGCTGACGTCCCCGGCCCGCCCGCGCAGCCGCGCGATGTTGTGCCGCGTGGTGAGCGTGTCCGGATGGTCCGGGCCCAGCACCCGCGCCGCGTCGGCCAGCAGCTCCTCGAAGGCGCGCGCCGCGCCCTCGGCGTCCCCCGCGCGCCCCTGCCAGTAGGCCAGGTCGTGCCGGGTGGTCAGGGTGTCGGGGTGGTCCTGGCCCAGCACCCGCACCATGTCGACCAGCAACTCCCGTAGCCCCTCGGCCGCTTCGGCCGTCTCCCCCGCGCGACCGCGCAGCCGGGCCATGTTGTGCCGCGTGCTGAGCGTGTCCGGATGGTCGGGGCCCAGCACCCGCAGCCGGTCCGCCAGCAGCTCCTCCAGCGCGGTGGCGGCGTCCTCCGCGTCCTGCGCGTACTCCGCCTCGCCGCTCCAGTAGGCGATGTTGCCGCGGGTGGTGAGCGTGTGCGGGTGGTCGGGGCCGAGCACCCGCAGCCGGTCCGCGAACAGTTCGCGGAAGGCGCTGATCGCGCCCTGCGCGTCGCCCGCCGCGCCCCGCCAGTACGCCAGGTCGTGCCGGGCTGCGAGGGTGTCGGGGTGGTCGGGGCCCAGGTGCTGGTGGGTGGTCCTGGCCAGCAGCCTGAAGTGCCCGGCCGCGGCGGCCACCTGGCCCGCGACGCCCAGGCTCTCGCCGACCCGGTAGAGCAGGGCGTGCGCGTGCGGGCGGTGCAGGGCGCTCTCCGCCTTGCCGGTCAGCGCCGTGGTGTTGGCGCGCAGCGCCTGCGCGAGGTCGGTGTCGCGCTCGACCTCGGGCCAGACCGCGGTCAGTGCGTCGGCCGCGGTACGGGCCAGCGCGTCGTGGTCCGCCTCGCCGAGCGAGTCCCGGACGGCCCGCTGGATGAGCTGGTGGACACGGACCGCCCGGTGCCCGGTCTTCGGGGTGTGGTCGATCAGATTGAGCCCGTGCAGATCGCGCAGGGCCCGTACGGTCTGCTGCTCGGTGATCCCGCGCGCCGGGCACTGCTCGGGGGCGGCCCGGCGCACGACGCGGGTGAGGTGGTCGCGGACCGGCCCGCTGGTGAGCACCGGCTGCGGGATGCCGTTCGGGTCGAGCAGCGCGGCCAGCTCCAGCAGGGACCTGGCCAGACCCCGGGGACCGCGGGCGTCGGCGCGGTCCACCGACAGCGACCAGACGGCGGCCACGCCCGCGGTCTGGTCGTCGGGCAGGGTCGGCGGCCTGAGGTCGGCCAGCCGGGCCCGGTTCGCCAGCAGCGCGCGGTAGTCGTGGCAGCCGATGTCGGCGTCGATGAGATACGCGGCGGCCTGGGACAGGGCCAGCGGCAGTCTGCCCAGGTCCTCGGCGAGCAGCGCGACCTCCTCGGGCGCCTCCACCCGGCCGCGCGCGGCGAGCGCCTCCGTCAGATAGCCGGTCGCCTCCCGCGGGGTGAACAGGCCGACGGTCACCATGCGGCGGCCCGCGCCGGTCAGGGCGGCGTCCCGGCTGCGGGTGGTGACGACCGTACGGCCGAGGGGGTGGTCGGGCGGCCACAGGCCGGTGAGGTCGGCGGGGTCCGTCACATTGTCGAGGACCAGCAGCCAGCGGCAGTGTCCGGCCGCCGCGCCGGGGCCGGGCTCCAGCCAGGCCAGGAACTCCTGCGCGGCGCGCGCCGGTTCGTCCCGCTCGATGTGCAGCACCCTCGCGGCGGCGTCGGCGTACGCGTCGATGACGGCCTGCCGCGTCGAGGCCGTGACCCACATCAGCAGGTCGACCTCGCCCGCCCGCCAGGCGTGGTGGGCGCGCCGGGCGGCGAGCTGCGTCTTGCCGACGCCGCCCATGCCGGTGAGCACCTGGCAGACCACGGCGGTGCCGGGGCCGGTCAGCGCGGTGTCCAGGGCGTGGATCACGTCCCGGTGCTGGAACCAGTCGGCCGACCGGGGCACCACGCCGACCCTGACCGGCCAGTTGACCGGCGAGCGCGGCACGACATGCCAGTGGTGGTGCTGGTGGATGTCGCCCGCGACGCCCGCCGCGACACCGCCGCCGGCCGCGGTGACAGCGGAAGGGGCCGGGGCAGGGACCGGGGCCGCCTGAGACCGGGCCTCGGCGTCGGTACGGGGCCGGGCCTCGGCCTCCGAGCGGCTCCGGCCCTCGGCGCGGACCCGCGACGGGGTGGCCGCGGGCAGCATCGGCAGCGTCGGGACGGTGTCCGAAGGCTCCGGCGCGCGCGGCGGCGCCACCGGCGCGGGTGCGTACGGCGGCGCGGGCGGTGCGTACGGCGGCGCGGACAAAGGGGCGGGGACGGCTCCGGGTGCGCTCAGCCCTGGGGCGGACCCGGCAGAGGAGGGTTTTCCATCCGTACGTCCCCCATCCGTACGTCCCCCATCCGTAACGACGCCACGGACCTGTCCCGGGCTCGTACGTCGACGTCGCCGCCGACCGCGATCCCGTCACCGGTGGCCGCCGCCGTCCCGGCGGGCGGGCCGCCCGGCGGTCCGCCGCCGTAGGGACGGTCCCGCAGCCGGTCCACCGCCTGCCGGAGCGCCGTGGCCAGCGCCGCGTCCCGCTCGACGGCCTCGTCCAGCGCGTCGGTCAGGCGGCGCCTGGTCCGCTCGGTGACCGCGCCGTCAGGGGCGGCGCACTCCTCGGTGGCCAGCCGCAGCGCGGGGTCCTCGCCGAGCAGCACGCGGACCAGCGAGTACAGCCGGTCGAGTTCGCCGACCTGGACCTCGTCCAGGTCGTGCCGCCGCTGCTCGGCACCGCTCGCTCGCCACGTGAGCCACACGCAGACATGGCCGACCGCGGCCTCGACACCCGTCACCCCGTACCCCCATGCGCTCACTCGTCTCCACCGACGGTAGCCAGCCGCGCGCGGCCCGGCATCCGATCTCGGCAAGCCGTCGCGAATTGGCACCGCGGGCACACGATTCCACAGACGACCCACGGTGCACACGCGCCAACTCCGGCCCCGGCCGGGGCACCTCGGCTCCTCAGGCGCCCCCGTGGTGCAGCGCGTCCAGGGCGGCCAGTTCGTCGGCGGTGAACCGCAGCGCGCCAGCGGCCACGTTCTCCACCAGGTGGTCGGGGTTGCCGGTGCCGGGGATGGCCAGGACGTGCGCGCCGCGCTGGAGGGTCCAGGCGGTCCTGATCTGGGCGGCGGTCACACCGTGGGCGCGGGCCGCGGCCAGCACCTGCTCGCTCTCCGCTGCGCCCGCCCCCGACTCGCGGCCCGCGCCCGCGATGGCGAAGAACGGCACGAAGGCGACGCCCTGTTCACCGCACAGGTCCAGGAAGTCGTCGTCCTCGCCGGGCAGTCCGAGCGCGTACTTGTTCTGTACGCACACCACCGGCGCGATGGCGCGGGCCTCGGCGAGGTGGCGCGGCCCGACGTTGGAGATCCCGAGGTGGCGGATCAGCCCGCGCTCGCGCAGTTCGGCGAGCGCGCCGAAGTGCTCGGCGATCGAGTCCGCGCCCTGATTGCGGTAGTTGACCACGTCGAGGTGGTCCCGGCCGAGCTGCCGCAGATTCTCCTCGACCTGTCCGCGCAACTGCGCGGGCGTCGCGGCGGGCAGCCAGGCGCCCGAAGGGTCGCGCCCCGGGCCGACCTTGGTGGTGATGACGAGGTCGTCGGGGTACGGCGCCAGCGCCCGGTTGATCAGCTCGTTGGCCGAGCGCAGGGCGGAGAAGTAGAAGGCGGCGGTGTCGATGTGGTTCACACCGAGTTCGACCGCGCGCCGCAGCACGCCGATCGCGCGCTCGCGGTCGCTGGAGCCGCTGTCGGGCGCGAACGCCCTGCCGTCCTGCGGCAGCCGCATCGCACCGAAGCCCATCCGGTTGACGGTCAGATCGCCGAGCGTCCACGTGCCCGCGGCGTCCGCGGTGATCGTCGTCTCAGAAGTCATCGGAGGATTCTCCCACGGCGGCCCACAGTCGCCCCCGAGGGACGTCGAGGTGACATTCAGGCCACATCCGGAGTCCAGCGGGAGTGTCGCGCGTCACCGTCGCGACCGGGACCGCGCGGGCCGCTCGGCCTTGTGCCCGCAGGTCATGGCGGGTCATAGTCGTTCTTGGCACCGCACCGAAACATTTCGGGACCGCCCGGTGGGGACCGGATCCGGCCGAAGCGGAATCGGCGCGGCGCCGCTGCGTGCCCGCCGTGTCCCCCTCCCCGGCCGCTGGGCTACAGGAGTGCAACAGTCGTTACGGGGAGGCTGACCCCAAAGCGGACCAAACGTTAACCTTGTCGCATCTTGCGGCCGTTTGGGACCGCTGGGGGAACAGCACAGAGCTCAGGGGGGCTCATGCGAAGAGCTGGGGCAATAACCGCTGCCTTCTCACTGGCGGCGGCTTCGATGATCGGATTCACCGCCGCGCAGTCCGCGTCCGCGCTCACCGCGCCGGTCGCGATGACCGCGGACGACCTGCCGACCTGGCAGACCAACGGCGTCGTGTGGGCGCTGGCCCAGGCGCACGGTGTGGTCTTCGCGGGCGGCACCTTCTCCACCGTCCGGCCGCCGGGCGCCGCCGCGGGCACCGGCGAGCAGCAGGCGCTCAACTTCCAGGCGTTCGACGCCGCCACGGGCGCGCCGACGTCCTGCAAGCTGTCCTTCACGGTCGGCTCGGGCACGGCGACGATTCGGGCGCTGGCCGTCTCACCGGACGAGTCGACGCTGTACGCGGGGGGCACCTTCGGTTCGGTGAACGGCGTTCCGTCGAGCAGCCTGGCGGCGATCGACATCGCCACCTGCACCGTGAGGACCACGTTCAAGGTGTCGGTCTCGGCGCAGGTCCGCAGCATCGTGGCGACGAACGACACGGTGTACATCGGCGGCAATTTCCTCACCGTCGCCGGGCAGCCCCGGCAGCGCTTCGCCGCGCTGACGACCACGGGCGCGCTCAAGCCGTTCACGGCCAACGCCGACAAGGCGGGCAAGGCCATGGTGCTCAGCCCGGACGGCACCAGGCTCGTCATCGGCGGCGACTTCAACACCGTCAACGGGGTCAATTCGCACGCGCTGGCCGTGGTCAACGCCACGACCGGCGCCACTGTGAAGACCTATCCGGGCTTCATCTCGGCGACCTCCACCGTGCAGGACCTCACGAGGGACGCCACCGGCTTCTTCACCGCCAACGAGGGCACGGGCGGCGGTGTCTTCGACGGCCGCATCGCGCTCAACTTCAGCGACCTCAACCAGCGCTGGCGCGACACCTGCCTGGGCGCGACCCAGGCCGTCACCGTCTACAAGGGCGTGCTGTACAGCGGCTCGCACGCGCACGACTGCTCCAGCATGCAGCAGTTCCCGCAGCTCAACAACGACCGGCAGCACCTGCTCGCGGAGTCCGTCGACAACCCGAGGCCGCTGCTGGGCTGGTTCCCCGACACCGACGACGGCCCGGCGGGCACCGAGAAGATCGGCCCGCGGGCCCTCACCACCGCCTCCAGCGGCGGCACGGACTACCTGTGGGTGGGCGGCGAGTTCACCCGGATCGCCAGCAACGGCAACCGGCTCCAGCAGGGCCTGGTCCGCTTCCCGAGCGGCCCCGACACGCGCGCGCCGTCCGTACCGCTCCAGGTGACCGCGGCGAACGTGTCCGGCGGGGTACGGGTGAGCTGGCAGGCCAGCCTCGACCTCGACGACTCGACGCTGACGTACAGGATCTACCGCGACGGCACGCAGGTCGGCACGGTCACCGGTGACTCCAAGTTCTGGATCCGCCCGACGCTGACCTTCACCGACACCGCCGCCTCACCCGGCACCACGTACGCGTACCAGGTCACGGCGGGTGACGCGCCCGGCAACACCAGTGCCAAGTCGGCCGCGGCGGCCGTCACGACGCCGGGCGCGCCGACGTCCTCGACGGTGACGCTCAACGCGACGGCGGACAGTTACGTCAACGCGGGCGCGCCCTCGGCGAATTACGGCCCGGACCAGCAGCTCGCGGTGCGCGGCACGTCCGCATACCACACGTACCTGCGGTTCGACCTGCCCGCCGCGCCCGGCGGCATGGTGCTCACGAGCGCGCGACTGACCCTGCGCACCAGCTCCGACGCCATCGCGAACTCGGTCGACACGCTCAATGTGCAGCATGTGACGGGGAGCTGGACGGAGACCGGGGTGACCTGGAACACCCGTCCCACGCTCGACCCGACGGTGCTCGGCACGGTGCCCGCGCCGACCGCGCTCCAGACCGACTACACCGCGACGCTCACCGCGGCGGCGCTGACGCCCGGGCTCGGCGGTCCGTACGATCTCGCGGTGACGTCCACCGGCACGGACTCGGCCTGGTTCTGGTCGAAGGACGCGCCCGGCACGTCGGGACATCCGCAGCTCGTCCTGACCTTCGCGAAGCCGTGACCGCGACCAGAGGCCGGTTCGCCGCGGCCGTCGTCATCGTGACGACGGCCGCGGCCGTCCTGGCCGGATGCGGCGGCGGACACGCGGACGCGGCGCGGGACCGCGCCGCCCCCACCAGCGAGCGCCCGGCCTCCTCCGCGCCCGCCATCGGCCCCGACGGCACCGCGGAGCCGTCCGCCTCGGCCTCGACCGGTCCGGGCGGCGACGGCGGTGCGAACGGCGCCGACGCCAAGGAGTCGACCCTGCCCGAATCCCAGCTCACCCCGGCCACCGGCACGTTCACCGACCAGCAGAAGAGCTATCTGGTCGGAAAGGTGCCCAAGGGCATGGACCCGGCCGCCGTTCTCCAGACCGGCCAGGAGTCCTGCGACCGGATCGCCAACACCGCGGACGCGAGTCCGAAGCTGGCGAAGGAGGCCATCGCGGACGGCGAGATCGCGGACGCGAAGGACGCGATCACGTATCTCTGCCCGAAGTACAAGAGCCTGCTCCGGTAGCGGATCGACCGGCCCGCCCGCGCGGCGGGCCGGTCGGCGCCGGGGACGGTCCGGGTATCGGAATTGGCGCGCGCTCCTTCGGGGCCGCGGATTACGATGCCGGAGCCGTCCCCTTCGCCGTTGTCACCTGCCACGGCGCGCGGGCCCGGTGGTCAAGCAAACGCCGAGCCTGGGAAAGCGCGGGACGTGATGGTTCGTCGAGCACACCGCCGACGGCACGCCGTATCCGTCCGGAGGTGTCGGCGCTGCGCCGGGTGACCGCGTCCGAGGCGGCCCTGGCCGCGCACCGGCAGATCAACGCCACGGCGGTCGGCTATCCGCGCGACAGCGGTGTGCCCGCGCTGTTCGAGGAGCGCGCGCGGCTGCGGCCAGAAGCGCCCGCGGTCGAACAGGGCGCGCGCACGGTCGGCTACGGGCAGCTCGACCGCCTCGCCAACGGCCTCGCCCGTGACCTGCTGGCGCGCGGACTCCCGCCGGGCGCGACCGTCGGCGTGTGCCTCGACCGCTCTCCCGAACTGGTCGTCGCGCTGCTCGCCGTCCTCAAATGCGGCGGCTGCTACCTGCCGTTCGACGCGTCCTGGCCGGACGAGCGGCTGCGCGCCCTGCTGTCGGACGCCGACTGCCGGTGGGTGCTCACCGACCGGCCGGCGGAGCTGGCCGACCGGCTCGACGGCTGCCGGACCGTCCCGGTGACGCGGGGCGGTGTCGCGGAGAGCGAGCGCGGCCCGGAGGTCGAGGTCACGGGCGACGCCGTCGCGTACGTCAACTTCACCTCGGGTTCGACCGGCCGCCCCAAGGGGGTGCCGGTCCGGCACCGCGGTGTGGTCCGGCTGGTGTCCGGCGCCCGCTACGCCCGGCTCGGCGAGGGCGGCAGGCTGCTGCAACTGGCGCCGGTGACCTTCGACGCGGCGACCTTCGAGATCTGGGGCGCGCTGCTGACCGGCGGCACCTGCGTGCTCTACCCCGACGCGCGGCTGAGCCTGTCGAAGCTGGGGCGGGCGCTGCGCGAGAGCCGGGTCAATGTGCTGTTCCTGACCACGGCGCTGTTCAACTCCGTGCTGGACGAGGCGCCCGAAGCCCTCGACACGGTGGCCACCGTGCTGACCGGCGGCGAGCGCGCCTCGGTGCCGCGGCTGGCGCAGGCCGTACGCCGCTACGGCCCCGGCCGCCTGGTGCACGTCTACGGACCGACCGAGTCGACCACCTTCGCCACGTACCACCGGGTCGACGCGCTCCCCGCCGACGCGGCGGAACTGCCGATCGGCCGGCCGATCCAGAACACCCGGCTGTACGTGATCGACACGGACGGCGACGACGGCGGTGAGCTGTGCGAGCCGGGGCGCGCGGGCGAGATCTGGCTGGCGGGGGACGGTCTGTCGCCCGGATATCTGGGGATGCCGGAGCTGACCGCCCGGCTGTTCGTGGAGCGCGAGGTCGACGGCGTACGCGAACGGCTGTACCGGACGGGCGACTACGGGCATCTGCGGGCGGACGGCGCGGCGGTGTTCCACGGCCGCAGGGACGACCAGGTGAAGGTGAACGGCTACCGCATCGAACTGGGCGAGATCGCCCACCATCTGGACCGGCACCCGGCCGTCCGGCGCAGCTTCGTCACCGCGAGCGCCCGCGGCGAGAAGCCGGTGTGGGCGTTCGTCGTCACCGACGACCCGGCCTGCACCCCACAGGCGCTCCGCGCCCATCTGCGCGCGCTGCTGCCCGGCTTCATGGTCCCGGCCCGCATCCAGCTCTGTGACACCCTGCCGTTGACCGCCAGCGGCAAGATCGACCGCACGGCCCTGCTCGCCGCCCACGCGCGCCGGCCGGCCCCGGAGGAGACCTGATGCCCGTCCGCACCACCGCCCCGGAGCCCGTCCGGGACGAGCCCGGCGGTGACTCCGCGCGCTCCGGCCTCTTCCGGGCCTCGACGGCGGGCCTGATCGCCGCCTTCGTCGGCTTCTCCAGCTCCTTCGCGGTGGTGCTCGAAGGGCTCACCAAGGTCGGCGCGTCGCACGCCGAGGCCGCGTCGGGACTGATGGCGCTGTGCGTGGCGATGGGCCTGTGCGCGATCTACCTGAGCCTGCGCTCCCGGCTGCCGATCAGCATCGCCTGGTCGACGCCGGGCGCGGCGCTGCTGGCGGGCTCCGCGGGTACGCACGGCGGATTCGCGGCGGCCGTGGGCGCGTTCCTGCTCACGGGGGTGCTCGTCGTGATCTCCGGGCTGTGGAGGCCCCTCGGCCGGTGGGTCTCGGCGATCCCGAAGCCGCTGGCGAACGCGATGCTCGCGGGCATCCTGCTGCCGCTGTGCCTGGCTCCGGCGCACGCGGTCAAGTCCGACCCGGCGGTGGGCCTCGGTGTGATCCTCGCCTGGGCGGTCGTCGGCAGTGTCCGGAAGCTGTACGCGGTGCCCGCCGCGGTGGTCGTGGCCGTCGTCCTGATCGCCGCCACCACGCACATCGACACGGCCGCGCTCGGCCCGCTGTGGCCGCACCCGGTGCTGGTCACCCCGCACTTCACCGCCTCCGCGGTGATCGGCATCGCGCTGCCGCTGTACGTGGTGACGATGGCGTCGCAGAACATCCCCGGCATCGCGGTGCTCAATGTCAACGGCTACCACCCGGAGCCGGGGCCGCTGTTCGGCTGGACCGGCGTCTTCAGCCTGCTGTCGGCGCCCTTCGGCGGGCACGCGGTCAACCTGGCGGCGATCACCGCCGCGCTGTGCGCGGGCGAGGAGGCGGGGCCCGACCCGCGCAAGCGGTACCGGGCCGCGGTCGTCGCCGGCGGCGCGTACATCCTGCTGGGCCTGGGCGCGGCGGCGGCGGTCGCCTTCGTCAACGCCTCACCGCCCAATGTCATCGAGGCCGTCGCGGGACTCGCGCTGCTCGGCGCCCTCGGCAATTCCCTGACCGGCGCGATGGCCGACGCCGACAACCGCGAGTCGGCGGTCGTCACGCTCGTCGTCACCGTCTCGGGCGTGACCTTCTTCGGCGTCAGCGGCGCCTTCTGGGGCCTGGGCGCGGGCGGCGCGCTGTACGCGACGCGGCAGTGGCAGGCGCGCCGGACGGAGCGGGCGGCAGCGGCGGACGCCGGGCCGGAAGCGGCGGCGCGTCCCGTACCGGAGGCGGACGCGTGACACGCGGCGGCAGCCGCGACCTCCAGGAGGTCGCGGCTGCCCCGGGGTGACGCGTCGGGTCGGAACGCCTCGGCTCAGCGGTAGAGCCGCAGATCGGCCAGGCTCCACCAGTTGGCCGCCGTGCCCGTCGATGTGACGCGCACATAGCGTGCCGTGGTCCTACGGGGCAGGTCGGCGACGGTGAGCTGCCCGGTTCCCGTACCGGCGGCGGCCGTCCGCCAGGTGACGCCGTCGTCGCTGGTCGAGATCTGCCAGCCGCGGGCGTAGTCGCCGAGGTTGTCGCCGCTGTCGACGGCGACGCGGGAGAACGCGGTGCGCTTCTTGAGGTCGATCTGCACGTACTGACCGGGGGTCTGGGCCGCGCCGCTGGACCAGCGGGTCGAGCCGTCGGCGTCGATCGCGAGGTCGGGGGCGCCCTGCCCGGCGGGCTGGGAGGTGGCGCTCGCGCCGTTCAGCGGCACCGCGTGCGACCGGCTGGTCAGATCAGCCGATCTGGGCCACGTGAAGGTCGCCAGCGCACCGCCGGGCAGGGAGTATGCGAAGGTCCGGTCGCCGACGGCGACGGCGAAGGAGCGCGGGTCGTCGTTCTCGTTGTGCACGACGAGCGCGGTGGAGCCGTCGGGGTTGCGGAAGGCGACATCGGTGAGCTGGCCGTTCCAGCCGGTCGTGCCGTAGTTGGTGCTGCCGATCCGTACCGCGCCCGGCCGGACGAACTTCGACAGGTGGCCGATGGTGAAGAACTCGGCGCTGGGGGTGACCGTGCCGTCCGGCTGGACGGTCAGCAGGGCGGTGCAGGTGTCGCAGCCGCCGTTGTGCGGGCCGCCGTCGGCGTCCAGCGCGAGGTTCCAGTCGGCGACGGACTTCGCCCAGTTGCGCGTGGTGCCGACGGTGATCGTGCGCGCGTGCCAGGTCAGCGTGCCGCGGAAGATCTGCGCGGGCGTGTCGGTCGCGCCGTGCGAGCCGGAGCACTCCGTGAACCAGATGCCCTTGTCGGGGTGCGCGTCGTGCAGCGCGCTCTGCGCGCTGGGGTCGCCCGAGTAGCAGTGGTAGGCGGTGCCCGCGATCCATCGGGCGGCCGGGCTGTCCAGCACCTCGTACGGGTAGTCGGTCTGCGGGTCCTCGCCCATCTGCTCGGCGGTCTTGATGTCGTCGGGGTGCGTGGTCCAGTTGTGGTCGTACGCGAGGATCTTGGTGCGCGGGCTGGCCCGGTGCAGCAGCGGTCCCAGCGCCTCGATCACCTTGACCTGCGCCTGCACGGGCAGGTCGGTGCCGGGGTACGCGGAGGGCTTACGGTTCTGCGGCTCGTTCTGCACCGTCAGGTAGTCGACGGGCACGCCCGCCGCCGCGTACGCCTGGACGAATTTCACCAGGTAGCGGGCGTAGGCGTCGTAGACCTTCGGGTCGTCCTTGAGGTGGCCGCCGACCAGCGAGTCGCCGTCCTTCATCCACGCGGGCGGGCTCCAGGGCGTGGCCATGACGGTGAGCCGGGGGTTGAGCCGCTTCGCCTGGCGCAGCAGCGGCAGGATCTGCCGCTGGTCGTGCGCGATGCTGAAGTGGCGCAGCGCGAAGTCGGTCTGCCCCGCGGGCATGTCGTCGTAGGTGTAGTGGGCGGCGGCGGCCGTGAAGTCGGAGGAGCCGATGGGCTGGCGCAGGAAGCTGACGCCGATGCCGCGGGCGGGGTCGAAGAGCTGCCGCATCGCGGAGTCCCGCGTCGTGCGCGGCAGTCGGCTCAGGACGGCGGCCGAGGAGTCGGTGAGCGCGCCGCCGAAGCCGTCCACGCTCTGGTAGCTCTGGTTCGGGTCGACGGTGATGGTGGTGAGGTCGGACGGTCCCCGGCCGAAGTCGACCGGCGCCTGCTGCCGTAGTTCCTGGGCGCCGTCGGCCGTGGTCAGCCACACCTGGGCGCGGGGTGGCGGCGCCGGGCGGGAGGGGGAGGCCGCGGTGGCGGCCGTCGGGGTGACGGCGGCCGTCTGGGCGGCCGGTACGCAGGCCAGGCAGAGTGCGGCGGCTGTGGCAGCGGCGGCACCTACGGCGCGTCTCCTCATCGTTCTCCTCGGGCAGCACTCACTCTGAAACGGAATGAAACGTTTTCTGGAACCGTGGCGAAAATCAGGTAAGCGGTCGACGGCGTGCGCTGTCAATGCCTTGTACCGATCCTGCCGTGACCCTGATGGGTCGGGGCGCTAAGCTGCGCACATGAAACGAACGGGTGTAACAGTTGGCTAGGTCACCGGGCACCCGCGTGACGGTCCGCGCCATCGCGGCGGAGGCGGGCGTCTCCATCGCCACCGTGTCGCGGGTCATGACAGGACAGGCCAACGTGGCTCCCGACACCCAGGCGCTGGTCCGCCGGGCGGTCGAACGGCTGGGGGCCCCGGCCCCCGTCCGGCGCGGCGCGGCGGACGGCGCGATCTACGTGCGCTGCCCGTATGTCCTCACCGACTACTTCGGTGTGATCGTCTCCTCGATCGCCGAGACACTGGACCTGCACGGCAGGCGCGTGGTGCTCAGCGCGGGCGACGCGGCGCGCGAGGTCCAGGTGCTGCCGGGGCTGCCGGGCGACCCGGGCATCGCGGGCGCGATCCTCATCGTCCCGCCCGAGCCGGAAAGGGAGTTGGAGGTCCTGCGGGCCCAGGACTTCCCCTTCGTGGTCGTCGACCCGCGCACCCCGCTCCCCCGCGACATCGCCTCGGTCTCGGCCGCCAACCTCGCCGCGGCCCGCAGTGTCACCGCGCACCTGGTGGAGTTCGGCCACCGCCGGATCGGCGTCATCGGCGGACCGGGCGACTGGCTCGCCAGCAAGTCCCGTCTCGCGGGCCACACTTCGGCCCTCGCCGACGCCGGGGTGCTGCCCTCCCCCGAACTCCTGCGCAGCATCGAGCCGACCGCCGACTGGGGCTACGGGGCCGCCTGCGAACTCCTCGACCTCCCCCAACCCCCGACCGCGCTGGTCGCGTTCAACGACAAGGCCGCCGTCGGCGCGCTGCGCGCCGCCTACGAACGCGGCCTGCGCGTCCCCGAGGACCTCTCCATCACCGGCTTCGACGACATCGACCTCAGCCGCAGCACCGTGCCCCGCCTCACCACCGTCCGCCAGCCGCTCGAAGAGATGGGCCGGATGGCGGTCTCCCTGCTGATGCGGCTCCTGGACCGCCACACGGTCGACACCCTCCACGTCGAACTGGCCACCCACCTGGTGGTCCGCGGCTCGACAGGGCCGGCCCCGGCGCCTCCCCGCTGACGCGGGGGGGGCGGGCGTCCGGGGCCGGTGGGCCGCCCGGAGTCGGCGACAGGTGCGTCAGCGCTTGGGGCCGGTCGCGAAGACGCCCTCGGGGAAGGCGCCCGCGGCCAGCGCGCGCATGGTGAGGCCCTGGGCGATCTCGGTCAGACGGGCGGTGCCGGCCTCGCCGAGGTGCTCGTAGGGGGCGCGGCCGAGACGGTCGGTCTCGGACTCGATGTGGCGGCGCAGTTCGACGCCCTGGTCGGTGAGCGAGCCGTCGGCGTCGAGAAGGCCGCGGTCGCGCAGCCGGGCGACGGCCGCGTCCCATTCCTGCTCGCTCCAGCCGCGGTGGGTCCTGGCGAAGCCCGGCAGGAAGCCCTTGCCGGTCGCGGTGTGGGTGACGAGGGCTTCCAGGCCGTCGAGTTCGGCGCAGAGCAGGACGGCGAGGTGTCCGTCGCCGCGGTACTCGCGCAGCAGCGTGGTGGCGTGCCAGAAGGCCAGGTGCGGCTCCTTCGGCGACGGCAGGGCCGCGTGGGCGGCGTAGAGGATACGGTCGCCGCCGGTGCACGCCTCGGCGGCCCGCTGGGCGAGTTCGGCGGCCTCGGCCATCTCCGGGGAGTCGACGGCGTCGCCGAGCAGACGGCGCTGTACGGCGTCGACCGCGCGCAGCCGCGCCGCGGTGATGTCCTCGGGGGCGGCCAGGGTCCAGGCGAGCGGGATGTGTCGGGCCACCAGGGACGGGCTGAAGTTGTAGAAAGTGCTCGTCACCACGGCGGGGCCGACCGGGCCGAGGGCGGCGGCGCGGCCCGCGAAGTAGCACATGCGGTTGTTCTCCAGCCCGGCCGCGACCAGCGCCGCCTGCGTCTCGGGCGCGAAGTACACCATCGAGTGCAGCGGTTCGAGCACCCGGAAACATTTCCTACCGGCCAGTAGCGTCATATCCGCCACTTTACTGAGATCGCCGCGCACGTCCACCCCCGGCGCACCACCTGCCGGCGCGCGGCCCCGGCGGCTCCCCGGCCCGGCGCGCGCTCGTCGTCCCCGCCCGTGGTCCGTCCCCGTCCGTCCGCTTTGGCACGGTCCCGCACCGGCCGCCGACCGGCCGACTTCAGGTTTTGACACTACCTTCACTACGATCCGGCGATGATCATAAGAAGGTTACTGACGGCCGGAGTTGGCTGCGGCCTGCTGGTCGTCCTGGCTTGCGGTCTGCTGCCCGCGAGCGCGGTCGCCGACGAACCCACGACACCGGCGACGCCGACGGCGCAAGCCGCCCCGAAGGTGGAACTGCTGCTCGATGTCAGCGGCTCCATGCGGGCGAAGGACATCGACGGGCAGTCGCGGATGGCCGCCGCGAAGCAGGCGTTCGACGACGTGCTGGACTCGGTGCCGGAGAACGTGGAGCTGGGCATCAGGACGCTCGGCGCCGACTATCCGGGCAACGACCGCAAGACCGGGTGCAAGGACACCCGGCAGCTCTACCCGGTCGGCCCGCTGAACCGCACCGAGGCCAAGGCCGCGGTGGCGACGCTGGCGCCCACCGGCTGGACGCCGATCGGCCCCGCGCTGCTCAAGGCGGCCGACGATCTCCAGGGCGGTGACGGCACCCGCCGCCTGGTGCTGATCACCGACGGCGAGGACACCTGCGCGCCGCTCAACCCGTGCGACGTCGCGCGGGACATCGCCGCCAAGGGCATCCATCTGGTCATCGACACGCTGGGCCTGATCCCGGACTCCTCGACCCGTAACCAGTTGACGTGCATCGCGGAGGCGACCGGCGGCACGTACACCGCCGTCCAGCACCGGCAGCAGCTCACCACCAAGGTGAAGCAGTTGGTGGGCCGCAGCACCGACGCCGTGGTGGCCCCGGTGGCCGCCCGGGGCGCCGCGCAGTGCGCGGACGCGCCGCAGCTCAAGGCGGGGATCTACACCGACCGCGAGCTGTTCTCGGAGAACCGCTGGTACCGGGTGGACGTGCCGCCGGGGCAGGAGCTGCGCGCCTCGGTGAGCGTCTCCGCCGACCGGGCGGTGAACGCGAACTACGGCGTCCTGCTGCGTGGCGTGACCACGCACGGCCGGGAGATCGTCAGGGACGACGAGGGCGGCACCGGCCGTACCGACGTCGTGTCCGCCGGTATCCGCTACCCCAAGCCGCACGCGGACTCCGACACCCCGCCGGAGACGGTCTGCCTCCAGGTCGGCAACTCCTTCTCTGCCGCGCCGTCGGTCAAGACCACCCCCGGTCTGCCGGTGGAGCTCTCCATCGACCTGGTGGACTCCCCCGACCAGCCCTCCGACGTGGCCTTCTTCGGCCTCGGGCGCGGCTGGTGGCTGTTGGGCACGCTGGCCGTGGCCGGCGCGGTCCTCGGCCTGCTGTCGGGCTGGGTGTCCCGCTGGCGTCTGAACACGGGGAGGACCGTCTGATGCGTACGTCACCACGTAAGGCCGTACGGCTGCTGACGGTCACCGCGGCGGGGCTGCTGGCCGCCGCGGCGCTGGCCCTGAGCGCGGGCGGCGCGGTCGCCGACGACCCGTCGGCCGACCCGAGCGCGAGCACGGGTACGGCCGCTCCCGGCGACGGCGACACCGCGCCGACGGAGGCGGGGACGAGTTTCCGTACCGCCGCCGTCGTCCGGCAGGGGCAGGAGGCGACCGCGGACGCGTCGGCGGGCGACTACCTGTACTGGACGTTCCCCGCCGACAGCGGGCAGAACGTGACGGTGAAGGCCACCGTCACCTTCCCCGAGACCGCGGCCCGGCACGGCGCGTCCACCTGGCAGCTCGATGTGTACGACGGGCTGCGGCGCCGCCAGCCGTGCAGATACGGCGCGCAGAGCAGGTCCGTGGCGGCCGACGCGGGCTCGGTCGAGCTGATCTGCCACCTGCGGGCGATCCGCTCGTGGGCCGACACCTGGTCCAACGATCCGCTGCGCGGCGGCTACTTCCTGCGGCTGACCGTGCTCGACCTGCCCGCGGCCGACCTCGGCCAGCCGGTCAAGGCGGCCGTGAAGGCCACCTCGGAGGGCACGGCGGGGCAGCAGGCGGTCGACGGCTCGGTGACGCCCGTGGTGTCGGCGTACGCGCCGCATGTGGCGCCGGGCGACGGCTGGGCGGGCACCTGGTGGTCGCCGCGCTGGCTGTGGACCGGCGGCGGCGGTCTGCTGGCCGCTCTGGCCGGTCTGGGCGCGCACCGACTCGCCCGGGGTCCGATCCGGTCTCGGCGGGACCCGCGCACCCCTGAGCGGCCCCGCGAGCCCGTGGGATACCGGGACTGAGGCACGGCACGCGAGGAGGGCCCGTCCGACCGGACGGGCCCTCCTTTCTCGCGTGCGACGGCTGCCACGCGGCCACTGCCACGCGAGCGCTACCGCGCGGCGACCTCGACGTGCTGCGGGTAGAAGGCGACGTGTCCGGCGATCGTGCCGACCGCGTCGTACGGCTTCTCGTACGTCCACACCGCGTCGGTGATCTCGCCGTCCGCGGTCACGAGGGAGTAGTAGGAGGCGTCGCCCTTGTAGGGGCAGTACGTCTGGGACTCGGTGGGGCGCAGGGCGTCGGCCTCGACGTCGGCGAGCGGGATGTACTGCACCGGCGGGTAGTCGGCCTCGCGCAGGGTCAGGGCGTGGGTGGTGTCGGCGATGACCTTGCCCGCGGCCCTGACCACGATGCGCTCCGGGTTCGGCTCGACCGTGATGGGGTGGTCGGGACCGGGTGTCTTGACCGTGCGTGCCATGGGGGGCTCCATGAGTAGAACCTGGATGGACCCGAGGTGACCTGGGGGGATCTGCCGCGGTCCGCCTGTCCTGGGCGATACCCACCGAGGGTAGACAGACAGGTCTATACGGGTCAAGGACGGCTGGCGGGTAGTCGCAGATGCGTCGTCCGACGGGACAATCGGACCGCCGACTGGCGCATACTGGTGACAATGACAAAGCCTGATGCAGCGAAGCGCTTTTTGCCCACCAGTCCCTTCAAAGCCCCGGTGGCGCCGCCACCGAAGGAGTTCGCCGTGGGCAATCGGGTCACCCACGATGTGTACGGCCTCGGCCGGGTCACCGGAGTCGAGGAAGGCGTCGCGGTGATCGTCGACTTCGGCTCGCTCCAGAAGCGCATCATGAGCCCGTACACCAAGCTCACCAACCTCTGAGGTTCCAACGGCGTGGGGACCCCGAAGGTTCCTAACGGCGTGGGACCTTGCGGGCCGCCCGCAGCCACTCCTTGTTCATCGCGGTGATCGAGGTCAGCGGGATGCCCTTGGGGCAGGCGGTGGCGCACTCCCCCGTGAGCGTGCAGCCGCCGAATCCCTCCTCGTCCATCCGCGCGACCATGTCGAGGACACGGGTCTCGCGCTCCGGCGCGCCCTGCGGCAGCACGTTGAGGTGGTTGACCTTCGCGGAGGTGAAGAGCATCGCGGAGCCGTTGGGGCAGGCGGCGACGCAGGCGCCGCAGCCGATGCACTCGGCGTGTTCGAACGCGGAGTCGGCGGCGGCCTTGGGTACGGGCGTGGCGTGTGCTTCGGGCGCCGCGCCGGTGGGCACGCTGACGTAACCGCCGGACTGGATGATCCGGTCGAACGACGAGCGGTCCACGACCAGGTCGCGGACGACGGGGAAGGCGGCGGCCCGCCACGGCTCGACGTCGATGGTGTCGCCGTCCCGGAAGGACCGCATGTGGAGCTGGCAGCTCGTGGTGCGCTCCGGGCCGTGCGCGTCGCCGTTGATCACCAGGCTGCACGCGCCGCAGATGCCCTCACGGCAGTCGTGGTCGAAGGCGACCGGGTCCTCGCCCTCGACGGTGAGCCGTTCGTTGAGCGTGTCGAGCATTTCCAGGAACGACATGTCGGGTGAGACGTCGTCGACCTGGTAGGTGGCCATGGCGCCGGGCGCTTCGGTGTTCTTCTGGCGCCAGACGCGCAGGGTGAGCTTCATGCGTAGCTCCGCTGGGTGGGGTGTACGTAGTCGAAGACGAGGTCTTCCTTGTGCAGGACGGGCGCGCCGCCGGTCCGGGTGAACTCCCACGCGGCGGCGTAGGAGAACTCCTCGTCCCGGCGGGCGGCCTCGCCGTCCGGGGTCTGGGACTCCTCGCGGAAGTGGCCGCCGCAGGACTCGGCGCGGTGCAGCGCGTCGAGGCACATCAGCTCGGCCAGCTCCAGGTAGTCCACGACGCGGTTGGCGCGCTCCAGCGACTGGTTGAACTCCGCGCCGCTGCCCGGCACCTTGATCCGGCGCCAGAATTCGTCCCGGATCTGCGGAATCCGGTCCAGCGCCTTGCGCAGCCCCTCCTCCGTCCTGGCCATCCCGCAGAACTCCCACATCAGCTCGCCGATCTCGCGGTGGAAGGAGTCGGCGGTGCGGTCGCCGTCGACGGCGAGGAGCAGATTGAGCCGGTCCTCGGTCTCCGCGAGGACTTCCTGGACGACGGGGTGTTCGGCGCCGATCTCCTCGCGCCCCGGGTGGCGGGCCAGGTAGTCGTTGATGGTGGCCGGCAGCACGAAGTAGCCGTCGGCCAGGCCCTGCATCAGCGCGGAGGCGCCGAGCCGGTTGGCGCCGTGGTCGGAGAAGTTGGCCTCGCCGATCGCGAAGAGGCCGGGCACGGTGGTCTGGAGGTCGTAGTCCACCCACAGGCCGCCCATCGTGTAGTGCACGGCCGGGTAGATCCGCATGGGGACCTCGTACGGGTCCTCGGCGGTGATCCGCGCGTACATCTCGAAGAGGTTGCCGTACTTCTCCTCGACCGCCCTGCGGCCCATCCGCGCGATGGCGTCGGCGAAGTCCAGGTAGACGCCCTGGCCGCCGGGGCCGACGCCGCGGCCCTCGTCGCAGACGTTCTTCGCGGCGCGGGAGGCGATGTCGCGCGGTACGAGGTTGCCGAAGGAGGGGTAGATCCGCTCCAGGTAGTAGTCGCGCTCGTCCTCGGGGATCTCGCCGGGCGGGCGGGTGTCGCCCTTGGTGCGCGGCACCCAGATCCGGCCGTCGTTGCGCAGCGACTCGCTCATCAGCGTGAGCTTGGACTGGTGGTCGCCGGTGCGCGGGATGCAGGTGGGGTGGATCTGGGTGAAGCAGGGGTTGGCGAAGTACGCGCCGCGCCGGTGCGCCCGCCAGACGGCGGTCGCGTTGGAGTTCATGGCGTTGGTCGACAGGTAGAAGACGTTGCCGTAGCCGCCGGAGGCCAGCACCACGGCGTCCGCGAAGTGGCTGCGGATCTCGCCGGTGATCAGGTCGCGGGCGACGATGCCGCGGGCCCTGCCGTCGATGACGATCAGGTCGAGCATTTCGGTCCGCGGGTGCATCTCGACGTTGCCCGCGGCGATCTGCCGGGACAGCGCCTGGTAGGCGCCGAGCAGCAGTTGCTGGCCGGTCTGGCCGCGGGCGTAGAAGGTGCGGGAGACCTGGACGCCGCCGAAGGAGCGGGTGTCGAGCAGGCCGCCGTACTCACGGGCGAAGGGCACGCCCTGCGCGACGCACTGGTCGATGATCTCCACCGAGATCTGGGCGAGGCGGCGGACGTTGGACTCGCGGGCCCTGAAGTCGCCGCCCTTGACGGTGTCGTAGAAGAGCCGGTGGACGGAGTCGCCGTCGTTGCGGTAGTTCTTCGCGGCGTTGATGCCGCCCTGCGCGGCGATCGAGTGGGCGCGGCGCGGGGAGTCCTGGTAGCAGAACTGCACGACGTGGTAGCCCTGTTCGGCGAGTGTGGCGCCCGCGGAGCCGCCCGCGAGCCCGGTGCCGACGACGATCACGGTGTGCTTGCGGCGGTTGGCGGGGTTGACCAGCTTCGCGGTGAAGCGGCGGGTGTCCCAGCGGTCCTCGATCGGGCCTTCGGGTGCCTTGGTGTCGGCGAGGGGCTCGCCGGTCGCGTACCGCGCGTAGTCGGACGGCGCGGAGTCGGACGGCGCGGGCGCGGCGTCGGTCGCGGCGGTCGTCGCGGAAAGCTCGGGGCTGTCGGGGGTCTCGGAGGTCTCGGGCATGTCAGTCAGCTCACGATTCCGGTCATGACGCCGACGGGTACGGCGATGAAGCCGGCCGTCAGCACCAGTGCGAGTGCGTTCGCGGTGGCCTTGAGCACCCGGTCACGGGTGGCACTGCCCGCGCCGAGGGTCTGGGCGGCGCTCCAGAAGCCGTGCCTGATGTGCAGGCCGAGGGCGAGCATCGCCACGATGTAGATGACGTTGTTCCACCAGTCGTGGAAGGCGGCCACGACGTTCTGGTACGGGTGGCCGGGCACGAAGCCGCGCTGCACGGTGCCGGTGGTCAGGTCGAGGATGTGCCAGACGATGAACAGCAGCAGGATCACGCCGCCCCAGCGCATGGTGCGGGTGGCGTAGCTGGCGCGCGGCCGCGGATGGGCGTAGGCGACCGGCCGGGCGCGCCGGTCGAGGCGGCTGAGCTGGTACGCGCACACGCCGTGCAGCACGACGGCGGCGACCAGCACGACGCGGATGATCCACAGCGCCCACTCGTAGTGCAGGAACGGCTCTCCGATGGTGCGCAGCCAGTGCGCGTACTCGTTGAAGCTGCCGGACCCGAAGAAGATCTTGAGGTTGCCGAACATGTGGACGACCAGGTACAGCAGCATGATCAGGCCGCTCACCGCCATGATCGTCTTCTTGCCGACGGTCGAGCCCCAGACCGTGCGCGCCATCGACGGACGTCGGTCCGTCCGCGTTGCCAGTGCCATGTCCACAGACGTTACGGTCACCGGAGTCGAGTGGTCCAAGACATGATCCGGCTCGTGTCCATAGCCTGGGCCTATCGCCGGGTTATCGTGGGACCCATGCAGTTCCAGCAGCTCGCGTACTTCGTGGCCGTCGCCGACGCCCGGCACTTCACCCGCGCCGCCGAGCGGGTGCATGTCTCGCAGCCGTCGCTGTCGCAGCAGATCCGCGCGCTGGAGACGGAGCTGGGCGCGCCCCTGTTCAGCCGGGCGCGCGGCAACATCGCGCTCACCGACGCCGGGGAGGCGCTGCTGCCGCTGGCCCGGCGGATCCTCGCCGACGCAGAAACCGCCCGCCACGAGGTGCTGGAACTGGCCCAGCTGCGGCGCGGCCGGGTCCGGCTCGGCGCCACCCCGAGCCTGTGCACCGGCCTGCTCCCCGACGTGCTGCGCGTCTTCCACGACCGGCACCCCGGGGTGCGGCTGCTGATCGAGGAGAGCGGGTCGCACGATCTCGTACGGGAGCTGGCGCGCGGCGGCCTCGACCTGGCGCTGGTGGTGCTGCCGCTGCCGAACCCGTCGCCCGCCCTGACCACCGTCGAGCTCTTCCAGGAGGATCTGGTCGTCATCTCCTCGGCCGCGGCCGAGCCGCCGCGCTCACCGGTCAGGATCGCCGACCTCGAAGGCCGCCCGATGGTGATGTTCCGGCACGGCTACGACCTGCGCGACCTGACCCTGGCCGCCTGCCGCTCCGCGGGCTTCGAGCCCTACCTCACCGTCGAGGGCGGCGAGATGGACGCCGTGCTCGGCTTCGTGCGGGCCGGGCTCGGTCTGGGCGTCGTCCCCAGCATGGTCGCCGCCCGCGCGGGTCACGACCTGCGGGTCACACCGCTGGCCCGGCCGGGGCTGCGCCGCACCATCGCCCTGGCCCACCGCAGTGACGTGGCTCCGCCACGGGCCGCCCGGGTCCTCCAGGAAGTCCTTCTGACCGCGGCCCACCGGGAGACCTGAAGCCGCGCGGGAGACCTCAGTCCAGCGGGACGGCCGCCAGGGTCAGCGGGCCGCCCCCGCTGCCGGTGTTGAGGGTGCCCGCGGGCTCCAGCATGCCCGCGGGCTCCAGCAGGAGGATGGCGGTCTCCTCGTCGGCGCGGGGGCAGTGCTCGACGCCCTCGGGGACGACGTACAGCTCACCGGGGCCGAGGACGACGTCGCCGTCGCGGAGCTGGATGGTGAGACGGCCGCTGACGACCAGGAACAGCTCGTCGGTGTCCTCGGGGACGGCCGTCGGAACCGCTGCCCAGGTCCGCTGCCCAGGTCGCCGTCAGTGCGTCCTGATCGCCGGGTCGCTCACGCCGGGGCGGCCCGTCTCGACGTGTCCCGCGAAGCGCCGCAGGAACGCGGCGTCGTGGTCGGCGACCACCGTGAGGTCGTACCAGCGCTTGCCCGCGCGGACGTCGACCGAGTGCGTCTCGCGGCGCCCGGCGCGGACCACGTACGTGTGGTGGCGGCCGTCGTAGGAGTTGGTGACCGTGAGCCGGACGTCGCGGCGGCCGGAGTTGCTCATGGTCAGCTCCACCCGTTCGCTCGCGGCGTCGTGACGGGCCGTCACCTCCGCGCCGGATGTGGCGACCGCGCCGCGGAAGGCGCGCAGGAAGCCGTTGGGGCCGTGCACGGTGAGGTCGTAGCCGCCGCCGGTCGCGGCCGTCTCCCAGGCGCCGGAGAGCTTCTTGCCCGCCTCGGTGGTGTACGTCCACGGGCCGTCGGCGCGGTCCGCGGCGGTGACGTGGAAGCAGACGCCCGCGGCGACACCGCCGCCGAAGGTGAGGGTGACCAGGCCGGTGGACGGCGTGACGGCCGCGTCGACCAGCGGCGCGTACGGCAGCGGGCGGGTCGGCCGGGCGCCGCGCTCCTGCGTGGGCACGGCCTGGCGGGCGGGCGGCACCGGGACGTAGCTGTCGTGCCGGTCGCCGTCCGGCGGCCGGTAGCCGTCGGTGCCGGGCAGGTGCGGGGGCCGGTCCCGCGTGAGCTTGAAGTCGAAGGCGGAGGTCAGATCGCCGCAGACGGTACGCCGCCAGGGCGAGATGTTGGGCTCGTGCACGCCGAAGCGGCGCTCCATGAAGCGGATGATCGAGGTGTGGTCGAAGACCTCGGAGCAGACGTAGCCGCCGGTGCTCCAGGGCGAGACCACCAGCATCGGGACGCGCTGGCCGAGCCCGTACGCGCCGGCCGCGTAGGTGCCGTTGCCCGGGAAGATCTCGCCCCGCGTGCTGACGGTGGAGGCGCCGCCGTCCGCGGTGAGCGGGGCGAAGGGCGGGACGACGTGGTCGAAGTACCCGTCGTTCTCGTCGTAGGTGATGAACAGCGCGGTCCTGCTCCACACCTCGGGGTTGGAGGTGAGCGCGTCCAGGACCTGCGAGATGTACCAGGCGCCGTAGTTCGCGGGCCAGTTGGGGTGCTCCGAGAACGCCTCGGGCGCGGCGATCCAGGAGATCTGCGGCAGCCTGCCCGCCGTGACGTCGGCCTTGAGCACGTCGAAGAAGCCGTCGCCCGCCTTGGCGTCGGTTCCGGTGCGGGCCTTCTCGTAGAGCGCGTCGCCGGGCTTGGCGTTGCGGTAATTGTCGAAGTAGAGCAGGGAGTTGTCCCCGTAGTTGCCGCGGTAGGCGTCCGGGATCCAGCCCCAGGAGTGGTCACCGTCCAGGCCGTCGCCGATGTCCTGGTAGACCTTCCAGGAGATCTTCGCCTTCTCCAGCCGCTCCGGGTAGGTCGTCCAGTCGTACCCGGCCTCGGAGTTGTCGAGCACGGGGCCGTTGCCCCTGCCGTCGTTGCCCGTGTATCCCGACCACATGTAGTAGCGGTTGGGGTCGGTGCCGCCGGTGAACGAGCAGTGGTACGCGTCGCAGACGGTGAAGGCGTCGGCGAGCGCGTAGTGGAACGGGATGTCGCCGCGCGTCAGGTGCGCCATCGTGCCGGTGCCCTTGGCGGGGATCCACTGGTCGTACTTGCCGTCGTTGACGGCCGCGTGGCTGCCGATCCACTCGTGGTTGAGGCCCTCGATGAACTGGAGGCCGAGGTCGTCCACGTCCGGGTGGAAGGGCAGCACCTCCTTGTCGCCGTCCGGCTGGTGGAACACCGACTTGCCGTTGGGCAGGGACACCGGGCGCGGGTCGCCGAAGCCGCGGACCCCCTTCATCGCGCCGAAGTAGTGGTCGAAGGACCGGTTCTCCTGCATCAGGACGACGATGTGGTCGATGTCCTTGAGGGTGCCGGTCCTGCGGCTGGCCGGGATCGCGGCGGCGCGGGCGATGCTGCTGGACAGGGCGGTGAAGCCCGCGGTGGCACCGGCTATCTGGAGGAACCGCCGCCGGTTGAGTTCAGACATGGATCCGAGGACCTCTTCGCGGTAGGGGGATGCGCGCAGTGCAGGGTCCTCCCACAGCAGCGACCACAGGCGACCTGCCGGTGTCCGGCGCGTGACAGCGGGCGGTACGCGTCACGAACAGGCCCGGCGCACACGGCCGTTCGCCCGACGGGGGGCGGGTTCTCGCCGCGCCCGGCGGGTCACAGGATTCCGCCGCGTGTGCGACAGGCGGCGTTCAACTGGCCGTCGCCGACGGGCGGGAGCCTTCGGAGGTTCGTGTCGCGAGACCCCGCACCGCACCAAGGAGCAACGATGGTCGCACAGATGGAGACACCGGGTCCGTCAGGAGACCGCCTCAGCCGCCGTACGGCCGTCGGCCTGCTCGGCACCGCGGGTGTCGGCGCGGTCGCGGCGCCGCTGCTGACCGCGGGCCCCGCGTCCGCCGCCGCGCCGTCCCCGTCCGGCACACCCGCGAGCGCCGCCCCCGCCTTCCACCCCACGCCCGACGCGAGCGGCGCGTCCCCGGTGCAGGGGCTGCACCTCACCTTCGGCAAGGACCCCGGCAGCCAGATGGTGGTGTCCTGGCTGACCGACGGCCCGGTCAAGCGCCCGCGGGTGCGGTACGGCACGATCAGCCACGGTCTGGGATCGGTCGCCTCGGCGCGGACCCGCTCCTACAGCGACGGCAAGTCCGGCCGGGTCGTGTACGTGCACCACGCCGCGATCGACCGGCTCTCGCCCGGCACCGAGTACCTGTACCTGGTGTCGCACGACGGCGCCGCGCCGGACAGCGGCACCTTCAGGACCGCGCCGCGCGGCCGTCAGCCGCTGACCTTCACCAGCTTCGGCGACCAGTCGGCGCCGCAGGTCACCTGGACCAGCACCGGCGCGGTGGGCCTCGACGCCAACTCCACGCCCGCCACCAAGGACATCGTCACCGGCATCGAGCAGGTCGCGCCGCTGTTCCACCTGCTCAACGGCGACCTGTGCTACGCGAATCTGGACGTCGACCGGGTCCGCACCTGGAACAACTTCTTCACCAACAACAGCCGTTCGGCGCGCTTCCGGCCGTGGATGCCCGCCGCGGGCAACCACGAGATCGAGTCCGCGAACGGCCCGCTCGGCCTCGGCGCGTACCAGACGTACTTCCAGCTCCCGTCGACCGAGAGCGACCGCGAACTGGCCAACCTCTGGTACGCGTTCACCGCCGGCTCGGTGCGGGTGATCGTGCTCCAGAACGACGACAACTGCCTCCAGGACGGCGGCGACGTCTACATCAACGGCTACTCCGGCGGCCGTCAACTCGCCTTCCTGGAGAAGGAGTTGCGGACGGCGCGCGCCGACCGCGAGATCGACTGGGTGGTCGTCGCCATGCACCAGGTGATGGTCAGCTCGACGGACGCCAACGGCGCCGACCTGGGCCTGCGCGAGAAGTACGGGCCGCTGTTCGACCGCTACGGCGTCGACCTGGTGGTCTGCGGCCACGAGCACAACTACGAGCGGTCGCTGGCCGTTCGCGGTGTGGTCGGCGGCAGCGAGACGCTGACGCCGAACCCGGTGTCGCACGCCACCGACGACATCGACACCGGTCTCGGCACCGTGCACATGGTGCTCGGCGGCGGCGGGGTCTCGGGCACGACCAACCAGTCGTTCTTCAAGGACGGCACCGGCAAGGTCATCACCGCGGTCTCCTCGACGCCCGGCTCCAACGGCAAGCGGACGGCCACGTACGTGCGGGAGCAGGCGGTCTGGGCGGGCGTGCGCGATGTCGACCACCCCTACGGCTTCGCGGCGTTCACCGTCGATCCGGGCCGTCACGCGGGCGACACCACGCGGATGCACGTCACGTACTACAACGTGAACAAGCCGAACGGCGAGCTGTCGGTCTTCGAGACGTTCACGCTGCACCGCAAGCGGTCGGACGGCGGCCGGCGCTGAGGTCGCGCGCTGTTCCCGGGCGGCCGGGCGCGTGCCCGGCCGCCCCCACGATCACTGTTGACCAATAGCAGTCCACTGCATACCTTTGCGGGCACGAGAGAAGGGACGGTGCCCGCAGGTGCCCATCGAAACCGGCTTGGAGACCTCGGCGGTACGCGTAGCGCACCTCGGTTACGGACTCGGCGGCGCACCCGCGGTCGTGGCGGTCCTGCCCGACGGAAGGGCCCCGCGGCGCGTGCAGTTGCTCGGCGCCGACGGCGGCTCGCTGCACGAGCTGGAACCCGGCCCGCTGGAGTCCGTGCCCGGCTGGCACGGCGGTCCCTTCGCCCGGGTGCCGCTGCCCACCGGCCTCGCGCCCGGCCGGTACGCGGTCCGCCTGGTCGACGGCCGCGGCCGTACCTGTGTCTCGGACGACTTCGAGGTGGCCGCCGACCGGCTCCAGCGGCAGACGATGTCCGACGTGCTGGCGTACTTCAAGGCGATGCGCTCCAGCGGCGAGATCGACCGCAAGGACCGGCGCGCCGCGCTGTGGGGCGACGACAGCGGCCGGGAGGTCGACGCGCGCGGCGGCTGGCTCGACGCGAGCGGCGACACCAGCAAATTCCTCAGCCACCTCACGTACACCCGCACCATGAGTCCGCAGCAGATCCCGCTGTGCGCGTGGGCCATGATGGCCGCGCGGGACGCGGTCGCCGAGCGACACCCGCTGCTGGTCCGCTCGTTGAGCGCGCGGCTGCGCGACGAGGCGCTGTGGGGCGCCGACTTCCTGGTCCGCTTCCGCTCCCCCGAGGGCTACTTCTACACCGGAATCTTCGACGCGCTCACCAAGCGGCTCGAAGAACGCGTCGTGACGGCGCCGCTCCCGGAGTGCGTGCGCACCGACCGCTACCAGGCCGCGTACCGGCACGGCGGCGGCCTGGCCATCGCGGCCCTCGCCCGCGCCTCGACCCTGGACGACCACGGCGACTTCACCGGACCCGAGTACCTGGCGGCGGCCGTCGAGGGCTTCACGCACCTCGAGGCGCACAACACCGAATACGTCGTCGGCGGGGCCGAGACGGTCCTCGACGACTACACGGCGCTGCTGGCCGCCTGCGAGCTGGTCGCGGCGGGCGGCGGTACGGTCCTGGCCGCGGCGCGGGACGCGGCCCGGCTGCGCGTACGGTCGCTGCTGGCGCGGTACGTACGGCCCGCGCACGGCCCCGGCTGGTTCGGAGCGGACGCCGAGGGGCGACCGTTCTTCCACGCCGCCGAGGCCGGGCTGCCCGCGCTCGCCCTCGCCCGCTTCGCCGCCGTGCTGCCGGACGCGCCCGAGGCCGGGGCCGCGAGCGCGCTCGCCCTGGAGGCCGTGCTCGACACCGTGGCCAGGACCCGTTCGGTGCCGAATCCCTTCGGCTATCCCCGACAGCGCGTGCAGCCCGCGGGGGGCACACCGCGCGACGCCTTCTTCTTCCCGCACGACAACGAGACCGGCTACTGGTGGCAGGGCGAGAACGCCACCATCGCCTCGCTGGCCGCCGCCGCGAACACCTGCGCCGACCTGCCCGGCACGGCGGAGGCCGACCGCGACCTGCTGCTCGGCTTCGCCGACGACCAGCTCGCCTGGATCACCGGCCGCAACCCCTTCGACGTCTCGATGCTGCACGGCCGCGGCCGTCACAATGTCGACTACGAGTCGGACTTCCCCAACATCCCCGGCGGCATCGTCAACGGCATCACCTCCGGCTGGACCGACGAGGACGACATCGCCTTCCTTCCCGCCGACGCCCCCGAGGACGAGGTCTGGCGCTGGGCCGAGCAGTGGATCCCGCACACCGGCTGGTTCCTGCTGGCGGTGGCGTCGGCCCGCTGAGGAAACGGCCGGGGCGGCGGTGTCCGGACCGGCGCGGCGGCCTCGCGGGAAGCCTCGCGGAACCCCGCGTCAGACCGCCGACGCTCCCGGCCGCTCGGGCGGCGCGTCCGGGAGCGTCACCGTGAAAGAGGTGTCGCCCGGCTCGCTGGTGAGGGTGACCGTGCCGCCGTGGGCCGCGGCGACCGCCGTGACGATGGCCAGACCCAGACCGGCGCCGTGGCCGGCGGCGGGGTCGGCGCGCCGGTCGTCGGCGCGGTGGTGGTCGGCGCGGTGGTGGTCGGCGCGGTGGTGGTCGGCGCGGGCGAAGCGTTCGAAGACGGTGCGCTGGATGGCGGGCGGGACACCGCCGCCGTTGTCCGCGACGGTGAGGACGGTCGCGGCGCCGTCGTGGCGCAGCCGTACGGTGACGCGGGTCCCCTCGCGGGTGTGCACACGGGCGTTGGTCAGCAGATTCCCGGTGATCTGCTGGAGCCGGGCGGCGTCGCCGGTGACGGTGACCGGTTCGGCGGGCAGGTCCAGCAGCCAGCGGTGGCCGGGGCCCGCGGCCCTGGCGTCGTCGACCGCGTCGAGGACGAGGCGCGTCAGGTCGACCGGCTCACGGGCCAGCGGGCGGCCCGCGTCGAGCCGGGCGAGCAGCAGCAGGTCGTCGACCATGCCGCCCATCCGCGCGGACTCCGCCGCGATCCGGTCCAGTGCCCGCGTCACACCGGGCGGCACCGGGCCGGGGTGCCGCTGCGCCAGCTCCGCGTGGCCGCGGATCGCGGCGACCGGGGTGCGCAGTTCGTGGCTGGCGTCGGCGGCGAAGCGCCGCAGCCGTTCCTCGCTGGCGTGCCGGGTGGTCAGCGCGCCCTCGACATGTCCGAGCATGCGGTTGAAGGCCGCGCCGACCTGCCCGACCTCGGTCCCGGGGTCGGTGTCGGGCACCCGGTCGGGCAGCGCCACCTCTCCGCTGTCCAGCGGCAGCGCGGTCACCGAGGCGGCGGTCGCGGCCACCCGGCGCAGCGGTCGCAGCGACCAGCGCACCCAGAAGGCGCCCGCGGCCCCCGCCACGACCAGCGCGCCGCCGAAGACGGCCGCCTCCACCGCGATCAGCCGCGTCTCGGCGTCCTCGATGCCCTGCCGGGGCAGCCCGGTGATCAGGACGTCCCCGTCGTCGCCCGCCACCGCTTTGACCTGGTAGTCGCCGAGCGAGGACAGATCGACCCGGTGGCAGTGGCCGTCGACGGGGACCGCCGCGAGCGCGGTCCGGTCGTCGGGGGTCAGCCGTACCGTGGTGTCCGTGCCCGCGCGGACCACGGCGGCGGCCGTGACCCGGCCTTTGAGCAGCCGCGCCCCGAAGGTGCCGCGCGCCTGGCGGCGGGTGTCCACATGGACGTTGTCCGCGTCCGGCTCCCCCGCGCCGTGCGCGTGTTCCAGGCTGGCGGGGAACGCGCCCCCGGCCTCCGAGAGCTGCTGGTCGAGCCGTTCGCCGAGGAAGGACCGCAGTGCGACGACCGCCGCGATGCCCACGGCGGCACAGCTCAGCGCGAGCAGCACCACGAGGCCGCAGGTGAGCCGGGCGCGCAGCGTGCGCGGTACGAGGACCCGCGACGCGAAAGCGAGCGGCGTGGAGCGACGGCCGGTGCGCGGCGACGGCCGCCTCACCACGGCGGCGCCTTCAGCAGGTAGCCCGCGCCGCGCACCGTGTGGATCATCGGCTCGCGCCCGCTGTCGATCTTGCGGCGCAGGTAGCTGATGTACAGCTCGACCACATGCGCCTGGCCGCCGAAGTCGTACGACCATACGCGGTCGAGGATCTGCGCCTTGCTCAGTACCCGGCGCGGATTGCGCATCAGATACCGCAGCAGCTCGAACTCGGTCGGGGACAGCTCGACGACCGCCCCGCCGCGCGTCACCTCCCGCGCGTCCTCGTCCATGACGAGATCGCCGACGGTGAGGACCGCCGCGTCGCCGCGCGCCCTGGTCATGCCCGCCCGGCGCAGCAGTCCGCGCAGCCTGGCCAGCAGTTCCTCCAGGCTGAACGGCTTGGTGACGTAGTCGTCGCCGCCCGCCGTGATGCCCGCGATGCGGTCCTCGACGGAGTCGCGCGCGGTGAGGAACAGCACGCACACCTCGGGCTGGCTCGCGCGGAGTTGGCGCAGTACGGACAGGCCGTCGCCGTCGGGAAGCATCACGTCGAGCACGACCGCGTCGGGACGGAAGGCCCGCGCCTCGGCGACCGCGGAGGCGACGTCACCGGCGGTGCGCACCTGCCAGCCCTCGTAGGCGAGGACACCGGACAGCACTTCGGCGAGGTCGGGTTCGTCGTCCACGACGAGGACCCGGACCGGGGAGCCGTCCGGGTGGGCGAGGGGGTGCGGTGCCGCGCTGTCTGTGATGTCCATGGTCCTTCCAGCATCGCCCGGCGGGCGGTCGCGCGGCGAGGGCGGGCGCCTCTGCGTTCCCTGTGAGTCCTGTGGGTCGTGTGGGTCGTGTGAGTCCTGTCGCCGATCGGTGAGCGAGCCGCCCGCGCGGCGCCGTCACCACGGGTCCCGCGGGCCGCCGTGAGCCTCTGGATCACCTGTGAGTCCGCGGCCGGGGCGCCGATTCAGAGCTGGCTCAGAGGTTCCGCCCGCACAGTGGCAAGCGTACGACCAGGAAGGGAACCACCGTGAGCGGCACGACATGAGCGGCACCCACAGCCCCCGCACCACCGCGCGGCACGCGGTGACGTATCCCGGCAGGCGGTCACCGGCCGTCGTGGTGCTGGCCCTGGGCTGGGCGGGCGCGGCGGCGGTGATCGCGCTGTGGTGGCAGGACACGTCGTCGGTCGTCGGCCCCGCGGGCTGGCTGATCGGCGCGGGCCGGATCGCCGGGCTGCTGACCGGTTACTGCTGCGCGCTGCTGGTCGGTTTGATGGCCCGGATTCCCGCACTTGAGCAGGGGGTGGGCAGCGACCGGGTGGCGCGCTGGCACGCGATGGCCGGGCGTTACACCGTCTGCCTGCTGATCGCGCACATCACGCTGATCCTGTGGGGTTACGCGGCGCAGGCGCACGCCTCGGTGCTCGGCGAGACATGGACGGTGGTGTTCACCTATCCGGACATGCTCAAGGGCACGATCGGCGGTCTGCTCCTGCTGGTCGTCGGCGCGGTGTCGGTACGCGCGGTACGCCGCAAGGTCCGCTACGAGACCTGGTACTACCTGCACCTGCTGACGTATCTGGCGATCTTCCTGGCCTTCTGGCACCAGCTCGCGCTCGGCGCGGACTTCGCGGGCGGCACGGTCGCGCGCGGGCTCTGGTACGCGCTGTACCTCGGTGTCGCGGCGGCGGCGCTCTGGTACCGGGTGCTGGTGCCGCAGCGGCTGAATCTGCGGCACCGGCTGCGGGTGGCGTCGGTGGTACGGGAGGCGCCGGGGGTGGTGTCGGTGCTCATACGCGGCCGGCGGCTGCCCGAACTGGCGGCGCGGCCGGGGCAGTTCCTGCGCTGGCGGTTCCTGACGCCCGGCCTGTGGTGGACGGCCAGCCCGTACTCGCTGTCCGCCGCGCCGCGTCCCGACCTGCTGCGGATCACCGTGAAGGCGGTGGGCGAGCACAGTACGGCGCTGGCCGGACTGCGGCCCGGCACCCGCATCTGGGCCGAGGGACCGTACGGCGCGCTGACCGCGGAGCGCAGGACCCGGCAGAAGGTGCTGCTGCTCGCGGGCGGGGTCGGGGTGACCCCGCTGCGGGCGCTGTTCGAGTCGCTGCCCGCGGGGCCCGGCGACCTGACGCTGGTCTACCGGGCGCGCACCGAGGCCGATCTGGCGCTGCGCGGCGAACTGGAGCGGATCGCCGCCGTGCGCGGCGCCCGTCTGCACTTCGCGGTCAACGCGCCCGACGGCCGGCGGCCCGTCCTCAGCGCGGACACCCTGCGCGCCACGCTGCCGGACATCGCGCGGCACGACGTGTTCCTGTGCGGGCCGCCCGGAATGGCGCGGGCGTCGTACGAGGCGCTGCGCGCGGCGGGCGTCCCGGCCCGCCACATCCATCACGAGTCCTTCGAACTGTGAGCCGTGCCGTGAACCATGCCGTGAGCCAGATGGTGAACCGAGGTGAGAGCCGTCCATGAGCGCCTTTCCCGCCCGCCCTTTGCGGCGCGTCCTGTTGAGCACCCTGGCCACCGTCGCCGGTGTGGTGGTGCTGCTGACCCTCAAGCCGCACACGACGGCCAGCGCGGGTGACGTGGCCGCGGGCTCCGCGGCCCCCGCACCGGCGCCGTCCGCGACGTCGGGGACGTCCGGCTCCTCCAACGGCCCGTCCAGCGGCTCGTCCAGCGGTTCCTCCAATGGCCCGTCCAACGGCTCGTCCTCGAAGGGGACTTCGGGCACCAGGACGGTCGACGGCGACACCGCGCAGACCCGCTACGGTCCCGTCCAGCTCCGGCTCACCCTCACCGGCGGCAGGATCACCGCGGTGAAGGCCGTCCAGTTGCCGAACGACAATCCCAGGGACGGTGAGATCTCCGGTTTCGCGATCCCGCAGCTCACCCAGGAGACGCTGGCCGCGCAGAGCGCGAAGATCGACACCGTGTCCGGGGCGACGTACACCAGCGAGGGGTATGTGCGGTCGCTCCAGAGCGCGTTGGACAAGGCGGGGGTCTGACCGTGTCCGACACGCGGGCCCGGCCGCGCCGGGTGGAACACACGATGGGCACGGTCTTCTCCTTCGACGTGCGGGGCGGCGGCGACCGCGTGGCGGCGGCGCTGCACGCGGCGGCGGCCTGGCTGCACCATGTCGACGAGGTCTTCTCCACCTACCGCCCCGACAGCCAGATCAGCCGGCTCGCCGCCGGCACGCTCACGCTGTCGGCCTGCTCCCCCGACGTGCGGGAGGTGCTGGCGCTGTGCGAGACGGCCGGACGGCTCAGTCACGGCTGGTTCAGTACGGGGTACGCGGGCGGCTTCGACCCGACCGGGCTGGTGAAGGGGTGGGCGGTGGAGCGGGCCGTCGCCATGCTGGCCTCCGCGGGCGCCGACGCGGTGTGCCTCAACGGCGGGGGCGACGTACAGGTGTACGGCGGCCCCTGGCGGATCGGTGTCGCCGACCCGCTGCGGCCGGGCGCGCTGGTCCGCGTGGTGCACACCGACGGCGAACTGGCCGTCGCCACCTCGGGTCCCGCCGAGCGCGGCTGCCACATCCTGGACCCCTTCACCCATCAGCCGCCCGCCCCCGCGCTCGCCTCCCTCACCGTGGTCTGCCGCGGCCTGACCGACGCGGACGCCCGCGCCACCGCCGGCTACGCGATGGGTCCCGCCCGCGCCCGCCGCTGGCTCGAATCCCTCCCCGACACCGAGGGCTTCGCGGTCGCGGCGGACGGCGCCACATGGCAGACCGCCGGTTACGGCGTGACCACCGCCGCCCACACACCCTGAACCCCCGCTGTGTGGGCCGCGCCCATGCCCGGCCGCCGGTTCGGCCTCTATCCTGCTCGGGCCGTACGGGACGGCGCGAGCGGATCGCGGGAGCGCGCATGCGGGAATTCGAGGATGTCGGCGTCGAGGTGCCGGGCGGACGGCTGGCGGTACGGCGCTGGCCGGGCCCGGCGGGCGGCCCTGTGGTGCTGGCGCTGCACGGGATCGCCAGCAACGGCCTGGCCTGGGCGCAGGTCGCCGAAGCGCTCGACGGGGTCGAGATCCTGGCGCCCGACCTGCGCGGGCGCGGGCTCAGCCGGGAGGTGGCGGGCGCCTGTTCGATGGCCCGGCACGCCGACGACATGCTCGCGGTGCTCGACCGCTTCGACGTCGAACGGGCGGTGCTGGCCGGGCACTCCATGGGCGGCTACGCGGCGTGCGTCGCCGCGCGCCGCGATCCGGGGCGCTATTGCGAACTCGTGCTGGTCGACGGCGGCTTGGGCTTCCCCGTACCCGCGGGCGTGGACATCGACGCGGTGCTGCACGCCGTGGTCGGACCCGCGATGCGCAAGCTGGAGATGGAGTTCGCCGACCGGGCCGCTTACCACGCCTTCTGGGCGGAGCACCCGGCGTTCAGCACGCTCGGCGGGCCGCTGCTCGCCGCGTATCTCGACCGCGATCTCACCGGCGAGGCACCGCACTTGAGGTCGGCCTGCCGGGCGGACGCGATCCGCGAGGACGCGGCGGACGAGCTGCGCAACCCGGACGTCTTCGCCGCGATCCACGAAATCACCCTCCCCACCCGGTTGTTGTGGGCCGAGCGGGGGCTGTCGGACGAGCCGACCGGGCTGTACGCGCCCGACGTGATCGCGGCGAGCGGCCTGGTGGCGGAGGGGATCGCCCTGCACTTCGTCCCAGGCGTCAACCACTACTCGGTGCTGCTCGGCGAGCCCGGCGCCCGCTTGGTGGCCGGGCACCTGACGGACGCGGTACGGCGCACGGCGGCAGCGGCCCGGAGCTGATCCTCCGGGCCGCTGCCCGTACGGCGCGGGGCGGTCAGCCCCGCGCCACCGCGTCCGGCACCAGCAGGTCCGCCCCGGTCGCCGCCCGTACCTCCTCCACGCCGACGCCGGGGGCCAGTTCGGCCAGCCGCAGTCCTTCGGGGGTGACGTCGAGGACCGCGAGGTCGGTGATCACGCGGTGCACGACGCGGCGGCCGGTGGCGGGCAGGGTCAGTTCCCCGACGATCTTCGGGGAGCCGTCCTTGGCGGTGTGTTCCATGACCACCACGATCCGGCGGGCGCCGTGCACGAGGTCCATGGCCCCGCCCATGCCCTTGACCATCTTGCCGGGGATCATCCAGTTCGCCAGGTCTCCGCGGGCGGAGACCTGCATGGCGCCGAGCACCGACACGTCGATCCGGCCGGAGCGCACCATGCCGAAGGAGGCGGCGGAGTCGAAGTACGCGGCGCCGGGTGCCACGGTGACCGTCTCCTTGCCCGCGTTGATCAGGTCGGGGTGCTCGTCGCCGTCGTACGGGTAGGGGCCGACGCCCAGGACGCCGTTCTCCGAGTGCAGCACCACCTGGGTCCCGGCGGGCAGGTGGCCGGGGACGAGCGTGGGCAGGCCGATGCCGAGGTTCACGTACTGGCCGTCGCGCAGTTCGCGGGCGGCGCGGGCGGCGAGTCGGTCGCGGTCGAGTGGCACGGTCAGTTCTCCCGGTCGGAGGTGGCGTGGGCGGTACGGACGGTGCGTCGCTCGACGCGTTTGTCGGTCGGATCGGCGGCCACGACGCGGTCGACGTACACACCGGGCAGGTGGACGGCGTCCGGCGGCAACTCGCCCGGTTCCACGATGCGTTCGGCCTCCACCAGGGTGATCCGGCCGGCCATCGCGCACAGCGGGTTGAAGTTGCGGGCGGCGGCGTGGAAGGCGCAGTTGCCGTGCCGGTCGGCGACGGCCGCCCGGACCAGCGCGAAGTCGGCGGTGATGGCCTCCTCCAGCAGATGGCGTACGCCGCCGAAGTCCCGTACCTCCTTGGGCGGCGAGGCGACCGCGACCGTGCCGTCCGCCGCGTACCGCCAGGGCAGGCCGCCCTCCTCGACCTGGGTGCCGGCGCCCGCCGGGGTGTAGAAGGCCGGGATGCCGCAGCCGCCCGCGCGCAGCCGTTCCGCGAGGGTGCCCTGCGGGGTGAGTTCCACCTCCAGCTCGCCCGTCAGATAGCGCCGGGCGAACTCCTTGTTCTCGCCGACGTACGAGGAGGTCGCCCGCGAGATCCGGCCGAGTCCGAGCAGCAGGCCGAGTCCCCAGTCGTCCACTCCGCAGTTGTTGGAGACGACCCGCAGATCCGTCGGGCCCGCCGCGGCGAGCGCCGCGATCAGCGCCGACGGAATGCCGCACAGGCCGAATCCGCCGACGGCGAGTGTCGCGCCGTCCGGGATGTCCGCCACCGCGCGGGCGGCCGAGGCCACCACCTTGTCCATGCGTCCGCCTTCCCCGCAGGGGTCATCGAGGGTGTGTCGAGCGTGAGTTGAGGGTGCGCCGGGCCGCCGTGCCGGGCGTGATCCGGCCCCTGGCGCCCGCCCTGTCACCTTTGCGACGGCGCCGCGGCGCCGCCATGGTCCCTGTCGACATGGCTCGCGGGGAAGGAGCGTGTGCCGCCCACATGTCCGGTTCGGCGGGGCGCTTCTACGGTTTGCGCAACAATCCACCTCCCCGGGAGCCGGTCGCCATGCGTCGCAGCACATCGAGCACCAACAGATCGAGCCGAGCGAGCCGTTCGAGCGAACCGGCCGCGTCCCGTCGGCCGCGCCCGACGAACGGGCCGGGCGCCTTCCGTACGCGGACCGTACCGGCGCTGGCCGTGCTGACCGCGGGTGTGCTGCTCGCCGGATGCAGCGCCGCGGGGACGGCGGGCAGCGCCAAGTCCTCCGACGGCACGAGCGACTCGGCGGTCAAGGTGGGCCTGGTCTACTCGCGCAGCGGGCCGCTGGCCGCCTACGGCAAGCAGTATCTGGACGGCTTCAACGCCGGTCTGGCGTACGCCACTCACGGCAAGGGCACGGCGGGCGGCCACCGGATCGAGGTGGTCGAGCAGGACGACGCGGGCGACCCCGCGAAGGCCGTCGCCGCGGCCAAGACCCTGATCGGCAAGGGCACGCACATCATCGCGGGCACCACCGACTCGGGCGTGGCGCTCCAACTGGCCCCGCTGGCCGCCCAGAACAAGGTGCTGTACATCGCGGGACCCGCCGCCACCGACGCGTTGACCGGCGTGAACGCGTACACCTTCCGCTCCGGCAGGCAGTCGTACCAGGACATCCTCACCGCCGGGTCGCTGCTGGGCGACTCCAAGGGCAAGAGGGTCACCGTGCTGACCCAGAACTCCGCCTTCGGGCAGGCGAATGTCACCGCCGTGAAGGAGGTGCTGGGCGGGCAGGGCGCGACCGTGGACTCGGTGCTGGCGCCGCCGAGCGCGGGTGATCTGACGCCGTTCGCGCAGCAGGTCAAGTCGAAGAAGCCGGATCTGGTCTTCGTCGCCTGGGCCGGGGCCAGCGCGCCCGCGCTGTGGACGGCGCTCGACCAGCAGGGCGTGGTGACCTCGACCAAGGTCGTGACGGGCCTGGCGGGCACCGCCTCGTACCCGCTGTTCGGCGCGGCCGGGTCCAAGATCTCCTTCCTCGCGCACTACTTCCCCGGCGCCGCGCACAACGCGGTGGAGACGGCGATGCTCGACGGCGTCGCCAAGGCGGGCGGCACGCCCGACCTGTTCAGCCCGGACGGCTTCACCGCCGCGCAGATGATCGTGCACGCGGTGGAGGCGGGCGGCGCGGACAGCCCGACCGCGATGGCGAAGGCGCTGGAGGGCTGGTCGTTCGAGGGCCCCAAGGGCGACGAGCAGATCAGGGCGGTGGACCACGCGCTGCTCCAGCCGATGTTCACGGCGAAGCTGAACGGCACGGGCGCCGCCGCGAAGCCGGAGCTGATCAGCAGGCTGCCCAAGGACGCGGTGAACCCGCCCTCGAAGCAGATGGCGGGCTGACCGGTGACGAGCACGGCCCCGGTACTCCGGCTGCGTGACGTGGGCTGGTCGGTCGGCGGCGCGACCATCGTGGACGAGGTGTCCTTCGAGGTGCGCGAGGGCGAGTTCCTGGCCTTCATCGGTCCCAACGGCGCGGGAAAGACGTCCCTGTTCAACCTGATCAGCGGTCTCGTACCGGCCAGTCGGGGGTCCATCGGGCTCGACGGCGCGGACATCACCGCCGAGAGCGTCCCGGCCAGGGCGCGGCGCGGGCTGGGGCGGACGTTCCAGACGTCCAGTCTGTGGCCCGGAATGACGGTCGCCGACCATGTGCGGCTGGCCGCGCTGGCGGCGGGCGGCGGCTCGTACCGGATCTGGCGGCGCGCCGCGGGATACGCGCGGCAGGTCGGGCAGGTGCTGGAGCGCACGGGGCTCGGGCACCGCGCCGAGGCGCTGTCGAGCGCGCTGTCGCACGGCGAGAAACGGAAGCTGGAGCTGGCGGTGCTGCTGGTCGGCGAGCCGCGCGTGATGCTGCTCGACGAGCCGATGGCCGGGGTCAGCGCCGAGGAGGTGCCGGCCCTGACCGCGCTGATCCGCTCGCTGCACCGCGACGAGGGCCGCACGGTCCTGATGGTCGAGCACCACATGGACGTGCTGCTCGGCCTGGCCGACCGGCTCGCGGTGATGCACCACGGCACCCTGCTCGCGCTCGACACCCCGCAGGCCGTCACGGCCGACGCCACCGTGCAGCGGGCCTATCTCGGGGAGGCGCTGTGACCGTCGAACCCCTGTTGGCCGTACGGGACTTGAAGGTCGTCATCGGCGGCCGTCACATCCTGCACGGCGTGGACCTCGATGTCGCCGCGAGCGGGGTGACCGCGCTGCTCGGCCGCAACGGCGCGGGCAAGACCACGACGGTGCGCGGCGTGCTGGGCCTGGTGCCGCGCAGCGGCAGCGTGCGCTTCGCCGGTCAGGAGACGGTACGGCTCGCCACGCACGCCCTGGTGCGGCGAGGGATCGGCTACGCGCCGGAGGACCGCGGGGTCTTCGCGGCACTGACCGTCGCGGAGAATCTGCGGCTGGCCGAGCGGCGCGGCGCGGGCGAGCCCGCCTACGCGCTGGTGCACGAACTGTTCCCCGAGCTGCGGCAGCGGGCGGCGCAGCGCGCGGGAACGCTGTCCGGCGGGCAGCAGCAGATGGTCGCGATCGGCCGCACCCTGCTCAACGGCAACCGGCTGATCATCGCCGACGAGCCCACCAAGGGCCTGGCGCCGAAGGTCGTCACCGAGGTGGCGCGGGTGCTGGAGCGGGCCGCGCAGGCGGTGCCGGTGCTGCTGGTCGAGCAGAATCTGGCGATGGTACGGCGGCTCGCCGAGCACTGCGTGGTGCTGGCGGACGGCAGGACCGCGCACCGCGGCCCCGCCGCCGACCTGCTCGCCGATCCCGAGGCGACCCGCAGGCTGCTGGGCGTCGGACGCAAGGGCGCGGACGCGCACGTGAGAGAGGCAGAGGCCGTGTCATCCGATCCCGCCAGGGAATCCGCCACCGACGCCGCCGGGACGCACGTCCAGGCCGCGGCCGGGTCGTACCCACCGCCGTCCGCGGCGCGGGAGGCGGGCGCCTGATGTCGACCGTCATGCTGCTCTCGGCCACCGGCCTCGGCCTCGGCGCCCTGTACTTCCTGGTGGCCTCCGGCCTCTCCCTGATCTTCGGCCTGATGGACGTGCTGAACTTCGCGCACGGCGCGCTGCTGTCCATCGGCGCGTACGGCACCTGGTGGGCCGCCTCCGGGCATCTGCCGGGCGCGGGCTCCGGCGGATTCGGCTTCGTCCTCGCCGTCGCCTTCGGCACCGCTGTGGGCACCGTCGCCGCGATGGTGCTCGAACTCGCCCTGATCCGCCCGTTGTACGAACGGCCGCGCGAGCAGGTCCTCGCCACCGTCGGGGTGGGGCTCGCGGTGCCCGCGCTGCTGTCGGCGATCTGGGGCGCCGACGCGCGCACCTTCCCCGGACCCGCGGCCCTGTCCGGCACCTTCGGACTGTTCGGCGCGCGCGTCCCCGTCAACCGGCTGGTGCTGATCGGCGCCGCGGTGCTCGTCCTGCTGGCGCTGCGGCTGTTCCTCGGCCGCACCCGGCACGGCCTCGTCGTCAGGGCCGGGGTCGAGGACCGGGCGATGGTCACCGCGCTCGGCATCGACGTCCGGCGCGCCTTCACCCTGGTCTTCGCGATCGGCGGGGCCGCGGCGGCGCTCGGCGGCGCGCTGGGCGGGCTGTACTACGGCTCGGTCGACCCGGGCCAGGGCACCTCGCTGCTGATCTTCGCCTTCGTCGTGGTCGTCATGGGCGGCATGGGGTCGGTGTCGGGCGCCGCGCTCGCGGCCGTCGGCGTGGGCCTCGTCCAGCAGTTCGCCAACTACTACACCGCGTCGGGGCTCGGCGATCTCGCGGTCGTCGTCCTGCTCGCGGCGCTGCTGCTGCTCCGGCCGCACGGCGCCACCGGGAGGCTCGCATGACCACCGCCACCCCGACCCGCGAGGAGCCGCGTGTCCAGGCGGCGCCCGCGCCGGCCGGACAACTGCGCCGGGTCACCCGCTGGTGGCCCGCCGCCGCCCTGGCCGCGCTGCTCGCGGCCCCGTACAGCTCGCTGCCGCTTCCGGGCCTGCTCGACGGGCCGATCGGCAGCGCGGGCAGCCTTCAACTCCTCGCGCTGTGTCTGGTGTTCGGCGCGCTCGCGACCGGATACGACCTGCTGCTCGGCCGTACGGGCCTGCTCTCGTTCGGCCACGCGCTGTACTTCGCCGCGGGCTCGTACGCCACCGACGTCATCATGATCGAGGCCGGGCTGCCGTTCGCCGCCGCCGCCGTGCTGGGGCTGCTCTTCGGGATCGCGCTGGCCGCGCTGCTGGGCTCGGTGTCGCTGCGGGTGAGCGGGATCGCCTTCTCGATGGTCACGCTCGCCTTCGCGCAGGCCGGTTCGATCCTGGTGGAGCGCGACCCGGGCGGGGTGACCGGCGGCGAGGAGGGCCGGGCGGTGCCCGCGGACAGGCTGCCCGCGTCACTCGTCGGCATCGAGCACACCGTCAATCTCTACTGGATCGCGCTCGCCTACCTCGTGGTGACCGTCGCCGTCGTGCACTGGGCGGTCCGCTCCCCCACCGGGCGGGTCTGGGAGGGCATCAAGGAGAACGAGCGCCGGGTGGAGGTGCTGGGCCTGCGGCCGTACGGTTTCAAGCTGACGGCCTTCGTGCTGGCGGGCGCGCTGGCCGCGGTCGGCGGCATCGTCCATCTGCTGCTGACCGGCGGCGCCACCCCGCAGACCACCACCTCCGACTTCACCTTGTCGCTGCTGGTGATGGTCGTCCTCGGCGGCTCCGGCTCGCGCTGGGGCCCGCTGATCGGCGGGGTCCTCTACACCTGGGCCGACCACCGGCTCGGCGACCTCGCGGGCTCCGGCTCGGTCGCCGGTCTGCCCTCGGTCCTGCGGGTCCCGCTCTCCCAGCCCCTGTTCCTGCTCGGCACGTTGTTCGTCGTGGTCGTCTACGTGCTGCCCGGCGGCGTGGCCCGTCTGCCGCAACGGCTGCGCGCGGCGGCGCGGAAGAGGAGCTGACCGGGAGGCGGTCGCGGCCGGGAGGCGGTCCCGGCCGGGCGCCGCCCCTAGCCGCGAGGTGTGGACAACAGGTGCAGACGGAGGGCGAGTTGGAGCTCCAGCGCCCGGTCGGGGGCGTTCCAGTCGGGGCCGAGGAGGGCCTGGACGCGGTCGAGGCGCTGGACGACGGTGTTGACGTGCAGGTGGAGTTCGTCCTTGGTACGGGTGAGGGTGCCGCCGCAGGCGAAGTAGGCGCCGAGGGTACGGACCAGTTCCGTGCCGCGTCGCGCGTCGTAGTCGAGGAGCGGTCCGAGCGTCGCGGTGACGTAGGAGTCGACGTCCCGTTCGTTGCCCAACAGCACGCCGAGGAAGCCGAGTTCGTCGGCGCTCGCGCCGTCGCCGACGCGGCCGAGCGACTGGAGGGCGCGCAGGCAGCGCAGCGCCTCGGCGTGGGCGTCGGCCAGGGCCCGCGGTCCCGCGGCCGGTCCGCCCGCGGCGACCGTGACGGGCGCGCCCACCAGGTGGCCGAGCTGGGCGACGGCGGCCCTGGCGGCCTCGCCGGGCGGTGCGCCGTCGTACGGGAGGAGCAGGACGACGGTGCCGGACTGCTCGGCGCTGATGCCGTCGCCGCCGAAGAGGTACTGGACGGCGGCGCCCGGCAGTTTGTCGTGGCAGGCGGTGACGGTCTCGGCGACGAGCAGCAGGCACGGCCGGTCGAGGTCGACACCGAGCCTGCGACCGCGCACGACGAGACCGGCCGGGTCGCGCCCCGCCGCGGTCAGCAGGTCGGTGATCAGCTCGCCGCGCACCCGGTTCTCGGTCTCCGCGACGGAGCGGCTGAGCAGCAGCAGGAGCGCGGTGACGACTCCGGCGCGCTCGAACAGCCGCCGGTCGGAGTCGTCGAGCCGTTCGCGCCCGTACAGCACGAGGCTGCCGAGGAGTTCCTGTCCCGCGAGCACGGCGCAGGTCCAGCGGCCGTCGCGGAACACCGCGCGGGCCGCGGCGTGCGAGTCGGCGGCGTGCCTGACCAGGGCCGCCGGCTGCGGGGGCAGACCGTCGAAGTCGCCGCCGCCGCGCCCGACGGCGGCCAGCCGTCGGCCCTCCGGGTCGTGGATGGTGAGGGCGCCGTCCAGCAGTCCCGCGACGGCGGCGGCCACTTCCGACAGGTCGCCGCCGCGCAGCACCAGGTCGGTGAGCCGGTCGTGCGCCTCCTCGGCGCGCTGCATCGCGGCGGCGTGCTCGCGGATCACGGCGCCCGCCTCGGCGAGGTCGGTGATGGCCTTGGCGGTGTCGATGGCGATGGCGGCGTGCGCGGCCAGCGAGCACAGCAGCGCGACCTCGTCGGGCGAGAACGGGCGGGGGGTGCGGTCGGCGGCGAAGAGCACCCCGATCACGTCGCTGCCGACGGCGCCGCCCGCGTGACCGCCCGCGCCGCGCGATCCGAGCAGCAGCGGCACCCCCAGGATGCCGACCAGGCCCTCGTCCAGCACGCCCTCGTCGATGGAGCCGGTGTGCCGGAAGCGCTCGTCGGTGCGGTAGTCGGGGGTCGCGTACGGGCGGGCGGTCAGCGCGACCAGACCGCCGAGACCGTCGCCGTACGACAGCCGGAGGTTCTGGAAGAGCGGTGAGACCGAGCCGTCGGTGACCCGCATGTACGTGTCGCCCGCCTCCTCGTCACGCAGCGTCAGATACGCGGTGTCCGTGCCGAGCAGCATCCTGGCCCTGCGCACGATGGACTGGAGGACGGCGTCGAGGTCGCGGAGCGCGGCCAGGTCGCTCGCGGTGTCGAAGAGCGCGGCGAGTTCGGTCTCGCGGCGGCGGTGCTGCCGCAGCACCCGGCGGACCCGCAGCGCGATCCCGGTGGCCTGTTCCAGCTCCGACAGGTCGGACGCGCCCGCCCCGTTGATCCTCGCCTGCGCGGCGACCGCCCCGAAGTCCTCCGCGGGCGCGTCGGCCGCGACCATTTCGAGCAGCCGACGCATATGGCGGGCGATGGGCGCGGGCTCGGCCGCGGGCCCGAGGGCGGGTGCCGGTGCCGGTGCCGCTACGGACTCGGGCGCCGGTACGGCTGCGGGATCTGCGGATTCTGCGGACATCAGGGGTCACCGTGCCGGAGGGACGAAGAACGGTCCGTGCGGCGCGGCGGTCGGGACCGTCGCGCCGCACGGCTGGTGCGACGGACGCGCGGTGGGGCTCGCCGCCCCGCCGGGACGGGACGACGGCCGCCGCAGACGCCGACCCTATCGACCGGTCGCCGTAAAAGGCGAGGTCAGTGGCCGGATCAGTAGCCGGATCGACGGCCGGATCAGTGGGCCGCCCGGTGGCCGGCCCGACGGTCGGCTCGCGGTCGGCCCGTGCCTGGCCCGACGGTCGGCTCGGTGCGCGCGGGTCAGTGGGCGGTCCACCCGCCGTCCAGCGGCAGCGAGGCCCCGGTGATGTAGCCGGTGTGCGGGGAGCAGAACCACAGGGCCGCCGCCGCGACCTCCACCGGCTCGATCAGCCGCTTGATCGCGGTGCGCTCCAGCATCACCCGGGTCACCACCTCCGCCTCGGGTATGCCGTGCGCGACGGCCTGGGTGGCGATCTGGTCCTCGACGAGCGGGGTGCGGACATAGCCGGGGTTGATGCAGTTGCTGGTCACGCCGTGCGGCGCGGCTTCGAGCGCGACGGTCTTGCTGAGCCCTTCGAGCGCGTGCTTGGCGACGACGTACGCGGACTTGTACGGGCTGGCGCGCAGGCCGTGCACCGACGAGATGTTGACCACCCGGCCCCAGCCGCCCGCGTACATGTGCGGCAGGGTGCGGCGCAGGATCCGGAACGGCGCCTCGACCATCACCCGCTGGATCAACGCGAAGCGCTCCGGGGGGAATTCGTGGACGGGCGCGATGTGCTGAAGGCCCGCGTTGTTGACGACGATGTCGGCGTCGTCGGGCAGCGCGTCCACGGCGGCGGGGTCGGCGAGGTCGGAGACGCAGCAGGTGCCGCCGATCTCCGCCGCCACTTCCTTGGCCGCGTCCGCCGCGATGTCCACCACGTAGACGGCGGCGCCCGCCTCGGCGAGGGCCACCGCGCAGGCCCGTCCGATACCGCTGGCGGCTCCGGTGACCAGGGCGGTCCGCCCGGCCAGGAACCGCGCGCCGGGCGGGTCGTCGGGGGTGGCTGCGGCGGGCGGCGCTGCGGGCGGCCCCTCGGCGCCGGGGCTCTGAGTGCTCTCCATGGCCGCCACGCTAGAAACGATGCGGGGGCCCGCACACGTGGCCGGAGACCATACTTCCCCGTCCCGAGGTGGCGTCCGCAGCCATGTCGCGCGGGCCCTCCAGGGCCCATGCCGGTACGGCCGCGCGGCGCGGGCGGCGGCCGGTCGGCCGCGCCGCCGGGCGCACCGCGGCGCGGCGGACGCAATGGCGGCGGCCCCCACTTCCGCCGCGCAGGGGTGGCGGTCCTTCACGTGTCTGGGGCCGCCGCGGCGGTTCTACCGTCCAGCCGACACGTGGTCCCCGTCACATCAGGAACGCCCCCTACCGCTGTCGTCCGACGTGCCGGTGTCCGCCGACCGTGAGCCGCCCCCGTCCCGAGGAGTCCGCATGCCCCCCAACCCGCCGCCCGGCAGCGCCCGTTCGCCCCTCCCCCGTACCGCCCGCGCCGTGACCACCGCGCTCCTCGGTGTCCTCGCCCTGCTCACCGCCTGCCTCGGCGCGGTCGTCACCGCCGGTCCGGCCGCCGCGACCGGTCTCACCCAGGTCTCGTCCTTCGGCTCCAACCCCGGCAATCTGGCGATGTACGAGTACGCACCCGCCGGTCTGCCCGCGAACGCGCCCGTCGTGGTCGCGCTGCACGGCTGCGGGCAGAGCGCGAGCGACTACTTCGCCAACTCCGGCTGGCAGAAGTACGCCGACCTGTGGGGCTTCGCGCTCGTGCTGCCGCAGACCAGCTCGGCCAACAACTCGCTGTCCTGCTTCAGTTGGTTCGACCCCGCGAAGGACACCCGCGGCAAGGGCGAGGCGGCGTCCGTCGTGTCGATGGTCGGCCACGCCGTCACGCAGTACGGCTCGGACAGCCGTCGCGTGTACGTCACCGGCCTGTCGGCGGGCGGCGGCATGACCGCCGACCTGCTGGCGGACTACCCGGACGTCTTCGCGGGCGGCTCGGTGGACTCGGGGCTGCCCGCGCAGTGCGCCACCAGTCAGACGGCGGCCTCCGGTTGCCAGTACGGCAGCCTCAATCTCACCCCGGCGCAGTGGGGCGACAAGGTCCGCGCCTCCTACCCCGGTTACACCGGGCCGTGGCCGCGGGTGGCGATCTGGCAGGGCGCCTCCGACTACACGGTCTACCCGGTCAACGCCACCGAGCTGCGCGACCAGTGGACAAATGTGTGGGGCATCGGCCAGACCCCGTCGAGCACCCAGAGCCTGCCCGGCAACACCACGCTGACCACGTACAACGACGCTTCCGGCAAGCCCGCGGTGCAGATGTACTCGATCGCCGGCATGGGGCACGGTCTGGCCGTCGATCCCGGCTCGGGCACCGAGCAGTGCGGCGCGACCGGCGCGTACTACCTCGACACGATCTGCTCCAGCTACTACACCGCCCGTTTCTGGGGCCTGGACTCCGGTTCCGGCGGGGGCACGGGCGCGCTGCCCGCGCCCACCGGGCTGAAGGTCACCGGCACCACCGACACGACGGCGAGCCTGAGTTGGGCGGCGGTGACCGGCGCCGCCTCGTACACCGTCTACCGCGCCGGGACCAAGGTCGGCACCAGCACCTCGGCCGCGTACACCGACAGCGGTCTGACGGCGGGGACTTCGTACGCCTACACCGTCGCCGCGGTCGACTCGGCCGGGACGGCCGGCGCCGCGTCCGGCGCGGTCACGGCGACCACCACCGGGTCGGGCGGCGGCGGTTCCGGGCAGTGCTTCACCGCCACCAACTACGCCCAGGTGGCGGCGGGCCGCGCCCATCAGAGCGGCGGATACGCGTACGCCAACGGCTCCAATCAGAACATGGGGCTGTGGAATGTCTTCGTCACGCACACCTTGAAGGAGACCGCGGCCGGTTACTACGTGATCGCCGACAGCGGCTGCTCGGCCTGACCCCGGCCGCGCCCCGGCCCGCGGCACCGACCGGGTACGGACCCCGTACCGGTCAGGTGCTGCGGGCCAGCACCAGCCGACAGCGCGGGCTGCCGTCCGGGCGGCGGCCGAACTCCTCAAGTGCCGTGTGGGTCACGGTGAATCCGGCCCCCGCGAGGTCGTCGAGCACCCCGCGCAGCGGGAACGTCCGGTAGTACATGACGAATTGCGGGCGCCAGACCAGATTGCGCACCCGCATCCCGGCGTCGAAGCCCCACAGTGCCCAGTACAGGGCCGAGTCGACCGGCGGCGGCGCGGTGACCGGGAAGGCGAAGAGCCCGCCGGGGCGCAGCGCGCGGCGCACCTCGGCGAACAGCCGGGGGCGTTCGGCGGGCAGGAAGTGCCCGAAGGCGCCGAAGCTGACGGCGAGGTCGAACTCCGCGTCGAAGGGCAGCGCGCGGACGTCGGCGCGGACCCACTCCGGCTCCGGTCCTTCGGCGGTGTCCCGGCCGGTGTACGCGGCGCGCGCGGCGGCCAGCATCCCCGCGCTGAAGTCCACGCCGGTGACGCGTTTCCCGCACAGCGACCGCAGCGTCCCGACGCCCGCGCCCGTACCGCAGCAGACGTCGAGTCCCGTGTCGAAGGGCCCGAGCGGCGCGAGAGCGCCCGCCACCGCGTCGAGGAAGACATCGGGCGTGCGGAACGGTGTGTGGTCGAACTTCGGCGCGAGCAGGTCGTAGCCGCGGTCGACGGAGGAGAGCGCCTGCACCGCCAACTCGCGGAGGCTCGGCCCCTGATCGGAGAACATCCGGCCACCTTAGGCCGTGCGAAGCCGCGCGACGCCGTGTCGCGGCGAACGCCCGGCCCGCCGCCCGGGTGGATCGGGGAGGCGACGGCAGGCCGGCGCGGACGGGCCCTCGGGGCGGCGTTCCCGCCGTTTATTCCCGGCGGGGACGAAGTGAGGTGTGCATTACACCTCACCTCCACGAAACGGAAGCGTCATTCCTGATGCGATATTCTGCTGGCTTAACGGAATGTTCGTTCCGGTTCAAGCTTGAGGAGTTCCATGGCGTCCGAGACCCGGCGACCGCACCACCAGGTCACGTTCGCGGTCCTGGCGGCGGGTGTCGCCGCCTACGCGCTGTTGCAGTCCCTGGTCACCCCCGTCCTGCCGACGATCCAGGAGAGCCTGCACACCAACCAGAACACCGTCACCTGGGTGCTGACCGCCTACCTTCTGTCGGCGTCGATATTCACCCCGATCATGGGCCGCGTCGGCGACATGATCGGCAAGGAACGCGTCTTCGTGGCGACGATGTCCGCCCTCGCGGTCGGCTCGCTGCTGGCCGCGCTCGCGTCCAACGTGCAGGTGATGATCATCGCCCGCGTGATCCAGGGCATCGGCGGCGGTGTGCTGCCGCTGGCCTTCGGCATCATCCGCGACGAGTTCCCGCGCGAGAAGCTGAACGGCGCGGTCGGCGCCATCGCCTCGCTGATCGCGGTCGGCTCCGGCCTCGGCATCGTCCTCGCGGGACCCATCGTCAGCGTGCTGGACTACCACTGGCTGTTCTGGCTGCCGATGATCATGACGATCCTCGCGGCCGTGGCCGCGCACTTCTTCGTCCCCGAGTCCCCGATCCGCACACCGGGACGCATCAGTTGGCTGCCCGCCGTGCTGCTCTCCGGCTGGCTGGTCGCCCTGCTGGTCGCGCTGAGCCAGGCGTCGGTGTGGGGCTGGGCCTCCGGCAAGGTGATCGGCCTGCTGATCGCCGCCGTCGTCCTGGCCGTCGCCTGGGTGCAGGTCGAACTGCGCTCCGCCGTACCGCTGATCGACATGAAGATGATGCGGCTGCCCGCGGTGTGGACCAACAACCTGGTCGCGCTGCTCTTCGGTGTCGGTATGTACGCGACCTTCGCCTTCCTCACCGAATTCGTGCAGACCCCGAAGTCCACCGGCTACGGCTTCGGATCGAGCATCACCGAGTCCGGCCTGATCCTGCTGCCGATGTCGGTGACCATGTTCGCCGTCGGCCTGGGCGCGAGCCGTCTCGCCCAGCGGATCGGCGGCAAGATCGTCGTCCTGCTCGGCTCGCTGATCGGCACCGTCTCGCTGGCGATGATCGCCTTCGCGCACGGCGCGACCTGGGAGCTGTACATCGCCACCGGCGTGATGGGCGTCGGCTTCGGCCTGGCCTTCTCGGCCATGTCGAGCCTGATCGTCGCCGCGGTGCCGCCGGAGCAGACCGGCGTGGCCAGCGGCATGAACGCCAACATCCGCACCATCGGCGGCTCGATCGGCGCGGCGCTGATGGCCAGCATCGTCACCTCGAACCCGGCCGCCGACGGCCTGCCGCGCGAGTCGGGGTACACCAACGGCTTCGCAATGCTCGGTGTCGCGCTGCTGATCGCGGCCTTCGCCGCGATGCTGATCCCCGTCACCCGGCAGCAGACCAGGCTGGTGGATTTCGCGGACGAGCCCGCGCATCCGGAGTTGGCGGTGGTACCCGGCGGTACGGTCGTGGGTGACAAGCCGGAGTGAGCTCCGGCGTACGAACGGCCGCACCCACCGGGAGTGACGGATGACAGCGCGCGACACGCAGGACCGGCCGATGCGGCGCGATGCCGTACGCAACCAGCAGTTGGTCATCGAGGCCGCGCGTGAGGTCGTCTCCGAATTCGGCACGGAGGCGAGCGTGGAGCTGATCGCCTCGCGCGCGGGGGTGGGCGTCGGTACGGTCTACCGGCGCTTCCCCAACAAGGAGGCGCTGGTCGAGGAGATCGTCGGGCAGATGCTCAGCGAGCTGGTCGCCGAGGCGCGCCGTGCGCTCGCGCTCGGCGACGGCACCGGGCTCGAGGTCTATCTGCGGGCCATGGGCCAGTCGCTGAGCACCCACCGGGGCTACGCGGTCAAGGCGGTCGGCCACTCCAAGGCGGCCTGCGTCGAGCAGTTGCGCGACCTGATCACCGAACTCCTGGCCCAGGCGCAGGAGTTCGGGCGGATCGGTCCCGACATCGTGCTCGGCGACATCATGGCGATCTCGTGGGCGCTGCGCGGCATCGTGGAGACCGCGGGCCCGGTCGCGCCGGAGGCGTGGCAGCGGCATCTGGACATCCACCTCGCGGGGCTGCGCGCCCACGGCACGCCCGCGATCCACGCCCCGGCCACGCGCGAGCAGTTGACGCTCATCAGCAGTGGTGCGGGGCGCGCGAGCTGCGCGCGGGACGCGTAACCGCCCCTGGCGCGGCCCTCACCTGATGGCGCCGCTCCCCCTCACGCGTCGGCCGACGCGAGGGGGTGGCGGCGCGCGTCGTCAGCGGCGGGTGCCGCACCCCGGGCAGAAGGCGGCGCCCTCGGGAATCGGGGCGCTGCACGAGGCGCAGTTGTCGGGCTGGGCGAGCCGGTGGCCGCAGCCGGAGCAGAAGGCGGCGCCCCGCGTCTCCGTGCCGCACTGCGGGCAGACGAGCTGGCGCGCGGCGGTCACGTCGAACGCCTGGCCGCTCTGCTGGCCCACGGTGTAGGCGCGCTCGGAGACCATGTCGTTGAGGCCGCGCTGCTGGGCGGCGAGGGCCTCGGCGGCGGTGTCCGGGGCGCAGGTCAGGCAGATGCCCTGAGCGGCGTTCCAGCAGCGGTTGCAGACGTAGTCGGTGCAGCGCGGGCAGCGGTTGAAGTGGCCCTCGGCGTTGGTGATCGCCCGCTGGAAGGACTTGTCGCGCGCGCTGCCGAAGCCCGCGCCCGCCAGGCCGTCGGCGGCGCTGGACATGCCGTAGCCGCCACGGCCGAGCACGCCGTAGGCCGCGCTGACGCCCTTGCCGAGCCAGCCCGCGACCCGGCCGCTGGTGTACGGCTCGAAGGCCGAGCGCCAGGTGTCCTGGCAGCGCCGGCACGAGAACTCGAACTGGAAGCCCGCTCCCGTGCCGTGCTCCTGGCACAGATCCCGGTAGTTGTTGCTGAAGTAGATCTCGGAACTCATTCCCACGCCTCCACCGCGCGCGCACCTCCGGTCGGGCCCCCTGACCCGCCGGTACCCCCACCAGCACGGACGCCCCGCACCCCACGCCGGTTTCCGAACGCGCCGTCCGGTTCTCACCGGGCCTGTTCGGCGCGCCCTGTACTGCCGCCCGATCCCGGGCAAGGGATACTGTCGCACACCCTGTTCGGTGCACGACACGCTCAACCGGCTCATGCCCGATACAGGGGAGTTGGGGCGGATCCCGGCATTCCGCCCCGGTCGCGGGGGTCAGCCCTGACGGGCCTTGAAGCGGGGGTCCTTGCGGTTGATCACATAGACCTTGCCGCGCCGGCGGACGATCTGGGCGCCCGGACGGCTCTTGAGCGAGCGCAGCGAATTACGGACCTTCATGGGACACCTTCCTGCTCGTACAGTCTCGTACTGTTCGTTGTGTGCATGGCAACGGTGATGCGGCCGGGTTCATTCCGTTCCGCGGACAGGCGGTGCGGACCGCCGTGAGGGGACCGAGATGAGCGACGAACAGCACGGCGGCGGAAGCGGCGACGCGGGCGGTAAGGACGCGGACGCGCCGGACTTCTCCAGCCCCGGTTTCTCCAGTCCGGACTTCTCCAGTCCCGACTTCACGGGCCCCGACGCGCCCGAGATCCACGACTACACCCCGCCCGACTACGTCGTCCCGCCCTTCGAGGGCCCCGACTACGAGGCCGACTCCGCCGACGACCTCGTCCCCCAGGAGGTCGGCATCTCCCCCCACGGCTTCTCCAGCCCCGACTTCTCCAGCCCCGGCTCCATGGCCGAGGACACCCCCGACACCCCACCGACCCCCGACGAGGACCGCACCCGCTGAGGCGCGCGTCCGTCCTTGATCGGCGAGCGGTACCGGCCGGGGCGGCGCACTCTGGGACAAGGGGACAGCCACCCGCGAGGTGAGTCCCATGGCCCGTGTACGACTCCTGCCCGCCACGCTGCTGGTCGCCGTCACGGCGGCCACGGCCGCGGCCTGCGGCAGCACGGACGGCAACTCGTCGGCGGGCGTCACCGTCGCTCCGAGCGCGCCCGGAGCGACGGTGACGACCACCGTGACGACGCCGAATCCGCCGCCTGCGACACCCACGCCCACCCCGACCGCTCCGACGACGACCACGACAGCGACGGCCACCGCCACGGACGCGCACGACCACGGCGCGAGCGACATTCCGAGCGGCGATCCGCGCTATCGGCCGAAGCTCGACCGCGATCACGACGGCCTGGCCTGCGAGCCGTCCGAGGGCGCCGCTCCCTGACCTCGCCAGGCCGCCGGGCGCGCTTTCCCGCACGGCTCGTCACGCAACCCCCGCCGGCGGCGGGAGAGCGCTCTCTGTCAGTCTTGACACGGGGTCTGCGGGGGACGATCGTCGCTTGCGCAGTCCGCTGTCGGCGCCCCCACGCGTCGTGCGGGCTGTGCGTTCCGTCGCTCTCCCACGCGCTGTCGAGCCGCACACAGGAGTCCCCCCATGCGTCGAACACGTCCTTGGATACGAACGGCGCTGCCCATAGCGGCAGCGCTCTTACTCGTGACCGGAGCAAGCGCTGTCTCCGCGAGCCGAAGTCCCGCGCAGGCCGCCACGCAGCCGTGGATGAACACGGCTCAGACGCCCGCGCAGCGGGCCGACGAGCTGCTGGCGGCGATGACGCAGGCGGAGAAGCTGACGATGCTGCACGGCGGGGCGTCGTGCGGGTACGTCGGGTGCGTGGACGGGAACACGGGCCTGGGCATTCCGCCGCTGCACCTTCAGGACGGACCGGTCGGTGCGGGTGACGGCTTCAACGACGTGACGCAGATGGCCGCCCCGGTCGCGGGCGCGGCGAGCTGGGACCCCGCGCTGATGCAGAACTACGGCAAGGTGCTGGGTTCGGAGCAGTGGGGCAAGGGCACCAATGTGGTGCTGGCGCCGACGATCAACATCGTGCGCGACCCGCGCTGGGGCCGCGCCTTCGAGTCGATGGGCGAAGACCCGTATCTGGCGGGCCAGTTGGGCGCCGCCGACATCCAGGGCATCCAGAGCCAGGGCCCGATGGCCCAGGTCAAGCACTATGTGGTCTACAACCAGGAGACCAACCGCAACAACGCCTCGGACAACGCGATCGTCTCCGACCGCGCCATCCGCGAGATCTACACCCCGGCGTTCGAGACGTCGGTCAAGCAGGGCCAGGCCGACTCGGTGATGTGCTCCTACTCGGCGATCAACGGCCCCTTCGCCTGCGAGAACGGCCCGTTGCAGAACGGCCTGCTCAAGGGCGACCTCGGCTTCACCGGCTTCATCACCTCCGACTGGGGCGGCACCCACTCCACGGTCGCCTCGGCCAACAACGGCCTGGACATGGAGATGCCGGGCAAGGACTACTACGGCACCGCGCTGACCAACGCGGTGAACAACGGACAGGTCTCGCAGGCCACCATCGACGACCATGTGCGCCGCATCCTGCTGTCGATGTTCCGCCAGGGCCTGTTCGACAACCCCAACAACGGCTCCACGAACGCGGTCGTGACCTCCCCCGCGCACGCGGCGATCTCGCAGCAGGTCGCCGAGGAGGGCAGCGTCCTGCTGAAGAACGGCTCCTCGGTGCTGCCGGTCGCCTCGTCGGTCAAGTCCATGGCCGTGATCGGTGACGACGCGGGCACCGGCGCGATGACGCAGGGCGGCGGCAGCGCGGGCGTGAACGCGCCGCATGTGATCACGCCGTACCAGGGCCTCAAGTCCCGTGCGGGCAGCGGCACCACGGTGACGTACGCGCAGGGCGTCGCGTCGGCGAACGGTTCGCTGTCGCCGGTCGGCAGTACGTATCTCAAGCCGTCGCAGGGCACCGGCAGCGGCCTGTACGGCGAGTACCACAACAGCAAGGACCTGTCGGGCGCGGTGGTGGCGAGCCGGGTGGACTCGACCGTCGACAACGTGTGGGGCGGCCAGTCCCCGGCCCCCGGGGTCAACACCACCAACTGGTCGGCGAAGTGGACCGGCACGCTGACCCCGCCGACCACCGGCACGTACACCTTCTCGCTCAACAGCGACGACGGCAGCAGGCTGTTCGTCAACGGCCAGCAGATCATCAACAACTGGTTCGACCAGGGTCCGACCACCCGGACGGGCACGATCAGTCTGACGGCCAATCAGCCGGTGAGCATCGAGGTGGACTACTACCAGGCGGGCGGCGGCAGCAACGCCACGCTCGGCTGGCAGATTCCGGGCCTGTCGCTGCACGACCAGGCGGTCGCGACGGCGCGCTCCTCGGACCTCGCGGTGGTCTTCGTGAGCAACTTCGAGTCCGAGGGCGGCGACCTGTCGTCCATCGACCTGTCCTCCGCGCAGAATCAGCTCGTCACCGATGTGGCGGCGGCCAACCCCAACACGGTCGTGGTCGTCAACAGCGGGTCGGCGGTGACGATGCCGTGGGCCAACGCGGTGCGGGGCATCGTCGAGAACTGGTATCCGGGCCAGGAGGACGGCACGGCCATCGCCCGGCTGCTGTACGGCGACACGAATTTCTCCGGCAAGCTGCCGGTGACCTTCCCCGCCTCGATCGCCGACGTCCCGGCGCACACCACCGCGCAGTGGCCCGGCCAGAACAACACGGTGCAGTACAGCGAGGGCGTGAACGTCGGCTACCGCTGGTACGACTCGCAGAACAAAACGCCCGCGTACCCGTTCGGCTTCGGCCTGTCCTACACGACCTTCGGCTACTCGGGCCTGACGGTCGGCGCACCCGATGCGAACGGCAATGTCGCGGTCGGCTTCGACGTCACCAACACCGGTACGCGAGCGGGCGCCGAGGTCGCGCAGGTCTACGTCGGACAGCCCGCCACGACGGGTGAACCGCCCAAGAGTCTGCGGGGCTTCCAGCGGGTCAGCCTCAACCCCGGCCAGAGCCAGCACGTCTCGGTCACCCTGGACGCGCGCAGCTTCCAGTACTGGACGAACGCCTGGACCAACGCGGCCGGTACGAACGCCGTCTACGTCGGTTCGTCGTCCCGCGACATCCGCCTCACCGGCCAGACCACCATCCCCGCGGGCAACGGCGGCGGCGGTCACTCCCTGCTGTCGCGTACGGGGTGGACGGCGTCCGCCTCGGCGACCGGCGGCGGTGACGTGGCCGCGCGGATGCTGGACGGGGACTCGTCGACGCGCTGGAGCACCGGCACGCCGATGGTCAACGGCCAGACGGTGACCGTCGACATGGGCGCGTCGCACACCGTCGACCAGATCACGATGGACTCGGCGGGCAGCGCGAGCGACTACGCCCGCGGCTATCAGGTCGCGCTGTCGGCCAACGGCACCACCTGGAGCGCCCCGGTGGCCACCGGCACGGGTTCCGCCGCGCTGGTCACGGCGGCGTTCCCCGCGCAGGCCGCCCGCTACATCCGGGTGACGCAGACCGGCAGCGCCACGTCCTGGTGGTCGATCGCGGAGTTCAACGCGTACGGGTAGCCGACGCGTACGAGTGACTCGCCGGTGGGCATCCGGCGGTGACCGGCCGGGGCGTGCGCACACACGCCCCGGCCGGTCCGCGTCAGCCCGCCGCCCGCGCGCCGTCGGTGTCCTTGAGCGCGACCGCCGCCGTCCGCACCACGGCCTCGGCGACGGCGGCCAGCGCCGGGGAGTCGAGCTTCCACTGCTGCCAGTAGAGGGGGACGTCGACGGGCCGTTCGAAGGCGAGGTCGACCAGCGTCCCGTCCCTGCGGTGCCCCACGGCCTGCACCTCGGGGATCATGCCCCAGCCGAGCCCCGCCGCGACGGCCGTCACGAAGGAGTCGGAGGAGGGGACGTAGTGCCGGGCGCGCCGGGTGACCTGGGTGCTCGCTGCGCGGCCCGCGACCGGGGTGTTCGCGGCGCGGCGCGGCGCGAGGGCGCGCAGGAAGCGGTCCTGGAGGTCGTCCTTGCGGTCGAAGTCCACCAGCGGCGCGTCCGGCAGCGCCTCCCGCAGCGGCGCCCCCGACAGCCACCGCGTGTGGAAGGCGGGCGCGGCCATGGCGCGGTACCGCATGCGGCCGAGCGCGCGGACCGTACAGCCCTGCACGGGCTCCGGCGAAGAGGTGACCGCCGCCATCACCAGCCCCTGCCGCAGCCACCCGGCGGTGTGGTCCTGGTCGTCGCAGCGCAGGTCGAAGCAGACCGGCAGCCCCGCCGGGACCTCGGCGAGGGCGGGCAGGAACCAGGTGGCGAGCGAGTCGGCGTTGACCGCGATCGGCAGCGCCGTCGTACCGGCGGTCTCGTCGGACAGCCCCAGTTCGGCGCTGGCGTCCCGCTCCAGCCGGGTCAGCTGGCGTGCGAATCGGACGACGATCTCGCCGGACTCGGTCAGCCGTACCGGCTTGGTGCGCAGCAGCAGGACGCGTCCGGTGCGCTGTTCCAGCGCCTTGACGCGCTGGCTGACCGCGGACGGCGTGACGTGCAGGGTCTGCGCCGCGGCCTCGAAGGTGCCCTCGTCGACGGCGGCGAGCAGCGTGCGGACCTGGTCCAGCGGGAGATCGATCATCACGATCCCTTATGCTACCTAAGAATCATTAGCTGGATTGATGACAGGGGCTCTCCTAGCCTCGTCACCATGCACGCAGCCCTTCTCGCGGCTCTGGCGGGTCTCGGTACCGGCCTGTCGCTCATCGTCGCCATCGGCGCCCAGAACGCCTTCGTCCTCCGGCAGGGCATCCGCCGGGAGCACGTCGCCGCGGTCGTCGCGATCTGCGCGCTGTCGGACGCGGCACTGATCACCCTCGGCGTGAGCGGGATCGGCGCCGTGGTGCACGCCTGGCCCTCGGCCGTCACGGTCGCGGCCTGGGTCGGCGGCGCCTTCCTGGTCGGCTACGGCGTGCTCGCCGCCCGCCGCGCGCTGCGCCCGGAACACCTCGACCCGGCGGGCGCGAGCGGCGGCACCCTGCGCGCGGCCGTCCTCACCTGCCTCGCCATGACCTGGCTCAATCCGCATGTGTACCTGGACACCGTGCTCCTGCTGGGGTCGGTGGCCAACGGGTACGGCGGTGGCCGCTGGCCGTTCGCCGTCGGCGCCGCGTCCGGCAGCGTCCTGTGGTTCGGCGCGCTCGGCTTCGGCGCCCGGCTGCTGCGGCGGCCGTTCTCCCGGCCCGGCTCCTGGCGGGTCCTCGACGGGGTCATCGCCGTCACGATGGTGACGCTGGGCGTGGTGATGGTGGTGCGGCTCTGAGGAACCGCCGGTGACCGCGGCCGATGCCCCGGCCCGTCCTCAGCCCCACATCCCCTCCCACACCCGCCCCTGCGCGGTCGGCCGGAAGCCGATCACGGCCGCGTCGTCGCGCCGCGAGTCGGCGGCGGCCAGCAGCCTGGCGCAGAGCGCGGCCAGCGGCACCCCGTCGGACTGCGCCTCCTCCGCGTGCGCGGCCAGATGCGCCATGCCCTCGGTGAGGTCGGTGCCCGGCACCTCGATCAGCCCGTCGGTGTAGAGCAACAGCGTGTCGCCCAGGCGCAGTTCGTGGTGCCAGGTGGCGCGCGGCAGCGCCGGGTCGACGCACAGCGGCAGGTCGGGCCCTTCGCCCTGGAGGAAGCGCGGCGCCCCTGAGACCGGGAGCAGCAGCGGCGGCGGGTGGCCCGCGTTGGACCAGGCCGCGTGCCAGCCGCCGCCCGGCCCCGGCGTGAGCTGTGCGTGGACGGCGGTGACCAGCGGCGCGATGCCCAGGCCGTCGGCGACGCGGTCGAGCCGGGCGAGGCTGTCGGCGGGCGTGCCGGGGTGGACCTGGTCGTAGGCGATGACGCGGAGCATGCTGCGCAGCTGGCTCATCGACGTGGCCGCCTCCAGGTCGTGGCCCGCGATGTCGCCGATGGTGAGGGCGACGGAGCCGTCGGGGAGCAGCAGCGCGTCGTACCAGTCGCCGCCGATCTCGGCGGTCTTGCTGGCGGGCTGGTAGTGCGCGGCCAGTTCGGCGCCCGGCACGCGCGGGGTGGGGGTGAGCAGGGCCCGCTGGAGGGTGAGGGCGGTGTGCCGGGTGCGCTGGAGCTCCAGCGCCTGGCGCAGCGGGTCGCGCACCTCGTGCAGGATCTCGCCGAGCAGCGCGAGGTCGGCGGGGCCCGGCGGCGGGCTGTCGGCGCAGGCCGCCGCGACGGCGAAGGCGACCACGGCCGCGTCGATGACGATCGGCACGATGGTGAGGCTGGTGGCCCTGACCTTGCGCAGCCAGGCGGTGGACGCGTCGGGGACGATGCCGGGCGGCGGTTCGCCGCTGGGGAAGGTCACCAGCCGGGGCCTGCGGCTCTCGATCACCTGCTGGACGACCGGGCCGACCTGGTACGGCTGGTCGTTCAGCGGCGGCAGGTCGGGCAGTCCCGCCCTGGCCGTCTCGGCGATCCGGGTGGCGGTGGCCGCCCCGCCGGGACCGGGAGGCAGCCCCACGGCGGGCAGCAGGAACACCACGCAGGCGTCGGTCAGCTCCGGTACGACCGCCGAGGCCGTCGCGGCGAACGCCTGGGCCACGTCCTGCGCGGCGGTGACGGTGGCGACCCGGGCCAGCAGCCGCTCGCGCAGCCGGTTGCGCCACTGGTCCTCGACGTCGGAGGTGGTGCCGATCCACTCGACGGTCTCGCCGTCGCGCACGACCGGCACCGCCCGCGACTGCACGCGCCGGTACGCGCCGGTCGCCGTACGCATCCGGAAGGTGCACACGAACATCGTGGCCGGCCCGGTCGCCGCCTCCTGGAAGGTCTGGAGGAGCCCGGCGCGGTCGTGCGGGTGCACCGACTCCAACCACACCTCGTCGATCCTGGACCGCCATGGCAGCCCCGTGAACTCCTCGAAGCCGCCGACCAGCTCGGTGATCGCGCCGTCGGGCCGCATCAGCCAGACGATCTGCGAGACGGCCGACATCAGCGCCTCGTAGCGCTGCAACGCCTGGTGGCGCTCCTCCGACAGCTCCTCGGCCCGCTCGGCGGCCTCGATGTGCGCGGTGGTGTCGATCGCGACGGTCAGCACGCCGGGGCCGTGCCGGGACACCACGGGCGAGAGGCTGTACACGAAATGCCGCCGCCCGGGCGCGCCGGGCGTGGTGCTCCGCGTGGTGCGCGGGGTGGTCACCTGGCGCGGCGCCTTGTCCGTGTAGACCACGTCGAGCAGGTCGAGGTACGGCGACTCGTGCGGCTCGTCGAACACCTCGCCCGCCGGGACGCCGAGCGGGCGCGGTCCGAACAGGTCGTGGAAGGCGTCGTTGTAGTACACCAGCCGGTGCTCGGGCCCCGACGTCAGGGCCACGGACACGATGGCACGGTCGAACACCTCGGGCTCCAGCTCGGGGACGCCCATCTCGCGACCGGTACGCCTCATCCCTCGATCATCGCTCGACTGGCGCCGACGGGCGCGTCGGGAGCGCCGGGACGAGTACGTACCGGCGGGTACGGGGCGCACACCGCGGGTACGGGACGCACACGCGCACACCTACCGGCGGATACGCGGCGGCCCGTGCGTACGCGCCCGCGGCCCGTACTCGCGCTCAGCGCAGCAGCGGGAGCCTGCCGACCAGTCGGTCCACCGCGTTGCGCGGGCCCACCAGGCTGATCGCGCTGTACGCCACGTCCTCGCCCTTGGTGCCCGCGAGCTGGTCCAGATACTGGTCGTAGACCCGTGAGGTCTGGGCCGCCTCGGGCATGTCGACCACCAGGACACCGTCCTTGGCCGCCGCCTTGCCGCGCAGCTCACGCAGCGTGCCGGCGTCGGCGGCGAGGACGGAGCAGCCCGCCCAGGGCAGGCCGGGGTGCACGCCGCCCGAGGCGTCCTCGCCGCCGCGCCCCACCAGGTCCGGCAGTTCCTTGCCGACCGAGGCGGCCATGCAGGCGGCGGCGTTCACCAGCCGCCCGGCGGGCAGCTCCTCGTCCACGACGATGACCCATTTGAGTTTCGCCTGCCGGGTCGACAGGTCCGTGCGCACGTCCATGCGGCGCCCTCCATCCGATCGGGAATCCGCCGCCTAGACTAGGCACACGTGCCGTCTTCTCTCAGAGCTACCGAACTTCATCAGGCAGATAGGGACTCTCGTGGAATTTGATGCGCTGGACCAGGCTCTGCTGGGGGAATTGCAGCACGACGCACGGCAGACCAACCGCGATCTCGCCGCCAAGACCGGCGTCTCCCCCTCCACCTCGCTCGAACGCGTCAAGCAGCTGCGCGACCGCGGGGTGATCACCGGCTACCACGCGACCCTGGACCTCGAAGCGATCGGCCGCCCGGTGCAGGCGCTGATCGCGGTACGGGTCAGGCCGCCCGCCCGGCCGGTCATCGAGGGCTTCCGCGAGTGGGCCGCCACGCTGCCCGAGGTGATCGGCCTGTTCGTCACCTCGGGCCCGCACGACTTCCTGATCCACATCGCGGTCCCCGACGTGAACGGCGTCTACGCCTTCGTCATCGACCGGCTCACCGAGCGCCGCGAGATCGCCGATGTGCAGACGACGATGGCGTACGAGCACGTACAGCGGCACCGCGTCGACCCGGCCGGGCCAGCCGCGCGCTGACCGGGCCCGGCGCGCACGGCCGGACCGCGACACGCCCCGCCCGCCTCACACCGCGCGGACTCCGGCACCGCGGCGGTGCGGGTGGCGCGGTCCCGGCGCGCCGGGCGCGGCGCGGTTGGCCGCGATCAGGTCGGCGTACCACCGGGCGCTGTCCTTGAGGGTGCGGCGCTGGCTGGCGAAGTCGACGTGCACGATGCCGAAGCGCTTGCTGTAGCCGTAGGACCACTCGAAGTTGTCGAGCAGCGACCAGAGGAAGTAGCCGCGGACGTCCACGCCCGAGCGCACCGCCTCCAGCACGGCGGCCAGATGGCCGGCCAGGTAGGCGATCCGCTCGGGGTCGTGGACGGCGCCCGACGGGTCGGCGTAGTCGTGGTACGCGGCGCCGTTCTCGGTGATCATCAGCGGCACGCGGGGCAGTTCCCTGCCCAGGCGGCGCAGCAGTCCGGTCAGGCCCTCGGCGTCGACCGGCCAGCCCATCGCGGTGCGCGGGCCCTCCGCGGGCAGGAAGCGGACGACGCCGTCGGTGCCCGGCCACGGCGAGGGCTCCGCCGGGGAGGGGCGGCCGGGCACGGCGGAGGGCGAGGCCGCCGCGGCGGCGACCACGGTGGGGCTGTAGTAGTTGAGGCCGAGTACGTCGATCGGCCGGGAGATCTCGGCGAGGTCGCCGTCCCGTACGAACGACCAGTCGGTGAGCGCCGCCGTGTCCTCCATCAGGTCGCGCGGGTAGCGCGCGTGGAAGACCGGGTCGAGGAAGATCCGGTTGGCCAGCGCCTCGATCCTGCGCACCGCGTCGCGGTCGGCCGCGGAGTCGGAACGGCCGCGCACCGCCGCCAGGTTGAGCACCAGCGAGACCGCGGCCGTGTCGGGGAGCAGTGCGCGCAGGGCGCCGACGGCCATGCCGTGCCCGAGGTTGAGGTGGTGCGCGGCGCGCAGTGCGGCGGCCGGGTCGGTCCTGCCGGGCGCGTGCGCGCCGGAGCCGTAGCCCAGAAAGGCGCTGCACCAGGGCTCGTTGAGGGTCGTCCACAGCGGGATGCGGTCCCCCAGCGCCTCGCCGACGAGCTCCGCGTAGTCCGCGAACCGCGCCGCCGTGTCGCGCTCGGGCCAGCCGCCCGCGTCCTCCAGCTCCTGCGGCAGATCCCAGTGGTAGAGCGTGACCACCGGCCGGATTCCCGCCTCCAGCAGCCGGTCGGTGAGCTGCCGGTAGAAGTCCAGGCCGCGCTGCACCGCGGGGCCCCGGCCGGTCGGCTGGACGCGGGGCCAGGACACCGAGAACCGGTAGTCCGTGACGCCGAGTTCGCGCATCAGCTCGACGTCCTCGGGCATCCGGTGCCGGTGGTCGGCGGCGATGTCGCCGGTGTCCCCGTTGCGCACCCGCCCCGGCGTGCTGCTGAAGGTGTCCCAGATCGACGGTGTCCGCCCGTCCTCCGTCGCGCCTCCTTCGATCTGATACGCGGCCGTGGCCGTCCCCCACCGGAATCCGGCCGGGAACCGCAGCTCCTCGGCAGTGGCGTGGTCGTCGACAGCGGTCATCTGGAAGCGCTCCCATGGCGGGTGGGTCGCGGATACGCGACGGTCGGGCGGAACGGGTGGGTTCGGTGCGCCGAGAGTCGGGGGGCCGCTCCGTCTGAGAGCGCTCTCAGGCCACCAGAAGGAGCGTGCCCGCTCCGGCGACCCCTCGTCAAGAGCCGTCGCACGACGAATACGGGAGGAGTGCCACAATTCGGCCCGCGCGGCGGAGTGGTGACGGTCCGTCGAACCCCGCCCCGGCCGAGCGGGACCAGTCCGTCCGACGCGTCTGATCCGGCCGATCCGGTCCGTCGGATCCCGGCCCGGCCGAGCGAGCCCGACTGGTCCGGCCCGTCTGATCCTGTCCGACCGATCCGGTCCGGCTGATCCGGTCCGGCGGCCTCAGGCGGAGGCGCGGACGATCAGCCGGGTCGGGGTGACGATGGACGACAGCGCCGGAACGGCCTCGGCGGCCAGCGCGGGCTCCAGGGCGCGCAGGAGGAGGCGGGCCATGAGGCGGCCCATTTCTTCGATGTCCTGGCGGACGGTGGTCAGGGGCGGGTCGGTCCATTCGGCGACGGAGACCATGTCGTCGAAGCCGACGACGGCGATGTCGTCGGGGACGCGGTGTCCTGAGGTGCGCAGGACGCGCAGGGCGCCGGAGGCCATGACGTCGGAGGCGGCGAAGACGGCGTCCAGGTCGGGGCAGCGCTGGAGGAGTTCGGCCATGGCGCGGGCGCCGCCTTCCGGGGTGAAGTCGCCCTCGGCGATCATCCGCGGGTCGGTCTCCGGCAGCACGTCACGGAACCCGTCCAGCCGGTCCACCGACGCCAGTTGGTCGAGCGGTCCCGCGATGTGGGCGATCCGGCGGCGGCCGATGCCCAGCAGGTGCCGTACCGCGTCCCGCGCACCGCCCCGGTTGTCGCAGTCCACGTACAGGGCGCGGCGGCCGGACTCCTGATCGGACCAGGTGGGACGGCCGCCGATGACGATCGGCACGTCTCCCCTGCTGGAGAGCACGGGCAGCGAACCGTCGGTGTGCAGCGAGAAGATCAGCGCGCCGTCGACGTGACCGCCCGCCAGATAGCGGCCGACCCGCTCGTAATCCGCGGCCCCCTCGGTCAGCAGCAGCACCAACTGATTGTCCCGCGCGGTGAGTTCCTTGCTGATCCCGCGCACCTGCTGCGCGAAGAACGGGTCGGTGAAGAACCGCGTCTCCGGCTCGGCCACCACCACCGCGATGGCGTCATTGCGCCGCGTCACCAGCGTGCGGGCCGCCTGATTCGGCACATATCCCAGCTCGTCCACGGCCTTGCGGACCCGCTCCACCAGCGGTCCCCGTACTCCCGCTCCCCCGTTGACCACCCGCGAGGCGGTGGCACGCGACACCCCGGCCCGCGCGGCGACGGCCTCCAGCGTAGGACGCGGCGCGAAGCTCGGGTCGGACAAGGGACGTCTCCTTCACGCGGGGCGGCGTGGCACGGAACAGGCACAGCGTAACGGGTTACACCCCTGCCGAGAGAGCGCTCTCCGAAGCGAATTCGGCACGCTCCCGGATTCGGGGTGTTTGGCGGTGCGGGACCCGGGCACCCGAACCTTTGAGGCACCCCCCCGCCTCACAAGCCGATACGGCCGGCGGCATCCCCCCCGTCGTCCGGTCGTATCGGCTGGGCGCCTCTCATGACCCGTTCAGGGTCCGCGCGCCGGGGTCTGCCGTCGGCAGGCCGGATACGTCGGCAGAAGTTACGGTGGGTGAAGGCCGCCCTGTCACTCCGGGCTCGTCGCCGCAGGTCAGGCGGCTCCACCGGGAATCATCCGCCGAGACACGCAAGGAAGTCGCGCACATGTCTGCTGTGCCCGCTCTCACGCTCAACAACGGCGTCGCCATCCCCCAGCTCGGCTTCGGGACGTTCCAGATCCCGCCGAAGGACACCCGGGAGGCGGTCACCACCGCCCTGGAGATCGGCTACCGCCACATCGACACCGCCGAGATGTACGGCAACGAGAAGGAAGTCGGCCAGGCCGTCGGCGCGTCGGGCCTGCCGCGCGAGGAGGTCTTCGTCACCAGCAAGCTCGACAACTCCTACCACGCGTACGGCGACGCCCTCACGGCCTTCGCGCGCTCGCTCGACGACCTGGACACGCCGTATCTGGACCTCTTCCTGATCCACTGGCCGAGGCCCGCGGTGGGCGACTTCACCGAGACGTGGCGGGCGCTGGAGGAGATCTACGCCTCGGGCCGCGCCAAGGCCATCGGGGTGTCCAACTTCCAGCCGCCGCACATCAGCCGCCTGCTCCAGAAGTGCACGGTCGTCCCCGCGGTCAACCAGATCGAGGTGCACCCCTACCTGGTGCAGGACGACGTAAGGGCCTTCAACGCCGAGCACGAGATCGCGACCGAGGCGTGGTCCCCGATCGCCAAGGGCAACGTGCTCAAGGACCCGGTGCTGGTGGCCGCCGCGGAACGGCTGGGCCGCACACCCGCCCAGGTCACACTCCGCTGGCACATCCAGCGCGGCGACATCGTCTTCCCGAAGTCGGTGACCCGCGCCCGCGTCGAGGAGAACTTCCGGCTCTTCGACTTCGAGCTGCCCGAGGCCGACATGGCCGCCATCACCGCACTCGACCGCGGTGAGCGCACGGGCCCCGACCCGGACACCTTCAACTGAGCCCGAGCCCGAGCCCGGACCTGGACCGGGACCCGGACCTCAACCCGAGTCGTCCGACGCCCGGCGGCCGTCAGCGGGCGGGCGTCAGCGGCCGAGCGCCTTGGACAGCTCCGCCTTCGTCATCGACGAGCGGCCCTTGATGTTCCGCTGCCTGGCCTCGTTGTAGAGCTGTTCCTTCGTCGGGCCCTGCGCGCCGGAGTGCGAGCGCAGGCCGCCGCGGCGGCCCGACGACATGTCGTGGGTGGAACTGCGGCTCGCGGTGCGCGCCTCGCCGGAGCGGGCGCGCTCCTTGTTGACGGTGCGCGCCGCGATCTCCTTCGCCCGCTTCTCGGACCCGCCGCGGTCCTCGACGCTCTCCTTGATGTGCTCGTACTGGCGCTCGCGCTTGGCACTCGATCCCCTGGGCATGGCTCGCACCTCTCGGTCGTCGTCATCGCTGCGGCGGCGCCCGCGGGTCACGCGCGGCGCCCCTGTTCCCGCGCCTGCCCGGCACGTGCGGGCCTACACGGAAGCCCCCCCTTCGCGCTCCATGGTCACCGCCCGCGGGAGCGCCCGCACGGCGGTGCGGCCCGTCCGGGCGTCACCCGGCCGCCCTGCTGGACATGCGAGGGGTGCCCCGTACTGCGAGGTTCGTCCACGAGGGCGTCTTCGTGGACGCCCCGGGACGGAGCGCCGGGCATGACGCAACCGATGTGGGCGAGGCCCGAGGGGGCCGAGCCGGTGGAGAGGCTGCCGGAACTGGACATGCCGGACCCGGGCCGCCAGCGGCGGCTGACGGTGCTGCTGCGCTGGCTGCTGCTGATCCCGCAGTTCATCGTGGTGTTCGTGCTCGGCGTCGGCGCGTTCTTCACCGTCATCGTCGGCTGGTTCGCCGCGCTGTTCACCGGGCACCTGCCCGAGGGCGTGGCCCGCTACCTCGGCGCGTTCCTGGCGTACGAGACGCGTGTGCACGCCAGCGCGATGCTGCTGGTCGACCGGTATCCGCCGTTCGCGCTGCGGCCCGCCGAGCACTATCCGGTGCGGATCGAGCTGCGGCCGGGGCCGCTGAACCGGCTCGCGGTGTTCTTCCGCATCATCTTGATGATCCCGGCCGGCATCGTGCAGGGCCTGGTGACCTCCGGCTGGTACGCGCTCGCCTTCATCATCTGGCTGATCACGCTGGTGCTCGGCCGCATGCCCCGGCCGCTGTTCGAGGCGAGCGCCGCGACGCTGCGCTACAGCATGCGGTTCAGCGCCTACGTACTCCTGCTGACCTCCGCCTACCCCAAGCGGCTCTTCGGCGACGGCGACGCGCCTGGGGCCGTACCGGGCGCGGTGCGGCCGGGCATGCCGGGCGCCGTGCCGGGCGACACCTACGGGGCGGTGCCCGGAGCCGTTCCCGGCGCCCTCGCCTCCGCCACCCGGCCGCTGCTGATGAGCACCGCGGCGAAGGTCCTCGTCGGGGTCTTCCTGGCGGTCGGTCTCGCGGGCCACATCGTCGGCGACACCGTGACCGACTGGGACGGGAACAACGACGACAACGCCGCGGCAGCACCCGCCGCCGCGGCCGTCGTCGTCACCCCACCGGGCCGCTGACGCGGCTCAGTCGAACGGGTCGAGCGTGATCGACGCCTCCTGCGGGTCGCCGTCGTGGACCAGCGACTCGTGGTTGCCGACGTCGTCGAAGGCGAAGGCGTACGCGCTCCCGTCGGCCATCTGCTCGTGGATCTCGCGGGCGTACTGGTTGGTGTCCGCGTCCTGGTAGAAGTCGGACGCGTCCGCGTCGGGCTGCTCGGAGTTGGTCAGCAGCGTCGTGCGGTTGTAACCGGCGCACAGCGTACGGGAGATGGGGCCGCGCACCTGGTCGTTCGGCGCGTCCAGCAGCTTGTAGCAGCCGAAGACGCTGTCGGAGTCCGGCTTCTGGAAGCTGGTGACGACCGCGCCCGAGGAGTCGGTGAAGTTCATGACGTCACCGGAGACCCGGCCGAAGTACTTGGTGTCCGGCTGGTCGCCGAAGGGCGTGACCGTCAGGGTCGAGGAACTGTACTTGTCCCAGACCCGGTTGATGTAGTCGTCCATCACCGAGGCGGGCAGCGCGCCGGACTCGATGCCGTGGCCGGGCGCGAGCGCGCGCAGGACGCTGCCGTCGGGCGCGGTCTCGACCAGGCCCGCCCAGCCGCCGGGCCGCGCCTTGAGGCCGTCGAAGAACCCGTTGTAGCCGCCGGGCTTGAGGTGTCCCGTGGTCTTCGTCGTCCCGTCCGCGGTCTTCACGCCGACCGCGTAGGGGGCGGAGAACATGTCGACCTGCGTGCTGTTGATCCACAGGCCCGAGTCGTTGAGCGTGTACTCGGTCCAGTTGAACAGGATGTCGTGGTTCGGGTCGTCCGGATTCTGCACGGCGGGCTGGACGAGGCCGCCGGTGGTCAGCTTGAAGACCAGCTTCTGGCCGTAGGAGAAGTACACCCGGCCGGAGAACTTGGGGAGCTTCAGGGTGAGCGACTGGCCGTCGGCGGGGCCCGCGATGGACGCGTCGGGTGCCTCGGTGGGGGGATTGCCGCCGGCCGGCCACGCGTGGAAGGCGCCGTCCGCGTCGGCCCAGCCCTGTTCTCCGGTGGCGAGGTTGGTGCCGATGTCGTAGACGTAGACCTGGTCGCCGCGGCCGGAGTTGTTGGTGAAGGTGAGCGGAATGGTGTCCGGCACCGAGGCCGAGGCGGTCGACGCGAGCCCCGCGGCGGTCAGTCCGCCGCCGATCAGCGTGGCCGCGGCCAGCGGTACGAACAGTTTCCGTTTGGTGATGTACACGCTCTGTACTCCTCATCAGTTGGGGCACCGCGGAGGACAGACGTCGCCGGACATCGCGGAATCCGTTCCTCCGCAGCGGTTCTGAGAGCGCTCTCACCCTGATGGGGAATGGTGTGCATGTCAATGACGCGACAGTGGACTTCCGCTGCTGACGGTAATCACCGCTGATCCGGGGCGGGTTGGGGAGGCCGGAGGCCGCGGAATTCGCCGGAGCCGCGGATCACGAGACGGGTCAGCAGCACCACGGAGCGGGGTGCGGAGCGGTCGCCGCCGATCCGGGCGAAGAGCAGATTGGCCGCCGTGCCGCCGATGGCCACCGGGTCCTGGCTGACCACGGTCAGCGGCGGGCTGAGCCGTTCGGCGAGCGGCAGATCGTCGAAGCCGACGATCGCCACCGGGGCCGGGTGGTCGAGGCCGTCGAGCACGCCCATGGTGATCAGGTCGTTGCTGGCGAACAGCGCGGTCGGCGGGTCCGGCAGGGCGCGCAGCCCGGCGAGCGCGCCGCGCGCCTCGCGGTGGGAGCGCAGTTCGTGCCGGACGAGGTCGGGGTCCTCGGGTATGCCGTGCGCGGCCAGCGCGTCGAGGTAGCCGAGGTGGCGCTCCCGCTGGGTCCAGATGCCGTAGCGGTCGCCCAGGTAGGCGATACGGGTGTGGCCGTGGCCGAGCAGGTGGCTGACCGCGCGTTCGGCGCCCGCGCGGTTGTCGACGGTGACGGTGTCCACGGCGAGGCCCTTGGCGGGCCGGTCCACGCAGACCACCTGGGTGCCGCCCTCCATGGGCTGCTTGAGGAAACCGTGGCCGCCGCTGGTCGGCACGATGATCAGGCCGTCCACCTGACGGGCGGTGAAGGCGGCGATGACCTCGCGTTCGCGCCGCGGTTCGTCGTTGGTGCTGCCGACGAGCACGACGTAGCCGCGGCGGTGCGCCTCGTCCTCGACCGAGCGGGCCATCAGCGCGTAGAAGGGGTTGGCGAGGTCGTCGACGACGAGCGCGATGGTGGAGGTGCCGAGGTTCTTCTGGCGCAGATTGCGCGCGTTGTCGTTGCGCTGGTAACCGAGCTTCCTGACCGCCCGCTCGACCCTGGCGGCGGTGTCCGGCGAGACGCCCGGCTCGCCCGAGACGACGCGGGAGACCGTCATGGGGCTCACCCCCGCGGTCCGGGCCACGTCCTTCATCGTCGGGCGCTTCACGGGCCTCCTCCTCGGCGTGCTTCGGGCCGACCGCCGTACGGGCTGGTGTCGATGATGTCAGGCCACGGCGCGGACAACCATCGTCCGTGGTGGAGCGCTTGGTAACGTTCACAAAATGTCAGGCCCTCGCGCGTTCGACCCGACGCATCGTCACGCCCCTTTCGCACGGACCTCGTCGGCGGCTCCGCACGGGCATCGTACGGCCGGAAACACCCGATGTCCCGGCCTGGTCCGCACCCTTGACATTCAGTCAGGTACACCTCAACAATTCGGTTCTGCTTGGTAACGTTCACATGCACTTCGCGCAGCCCCCGTGCCCCGAGGCGGCCCGCAAGGACGACGGCGCGCCGCCTCCGCGAGAAGGTGGTCTCCTCCGTGCCCCCCACTCCGTTCCGCATCAGAACCGTCGGCGCCGCGAGCGCCCTGTTACTGGCCGCCTTCGGCGTCGGCGGCCTGGCCGCGGCCCCCGCGCACGCCGCGACGCTGCCGCTGACGCAGTACGCCGACCCGTTCGTCGGCACCGACGACAGCTCGGCCCCCAACCCCGTGCCGGGCGGCGCGGGCGGCAGTACGTATCCGGGCGCGGTGGTGCCGTTCGGCGGCGTACAGTTCAGCCCCGACACCCCGACGGCCTCGCCCTCCGGCTACCGCTACTCCGACACCTCGATCGAGGACTTCAGCCTCACGCACTTCGACGGCGCGGGCTGCCCGAACAACGAGGACCTGCCGCTGATGCCGGTCACCGGCGCGGTCAGCACCTCACCGGGCACCAACTGGACGAGTTACGCGTCCGGTTACACCAAGGCGAACGAGTCGGCCGCTCCCGGCTACTACAAGAACCGGCTGGACAAGTACGCGACCAATGTCGAGCTGACGGCCACCACCCGTACCGGCATGGGGAAGCTGACCTACCCCTCGTCCACGTCGTCCCGGCTGCTGATCAACACCAGCCGCAGCGCGACGGGAAACCGCAGCGGCACGGTGAACGTCAACGGTTCCGAAGTGACCGGCAGCGTCACCGCGGGCGGCTTCTGCGGCTCCACGAAGACCTTCCAGATCTACTTCGACATCCGCTTCGACCGCGCCCCGACCGGGCACGGCACCTGGTCGGGCGGCACGGTCACCGACGGCTCGTCCAGCGCGAGCGGCACCAACACCGGCGCGTACGTCACCTTCGACACGACCGGCAACGCGGCCGTGCAGTTCAAGGTCGGGCTGAGCTACGTGAGCGTGGCGAACGCGCAGGCCAACGTGGTGGCGGAGAACAACGGCTGGGACTTCGGCGCGGTGCGCACGGCCGCCGACACCTCGTGGAACCAGATCCTCAACCGGGCGCAGGTCTCCGGCGGCGCGACCGCCGACCTCAAGAAGTTCTACACCTCGCTCTACCACGTCTTCCAGAGCCCCAACGTCTCCAGTGACGTCAACGGCGACTACCGGGGCTTCGACGGCGCGGTGCACAATTCGACCCGGCCGGTCTACCAGAACTACTCGGGCTGGGACATCTACCGGTCCTGGGCGGCGCTGGTCGCGCTGATCGCGCCGACCGAGGCGAGCGACATCGCCAAGTCGATGGTCCTGGACGGGCAGCAGGGCGGTCTGCTGCCGAAGTGGTCGCAGCAGACCAACGAGGACTTCGTGATGACGGGCGATCCGGGTCCGATCATCGTCAGCAGTCTCTACGCCTTCGGGGCCAGGGACTTCGACACCGCGAGCGCGCTGTCGCTGATGGAGAAGGCGTCCAACGGCGGCACGATGCAGGGCTCGCCGATCCGCGGCAATCAGGGCACGTACACCAACCTGCACTATCTGCCCGGCGCGCCCTCGGACTCCCTCGAATACTCCGCGTCGGACTTCGCGGTCGCGCAGTTCGCCAAGGCGCTGGGGAACACGTCCAGTTACTCCACGCACATGACGCGCGCGCAGTGGTGGCGCAACACGTACAGCACCGAGTCCGGCTACACGCAGCCGCGCAACTCCGACGGGAGCTGGGCATGGCCGCTGAATCCGGCCAGCCAGAACAACTTCACCGAGGGCAACGCGTCGCAGTACACCTGGATGGTGCCGTACGACTTCTCCGACCTGATCAACGACATGGGCGGCCGGCAGACCGCGGTGCAGCGCCTCGACCACCACTTCACGCAGGTCAACGCGGGCCAGAGCCTGCCGTACTACTACATCGGCAACGAGCCGGAGCACGGTGTGCCGTGGGCGTACAACTACGCGCGTGACCCCGCGGGCGCCTCGGACGCGGTGCGCAAGGTGATGACCGAGTCGTACACCACGGGCCCCGGCGGCCTGCCGGGCAACGACGACCTGGGCGCGACCTCGGCCTGGTACGTGTGGGCCGCGCTCGGGGTGTACCCGGCGACGCCCGGCGCGGACACACTGGCGATCCACGGCCCGCAGTTCCCGTCCGTGCTGCTCCAGCGGCCCGGCGGCAACATCACCATCAACTCCTCGGGCAGCGGCGGCTATGTGCAGGGCGTCAGCGTCAACGGGACGGCCACCAGCCACAATTACCTGCGCTACCCGGACGTGGCGGGCGGCGGGACGCTGAACTTCACCATGGGCGGTACGCCGAGCGCGAGTTGGGGAACGGGCGCGGGCGACGTCCCGCCGTCCTTCACCGACGGAGCGACCCCGGTACCGGCCGCGCCCGAACTGGGCACGGACCTGGCCAAGGGCAAGCCGGTGACGGCCTCGGCGCCGTGCGCGACCGCGGAGTCCGGCGACAAGGCCGTGGACGGCACACTGAAGGACAACAGCAAGTGGTGCTCCACGGTGGCCAATCCGTCGATCCAGGTGGACCTCGGCTCGGTGCAGACCGTGTCGTCGTTCGTGCTCAAGCACGCCGGGCTCGGCGGGGAGAACACCGGCTGGAACACGGCCGCGTTCACCATCCAGACCAGTACCGACGGCGCCAACTGGACCACCGCGGCCACCGTCACGGGCTCGCGCTCCAGCCGTACCTACCACCCGGTCTCGGCGCGCCAGGCCCGCTATGTGAAGGTCGCCATCTCCTCGCCGGTCAACGACGCGGCCGGCTCGACCGTGGCCGCCAGGCTCTACGAACTGGAGGTGTACGGCGGCGGCCAGGCCGATCTCGCGCTCGGCCGCACCGCGACCGGCTCCGACGCGTGCGGCACCACCGAGACGCCCGACAAGGCGGTCAACGGCAGTTACACCGGCGGCAACAGCGACAAGTGGTGCTCGAAGGTGTCGGGCACCAAGACCCTCCAGGTCGACCTCGGCGCCTCGCACGCGCTGTCCTCGCTGACCGTCCGGCACGCCGGGGCGGGCGGTGAGGACCCGAGCTGGAACACCAAGGACTTCGATCTCGCCGTCTCCGCCGACGGCAGCACCTGGACCACCGTCGCCCAGGTCCGCGGCAACACCGCTGATTCCACGACCAACGCGGTGAGCGCCACGGCCCGTTATGTGCGGCTCAGCGTGATCACGCCGACCCAGAACACCGATCCCGCGGCGCGGATCTACGAGTTGGAGGTGTACGGCAGCTAGGCGGCGCTCCCCCGGCCGCACGGGAACGGCGGCCACCCCTCGGTGCGAGGGGTGGCCGCCGTTCCGCGGACGGGCGGTGCGTGTCAGAGCACCAACTGGGCCTTGCCCAGCGCGATCACCCCCGCCGCGGAGACCGTGTACAGCTCGCGGTCGCGGTCCGGGTTGACGCCGATGGTGGCGCCCGGCGGCACGTCGACGTTCTTGTCGAGCACCGCGCCCCTGACGATGGCGCCGCGCCCGACCCGTACGTTGTCGTGCAGTACCGAGCCCTGGACGACGGCGCCGGTGTCCACGACCACGCCGGGCGACAGCACCGAGCGGGTGACCTGCCCGCGGATCTCACAGCCGGGGCTCACCACCGACTCGCCCACGATGCCGCCCGCGGCGATCTTGGCGGGCGGGAGCTGCCCGGAATGGGTGTAGATGGGCCAGCGCCGGTTGTGCAGGCTGAAGGCGGGCTGGTCGGAGATCAGGTCCATGTGCGCGTCGTAGTACGCGTCCAGCGTGCCGACGTCGCGCCAGTAGCCGTGGTCGCGGGCGGTCTCGCCCGGCACGTGGTTGTTGTCGAAGTCGTAGACCTGGGCGACGCCCTGGTCGGTGAGCCGGGGCAGGATGCTGCCGCCCATGTCGTGCACGGACTGCGGGTCCTCCGCGTCCTCGTGCAGGGCGTCGATCAGGGTCTTCGTACTGAACAGGTAGTTGCCCATCGAGGCAAAGACATGCTGGGGGTCGCCGGGCAGCCCCGGCGGGTCGAGGGGTTTCTCCAGGAAGCGTTCCACTTGTATGCCGTCGGCGGCGGGCGAGATCACGCCAAAGCCCGCCGCGTCGGCTCTGGGCACCTTGATTCCCGCGACGGTGACGCCCGCGCCGTGCTCGATGTGCTGCGCCAGCATCTGCCGGGGGTCCATCCGGTACACATGGTCGGCGCCGAACACCGCGATGTAGTCCGGCTGTTCGTCGTGCACGAGATTGAGGGACTGAAGGATCGCGTCCGCGCTGCCGAGGTACCAGCGCGGGCCGAGCCGCTGCTGTGCCGGTACCGGCGTCACGTAGTTGCCCAGCAGGCTGGACATCCGCCAGGTGGTGGTCACATGGCGGTCGAGCGAGTGGGACTTGTACTGCGTCAGCACGCAGATCCGCAGGATGTCCGCGTTCACCAGGTTCGACAGGACGAAATCGACCAGGCGGTACGTGCCGCCGAAGGTCACCGCTGGTTTGGCCCGGTCGGCGGTCAGCGGCATCAGCCGCTTTCCCGCGCCACCGGCCAGCACTATGCCCAGTACCGAAGGTCCTCCACGCATCGAGACCCCCCCTTGTCGTCTCTGCCGCTCATATCTGCTCCTCGTGCCGTTCTCGTGCCTGATCCCGGTCCCGTGTTCCGGCGTTCACCGGCTCACTCCGCCTACCGGCCCTGCGCCAGCACCGACGCGTACAGCTCCGCCGTACGCCGTGCCACGGTGTCCCAGCCGAATTCGCGCACCGCGCGGTCCCGGCCCGCCGCCCCCATCCGCTCCGCCTCGGCGCGGTCGCCGATCACCCGGTTGAGCGCCCGCGCGAGTCCCGCCTCGAACGCGGCGGGGTCCTCCTCGCGGTAGGGCACGAGCAGCCCGGTGACGCCGTCCTCGACGACCTCGGGGATGCCGCCGACCGCGGAGGCGACCACGGGTGTGCCGCAGCCCATCGCCTCCAGATTCACGATGCCCAGCGGCTCGTACACCGAAGGACACGCGAACACCGCCGCGTGGGTGAGGAGTTGGACCACGGCGGGGCGTGGCAGCATCGCCGGGATCCAGTGCACGCCGTCGCGTACCGCGTTCAGCTCGTCGAAGAGCGCGCGGAATTCGCGGTCGAGCGCGGGGGTGTCCGGCGCTCCCGCGCACAGCACGAGCTGCGCGGACGGGTCGAGTTCGCGGGCGGCCCGCAGAAGATGGGGCACGCCCTTCTGCCGGGTGATCCGGCCGACGAAGAGCACGTAGGGGCGCTGCGGATCGATGCCGATCCGGCTGAGCACGTCGGTGCGCGGGTCGGGCCGGTAGGTGGCGGTGTCGATCCCGTTGCGGATGACGTGCACCCGGTCGGGGTCGAGCGCCGGATAGCAGCCCAGGATGTCGCCGCGCATGCCGTCGGAGACCGCGACCACCGCGTCGGCCGACTCCATCGCCGTGCGCTCGGCCCAGCTCGACAGGGCGTAGCCGCCGCCGAGCTGCTCCGCCTTCCAGGGCCGCAGCGGCTCCAGCGAGTGGGCGGTGAGCACGTGCGGTATGCCGTAGAGCAGCTTGCTCAGATGGCCCGCGAGGTTGGCGTACCAGGTGTGCGAGTGGACGAGGTCGCGGCCCTGAAGACCGGCGGCCATGGCCAGGTCGACGGAGAAGGTGCGCAGCGCGTCGTTGGCGCCGTCGAGCGTGGACGGGGCGTGGTGCCGGGTCACCCCGGTGTCGGGGCTGTCCGCCCCGTCGCCCCAGCAGTGCACGGCGACATCCACCAATGAGCGCAGTTCACGGGCCAGGAACTCCACGTGGACCCCGGCTCCGCCGTATACATCCGGCGGATATTCCCGGGTCAACAGACCCACCTTCACCGAGACCTCCTGCCGTCGACAACCGTGTGCCCCTGTTGCCTTCCCCGGTTGGACGCGGCCTACCGCGCGGGAGCCTGACGTAATTCCGCCGCCCGCGCGGTCCGACGGCAGGTCGCACCCGCCGCGCGCGGTCCTAGGTGTATTGATCACGAGCGTTGTTGACATGTGCCGGTGCTTGATCATGGCGAAGACCTCCGGTGTGGTGGAGCTGTCTAGGACTGCACCGC